>CAKQMS010000003.1 GCA_934254985.1 uncultured Prevotella sp. | reverse complement strand
GAGTTTGCTACTGACATCAATAATGTGATGTATGCTTACATCGACCGTAAGAAGAAGTTGCCTGTTACTACCTTGCTCCGTGCCATCGGTTATGAGCAGGATAAGGATATTCTCCAGATCTTCGATCTCGCTGAAGAGGTGAAGGTGAACAAGAAGAATATGAAGGCTGCTATCGGTCGCAAGTTGGCTGCTCGTGTCTTGAAGAGCTGGAATGAGGACTTCGTTGATGAGGATACTGGTGAAGTTGTATCTATCGAGCGTAACGAGGTTGTTATGGAGCGTGAGACCGAGATTACAGAGGATAACGTTACTGATATCCTTGAGAGTGGTACTTCTACAATCCTTCTTCATAAGGATGCAGAGGCTGCTAACAAGTTCACCATTATCTTCAACACTCTTGCTAAGGACCCAAGCAACTCTGAGAAAGAGGCTGTTACATATATCTACCGTCAGCTCCGTAATGCTGACCCTGCAGATGATGCAAGTGCTCGTGAAGTATTCCAGAACTTGTTCTTCTCAGACAAGAGATATGACCTTGGTGAGGTTGGTCGCTACCGTATCAACAAGAAACTCGGTTTGGATACAGATATGGATGTTCGCGTTCTTACACGTGACGACATCATAGAGATTATCAAGTATCTCATCCAGCTTGTTAACTCTAACGCTACCGTCGACGATATCGACCACTTGTCAAACCGTCGTGTTCGTACCGTTGGTGAGCAGTTGGCAAACCAGTTCTCTGTAGGTCTTGCTCGTATGAGCCGCACCATCCGTGAGCGTATGAACGTACGTGACAATGAGGTGTTCACACCAACAGACCTTATCAACGCCAAGACTATTTCAAGCGTTATTAATACCTTCTTTGGTACCAACCCGCTTTCACAGTTCATGGACCAGACAAACCCACTTGCTGAGGTAACTCACAAGCGTCGTCTGTCAGCCCTCGGTCCTGGTGGTCTTTCACGTGAGCGTGCAGGTTTCGAGGTTCGTGACGTTCACTATACACACTATGGTCGTCTTTGTCCTATTGAGAGTCCTGAAGGACCTAACATCGGTCTTATTTCTTCTCTCTGTGTATATGCTACTATCAACGAGCTCGGCTTTATCTCTACTCCATATCGTAAGATTACAAATGGTGTAGTTGATATGGACAACAAGGATGTTGTATACCTCACCGCAGAGGAGGAGGAAAACCACATCATCGGTCAGGGTAATGCTCCATTGAACGAGGATGGTACATTCATCCGCAAGGTCGTTAAGTGTCGTCAGGATGCTGACTTCCCTGTAGTTCCTCCTACAGATGTTGATTTGATGGACGTTGCTCCACAGCAGATTGCTTCTGTATCAGCAGGACTCATCCCATTCCTCGAGCATGATGACGGTCACCGTGCGTTGATGGGATGTAACATGATGCGTCAGGCAGTACCATTGCTCCACAATGATGCTCCTATCGTTGGTACCGGTCTTGAGAAGCAGGTGTGCGAGGACTCTCGTACTATGATCACTGCTGAGGGCGAGGGTGTCATCGAATATGTTGACGCAACAACAATCCGTATACTTTATGATCGTACTGAGGACGAGGAGTTCGTAAGCTTCGAGCCTGCCTTGAAGGAATATCGTATTCCAAAGTTCCGCCGTACAAACCAGAATATGACCATCGACCTTCGTCCTATCTGCTCTAAGGGACAGAGAGTGAAGGCTGGTGACATCCTTACTGAGGGTTATGCAACAGAAAATGGTGAGTTGGCTCTTGGCCGCAACCTCCTCGTTGCTTACATGCCTTGGAAGGGTTACAACTATGAGGATGCCATCGTTCTTTCAGAGCGTATGGTTCGCGATGACGTTCTTACTTCTGTTCACGTTGACGAGTATTCACTCGACGTTCGCGAAACAAAGCGTGGTATGGAAGAGTTCACAAGCGATATTCCTAACGTAAGCGAGGAAGCTACTAAGGACCTCGATGCTAATGGTGTTATCCGTGTAGGTGCTCGTGTAGAGCCAGGCGACTTGATGATTGGTAAGATTTCTCCTAAGGGAGAGAGCGATCCTTCACCAGAAGAGAAACTTCTTCGTGCTATCTTTGGTGACAAGGCTGGTGATGTTAAGGATTCTTCTTTGAAGGCTAACCCATCATTGAGCGGTATCGTTATCGATAAGAAGATGTTCGCTCGCGCTCAGAAGACTCGTGAGTCTAAGAAGCAGGATAAGATTATCCTTGCTAAGATTGACGAGGAGTACGAGGCAAAGAACAACGACCTTAAGGATATCCTCGTTGACAAGCTTATGACTCTTACAGAGGGTAAGGTTTCACAGGGCGTTAAGGACTATACTGGTGCAGAGATTATCACTAAGGGTACTAAGTTCACTGTTACAGCTTTGAAGAACCTCGAGTACGACGGCATTCAGTCTAACGACTGGACAGGCGACGAGCATACCGATGGTCTTATTTCTAAGCTCATCATGAACTACATCCGCAAGTACAAACTTTTGGATGCAGAAATGAAGCGTCGTAAGTTTGCTATCACTATCGGTGATGAACTTCCATCAGGAATTCTTCAGATGGCTAAGGTCTATATCGCTAAGAAGCGTAAGATTGGTGTAGGTGATAAGCTTGCAGGTCGTCACGGTAACAAGGGTATCGTTTCTAAGATAGTACGTATGGAGGATATGCCATTCCTCGAGGACGGTCGTCCTGTAGACTTGGTATTGAACCCACTGGGTGTGCCTTCACGTATGAACCTTGGTCAGATCTTCGAGGCTATCCTCGGTGCTGCTGGACGTAAGCTCGGTGTTAAGTTTGCTACTCCTATCTTCGACGGTGCTAAGCTCGAAGACCTCGGTGAGTGGACAGACAAGGCAGGATTGCCACACCTCTGCTCTACATATCTTTATGATGGTGAAACAGGTCAGCGTTTCGACCAGCCTGCTACTGTAGGTGTGACATACTTCCTTAAGCTCGGTCACATGGTTGAGGACAAGATGCACGCACGTTCTATTGGTCCTTACTCACTCATCACTCAGCAGCCTCTTGGAGGTAAGGCACAGTTTGGTGGACAGCGTTTCGGAGAGATGGAAGTTTGGGCTCTTGAGGCATTTGGTGCAAGCCACGTTCTTCAGGAGGTTCTCACCATTAAGTCTGACGATGTCGTTGGCCGTTCTAAGGCTTACGAGGCTATTGTCAAGGGCGATGCAATGCCAACACCAGGTATCCCTGAGTCTCTCAATGTGCTTTTGCATGAGCTTCGCGGTCTTGGACTAAGTATTAAACTCGATTAAAGGAAAAGAAAATGGCTTTCAAAAAAGATATTAAGGTAAAGAATAATTTCACGAAGATTACCATTGGTCTCGCTTCACCACAGGAGATACAGGAAAATTCGTATGGTGAGGTTACAAAGCCTGAAACCATCAATTACCGTACCTACAAACCTGAGCGTGATGGCTTGTTCTGCGAGCGTATCTTTGGTCCTACAAAGGACTATGAGTGCGCCTGCGGTAAGTACAAGCGTATTCGCTATAAGGGTATTGTCTGCGACCGATGCGGTGTTGAGGTTACTGAGAAGAAGGTTCGTCGTGAGCGTTCTGGTCACATCGAGCTCGTTGTTCCAGTAGCTCATATCTGGTACTTCCGTTCTTTGCCTAACAAGATAGGTTATCTTCTTGGTCTTCCTACCAAGAAACTTGATGCCGTAATATACTATGAGAAGTATATCGTTATCAAGCCAGGTGCCCTTGAGGGACGTAAGGATGAGGAGGGTATTGAGGACTTGAATGGTTCTCACAAGTATGACCTTCTTTCAGAGGATGAGTATCTCGAAATCATCGATAAGAAGCTCGATCCTAACAACGACCTCCTTGAGGATGATGATCCTAACAAGTTCATCGCCAAGATGGGTGCCGAGGCTGTTTACGACCTGTTGGCAGATTTGGATCTCGATAGCTTGAGCTATGAGCTCCGCGACCGTGCTAACAACGACTCAAGCCAGCAGCGTAAGACTGAGGCTTTGAAGCGTTTGCAGGTTGTAGAGGCTTTCCGTACTTCTCAGGAGACAAACCGTCCAGAGTGGATGATCATGAAGATTATCCCTGTTATCCCACCAGAGCTTCGTCCTTTGGTACCATTGGATGGTGGACGTTTTGCTACATCCGACCTCAACGACCTCTATCGTCGTGTTATCATACGTAACAACCGTTTGAAGCGTCTTATGGAGATTAAGGCTCCTGAGGTTATCCTTCGTAACGAGAAGCGTATGTTGCAGGAAGCTGTCGACTCACTCTTCGACAACAGCCGTAAGGGTTCTGCAGTTAAGAGCGAGAGCAACCGTCCATTGAAGTCACTCTCTGACTCTTTGAAGGGTAAGCAAGGACGTTTCCGTCAGAACTTGCTCGGTAAGCGTGTTGACTACTCTGGTCGTTCGGTTATCGTCGTAGGTCCTGAGCTCAATATGGGCGAGGTAGGTTTGCCAAAGCTTATGGCTGCCGAGCTCTATAAGCCATTCATCATCCGTAAGCTCATCGAGCGCGGTATCGTGAAGACTGTAAAGAGCGCTAAAAAGATAGTAGACCGTCGTGAACCTGTTATCTGGGATATCCTTGAGAACGTGATGAAGGGTCATCCGGTTATGCTTAACCGTGCCCCTACACTTCACCGTTTGTCTATCCAGGCATTCCAGCCTAAGCTCATCGAGGGTAAGGCTATTCAGCTCCACCCATTGGCATGTACAGCGTTCAACGCTGACTTCGATGGTGACCAGATGGCTGTTCACTTGCCATTGAGCAATGAGGCAATCCTTGAAACACAGGTGTTGATGCTTCAGAGCCATAACATCTTGAACCCTGCTAATGGTGCTCCTATCACCGTTCCTTCACAGGATATGGTGCTCGGTTTGTACTATATCACCAAGATTCGTCCAGGTGCTAAGGGCGAGGGCTTCACATTCTATGGTCCAGAAGAGGCTATCATCGCATATAATGAAGGTCGTTGCGACCTCCACGCTTTGGTAAAGGTTATTGTCAACGACCTCGTTGATGGTAAGATAGAGAAGCGTATGGTAGAAACCTCAGTTGGTCGTGTTATCGTAAATGGTATCATTCCTGACGAGATAGGTTTCTTCAACGATATCATCTCTAAGAAGACTCTTCGTGGTATCATCGCCGATGTTATCAAGGCTGTGGGTATGGCTCGCGCTTGTGCATTCCTCGATGGTATCAAGAACCTCGGTTATCGTATGGCTTACGTAGCTGGTCTTTCGTTCAACCTCGACGATATCATCATCCCTAAGGAGAAAGTTGAAATCGTTGATAAGGGTAACAAGGAGATTGAGGCTATCATGGACAACTATAACATGGGTTTCATCACCGACAAGGAGCGTTACAACCAGGTTATCGATACATGGACACACGTTAACACCGACCTTAAGAAGACTCTGATGAAGCAGATGACAGAGGCTGACCAGGGATTCAACGCTGTATATATGATGCTTGACTCTGGAGCCCGTGGTTCTGCCGACCAGATTGCTCAGCTTGCTGGTATGCGTGGTCTTATGGCTAAACCTCAGAAGGCAGGTGCCGAGGGTGCTCAGATTATTGAAAACCCTATCCTCTCTAACTTTAAGGAGGGTATGTCAGTGCTCGAGTACTTTATCGCATCTCACGGTGCCCGTAAGGGTCTTGCGGATACCGCGATGAAGACAGCCGATGCTGGTTACCTTACCCGTCGTCTTGTTGACGTTTCTCACGACGTCATCATCACAGAGGAAGACTGTGGTACACTCCGTGGTCTCCAGTGCACAGCCTTGAAGAATGGTGACGAGGTCATCTCTTCTCTTGGTGAGCGTATCCTCGGTCGTGTATCAGTTCACGATATCGTTGATCCTACAACTGGCGATGTTATCGTTAATGCTGGCGAGGAAATTACAGAGGATAAGGTTGCACGTATCGAGGCTTCTCCTATCGAGAGCGTAGAAATTCGTTCAGTGCTCACTTGTGAAAGCAAGAAGGGGGTCTGCATGAAGTGTTACGGACGTAACCTTGCTACCGCTCGCATGGTACAGCTTGGTGAGGCTGTCGGTGTCATCGCAGCTCAGGCTATTGGTGAGCCAGGTACTCAGCTTACACTTCGTACCTTCCACGCCGGTGGTGTGGCTGGTAACGCAGCAGCTAATGCCAGCATCGTAGCTAAGAACGATTCTCGTATCGAGTTCGATGAGCTTCGTACTGTTCCATTCGTAGAAAACAATGGTGAGAAGGATATTGATTGCCAGATGGTAGTCAGCCGTCTTGCTGAAATCCGCTTCATCGACATCAATACAGATATCGTATTGTCAACCCTTAACGTACCTTATGGTTCTTCTCTCTATTTCAAGGATGGAGCTAAGGTTAAGAAGGGCGACCGTATTGCAAAGTGGGATCCATTCAACGCCGTTATCGTCAGCGAATACGCTGGTAAGGTTAAGTTCCACGATGTAGAGCGTGATATCACATTCCGTGCTGAGACCGATGATACAACCGGTATGACCGAAAAGATCATCACTGATTCTAAGGATCGTACAAAGGTTCCTACTGTAGACATCGTTTCTGAGTCTGGTGAGGTATTGGGTACATACAACCTCCCTGTAGGTGGTCACCTTGCTGTAGAGGATGGTCAGACCATCGCTACTGGTACCACATTGGTTAAGATTCCTCGTGCCGTAGGTGGTGCAGGCGATATCACCGGTGGTCTTCCACGAGTAACAGAGCTCTTCGAGGCCCGCAACCCTTCTAACCCTGCTATCGTATCTGAAATCGATGGTGAGGTAACAATGGGTAAGGTTAAGAGAGGTAACCGTGAGATCATCATTACATCTAAGACAGGCGACCAGAAGTCGTACCTCGTATCGCTCTCTAAGCAGATCCTTGTTCAGGAGCATGATGCCGTACGTGCTGGTACTCCACTTTCTGATGGTGTTATCACTCCAAGCGATATCCTCGCTATCCAGGGTCCTACTGCCGTTCAGGAGTACATCGTTAACGAGGTACAGGACGTTTACCGTCTCCAGGGTGTGAAGATCAACGATAAGCACTTCGAGATTATCGTTCGTCAGATGATGCGTAAGGTTCGCATCGACGATCCAGGTGATACAACATTCCTTGAGCAGGAGATGGTTGACAAGCTCGACTTTGCTGAGGAGAACGATCGTATCTGGGGTAAGAAGGTTGTTACCAACGCTGGTGACTCAGAGGTGTTGAAGGCAGGTCAGATTATCACTGCCCGCAAGCTTCGTGATGAGAACTCAAGCTTGAAGCGTCGTGACCTTCGTCTCGTAGAGGTTCGTGATGCAGTTCCTGCCACTTCTACTCAGATTCTCCAGGGTATCACTCGTGCTTCTTTGGCTACTAAGAGCTTCATGTCTGCTGCATCATTCCAGGAGACAACTAAGGTGCTCAACGAGGCTGCTATCCGTGGTAAGGTAGACCGTCTTGAGGGTATGAAGGAGAACGTTATCTGCGGTCACCTCATCCCTGCTGGTACAGGTCTTCGTCAGTGGGACAAAATCATCGTTGGCTCTAAGGAAGAATATGATCGCATCGAGGCAAACAAGAAGAATGTTCTTGATTTCGCCGAGAAGGTTTCAGAGTAATCTTTAAAGATATATTACATAAAAACAGCCGTCAGAGTAATCTGGCGGCTGTTTTTTTATTGCTTGTTATTTGATATATAATAAGGTGTAACAAGAACTTAACATATTTTAATTCAGAGTGTAATGTTTGTTTAATAATTTTTGTATAATTTTGCAAACGAAACAAAAGGTATTGGTTTTTATTTTTTTTCTATACATTATTTAATTAACAAATCACAAAGTTATGCAGAAAAAGATTGCTTTTCTTGCTGCTATGTTGATGATGGTTTTGTCATCAGCAATGGCTCAGGTTACAACTTCTGGCATCAACGGTAAAGTAACACTCGAGGCAACCGGTGAGGATGTTATCGGTGCTACCGTACAGGCCGTTCACGTACCTTCAGGTACCAAGTATGCTGCTGTTACCAACGCCAAGGGTATTTACTCTATCCAGGGTATGCGTTCCGGTGGTCCTTACACAGTGACTGTGTCTTACATCGGTGCCCAGACAAAAGAGTTCGAGAACATTTCTTTGTCTCTCGGTGAATCTTACAATCTTAAGGTATGGTTGGCTGACGATACCAAGACCTTGGGAGAGGTTGTCGTTAGCGGTCAGGCTGGTGTAAACGGCACTCGTAATGGTGCTGCACAGACCATTAGCAACCGTATGATCCAAGAACTTCCTTCTATCAACCACAGCGTTGCAGACATTGCTCGTGTAAATCCTTTCGTTAAGGTTACCGAGGGTGGTGCTATCAACATTGCAGGTTCTAACAACCGTTATAATGCCATCCAGATTGATGGTGCTATGTCAAACGACGTTTTCGGTTTGACTTCTAACGGTGCTAACGGTGGTCAGGCTGGTACTCAGCCTTTCTCTATGGAGACTATTGATCAGCTCCACGTTTCTATCGCACCTTTCGATGTTCGTCAGTCTGGTTTTACAGGTGGTGCTATCAACGCTATCACCAAGTCTGGTACCAACGAGTTCCACGGAAGTGTTTATTCTTACTTCCAGAATGGCGACATGGTATCTAACAAGTATAAGAAGCATGATGGCAAAGAGTCTGCAGACTATGGTGATATGACCGACTGGACTCTCGGTGCTACTCTTGGTGGTCCTATCGTTAAGAATAAGCTCTTCTTCTTCGCTAACTTTGAGCGTTCTAAGAAGGAATACGACAATGCTTTCTCTACAGACAATGGTATGTCAAAGGTTGACTTTGATGTAGCAAATCAGATTCTTGACAAGGTAAGAACAGACGCAGCTGCTCAGGGTGTAAACTATCGTGGTACTCTTGGCACTCCAAAGGAATATACATATTCTGATAAGGTAGGTATTAAGCTCGACTGGAATATCAACGACCGCAACCACGCTTCTTTGCGTTGGTCATTCGTTGATGCTAAGCAGAACAACAAGACTGCTTCTGCAAAGAATCTTGTAACCAACGACTATGCTTTCGACTTCTGCTCAAAGACAAGTGCTTTGGTATTCGAACTCAACAGTCGTATTGGTGACAATATGAGCAACGAGTTCCATGCAAGCTGGACATCTGTTCGCGACAAGCGTAACCCTGGTGATCCATTCCCAATGATTCAGATTTCTAACGTTGGTGGTGGTACATTAAATATTGGAAATGAATATTCTTCTATGGCTAATGCTTTGGATCAGGATATTTATACTCTTACAGATAACTTTACTATCAATGCAGGTCATCATGCTATCACTTTTGGTACACATGATGAATTGTATAACTTTAGCAACTTGTTCTGCCAGAATTTGTACGGCTCATATTACTTTAATAACCCTAACGATTTCTTCGCAGGAAAAATTAGCGAATTCGATTATGCACAAGGTGATGTAGACTTGGTCGGTACAAAGCGTTGGGTACCAAGCTTCTCTGCAGGTCAGATTGGTTTCTATGTTCAGGACAAATGGTCTGTGACCGACAACTTCGACCTCACTTATGGTCTCCGTGCTGATATGCCTATTATGTTTGATACTCCGTTGCAGAATGCTGACTTTAATGTATTTGCGGCACAGCATGGTTGGGACTTCAAGACTAATCAGAAGATTTCTGTAAAGCCAATGTGGTCTCCACGTCTTGGTTTCCGTTGGAATGCTCTTAAGAACAACACTCTTATCGTACGTGGTGGTGTAGGTATCTTCACTGGTCGTGTACCTTTCGTTTGGATTTCAAACAACTTCTCTAATACTGGCGTTGGTCAGATGTCTTGGCAAAATAAGAAGATTGATCCAACTAAGTTCAATCAAATTCAATATGATGTAAACAAAGCAGGACAGGCTGATGAAACAATGAATTTGAAGAATGGTTCTACAATCAATGTCTTTAATAAAGACTTCAAGTTCTCTCAGCAGCTCCGTGCTAATCTTGCTCTTGACTTTAAGTTGCTTGGCATCAATTGGACAGTTGAAGGAATCTATTCTAAGACTCTTAATGACATGATCGTTAAGAACTATTCTGCTACTGCTACTGGTAAAACTTATGCAGAAACTGTAGCATTGGAGGGATATGGAGATAATCGTCCAATGTTTGAGACAAAGTCTATTTCTTATGGCTCTATCTGTGTTCTTGACAATGTCTCAAAGGGTTATAGCTATAGCGCTTCTGTCAAGGCAGAGAAGTCATTCGACTTTGGTCTCGACCTTATGGCAAGCTATACCTATGGTTTGTCTAAGACCATCAATAATGGTTCTTCTTCTGTAGCTTACTCTAACTGGAGATACAACTATACACACGGCAATCCTAACTCGCCAGAGCTCGCTAAGTCAAACTTCAACATTCCTCACCAGGTAATGGTTTCTGCTTATCAGCACATCAACTGGAACCACAACCCAGGTCGCACTATCGACAACAAGACTACTATCGGTCTTATCTACACAGGTAACTCTGGTTCACCATATTCTATAGCTGTAAATGGTGACCTTAATGGTGATGGTAGTAAGAATAATGACCTTATGTATATTCCAACAGACGCTGAGGTCGATGTTATGGTTGCTAATGGCTTGTTCGTTCCTGTGACAGATAAGAAAACTGGTGCTGTAACAAAGACTGCTGAGCAGCAGGGTGAAGACTTTAAGCAGTGGATGGCAAGCGAGAAGTATGTTAAAGATCATCGTGGACATTATTTTGAGCGTAATGATGCCAATGAGGATTGGGAGAATCGTCTTGACCTTCACGTAGACCACAAGTTTGGTTTCAAGTGGGGTAAGGATATCCGCTACATCCAGATTGGTCTTGACATCATCAACTTCACCAACATGTTGAACAAGAAGTGGGGTGCAACATTGTCACAGGGTGGTTACAACTACTACTCACCATTGACTTATGGCTCAATGACTGTTTACAAACCAACAACTTCAGGAACAGTTGGCAAATCATATCAGACAGGTTACCAGTTCACAAACAAGGGTACCTACGATATGCGTTCATACTCTGATTACTACAGCCGTTGGCGTATGCAGCTCACAGCTAAGTTGACATTCTAATCATTAAAAAGTGAAATTAACAATGAAAAAGATATTTGTTATTGCATTGACAGCTGTTCTCTCAGCAATGTCAGCAAACGCTCAGTCTTGCGACAATGAAGGCAAGGCTTGCTGCGGTGGATGCGAATTCCAGCCAACTTGGTTCTTCAATGTTCAGGGTGGTATCCAGCTCCCTAACACTCCAGGTATGTCTGACCTTATTTCACCTGTCTACAGCTTCAACCTTGGTCGCAACGTAACTCCTATCGTTTCGGTTCGTGGAAGTGTAGAGGGATGGAAGTCTAAGGTGTACAATGAGGTTTCTGGTGCAAAGCAGAACTTCAAGTATGCTACTGGCTCTTTCGATGCTATGGTAAATCTTCTCAACTTGGTTTCTTGCAAACCACGTGCTTTGAACCTCTATGGTATCGCCGGTGTTGGTTTGAACATCTCTAAGATGGCTACCAACAATCCTTCTGAGTTCTCACCAAACCTTCGTCTCGGTGCTCAGCTCGATTGGGCTATCGCAAAGGATGTTTCTTTGAACCTTGAATATCGTGCCGACAACACCAACGATCAGTTCAACGGTCGTCTTAATAATGGTTCTCACGACTGGTATACTTCTTTGTTCCTCGGTGTTAGCGTACGTCTCGGCAACAAGGCTAAGAAGTCTGCTCCTGTTGTAGCTCCAACTCCTGTAGTAACAGAGGAGAAGAAGCCAGAGCCTAAGTATATCACTGTTGTTGATACTACTTACAAGAAGGAACCTGTAACTCTCCACGAGGAGAAGTTCTATGCTATCCGTGAGTCTGAGTCTACAGAAAAGAGCGCTCAGATGAACCGCATCGCTAACTTCCTCAATACTTACAAGGATGCTACTATCACTGTTGTAGGTTATGCTGACAAGGGTACTGGTTCTGAAGCTCTCAACAAGAAGTATGCTCAGAAGCGTGCTGACTCTTTCAAGAAGGAGCTTGTTGAAAAGTACAATATCGATGCAAACCGTATCGCTACCGACTCTAAGGGCGACAGCGTTCAGCCATTCGCTGAGAATGACAAGAACCGTTGCGTCATCGTTGACGGTAAGGCTGAGAAGACTGTGATGGAGACTAAGTCTCGTCAGGTCGAGGTTAAGGAATAGTTTCCTTCGTTATTTACTTTTTGGTTATTGACATTAGTTCAATACCATATTATATAATAAAAGGTGGCGGCACTATTAAGTGTCGCCACCTTTTGCGTTTAGTACGCATTTTTTTATTCTTAAAGTTTTGTGCTTCATATAATTTACTTTATCTTTGCACAGAAACTTGTAATTAATACAATTATTAAATATTATGAGACTAACCCAATTATTCACTACACTTGCTCTTGCTGCCACTATGGCCATGGCACCTTCGGCTGCTGATGCAGCTCCAAAGGCTGGCGACTTCACGGTTGGTAAGGGCACATTCTTACTCAATGGCAACCCTTTTGTAGTAAAGGCTGCCGAAGTTCATTACCCTCGTATTCCACAAGCTTATTGGGACCATCGCATAAAAATGTGTAAGGCTCTCGGCATGAATACTGTCTGCATCTATGTGTTCTGGAATATCCATGAGCAGAAGGAGGGACAGTTTGATTTCACCGGCAATAATGATGTAGCTGCCTTCTGCCGTTTGGCTCAGAAGAATGGTATGTATGTCATCGTTCGTCCTGGTCCATATGTATGTGCAGAGTGGGAGATGGGAGGTCTGCCTTGGTGGCTTTTGAAGAAAAAAGATATCCGCCTTCGTGAGCAAGACCCTTATTTCATGCAACGTGTGAAGATTTTTGAAGAGAAGGTTGCCGAGCAGCTTGCTCCGCTGACCATTCAGAATGGTGGTCCTATCATAATGGTTCAGGTGGAAAATGAGTATGGTTCTTATGGCGAAGACAAAGCTTATGTTAGCGAAATTCGCGATGTGCTGAAAGCTAACTGGTATAAGAAGAATGCCGATGGCAAACTTGTTGGTCCTGCTTTGTTCCAATGCGACTGGGCTTCAAACTTCACTAAGAATGGACTCGACGACCTTGTTTGGACAATGAACTTTGGTACCGGTGCCAACATCAACAACCAGTTCCGTCGTCTTGGTGAACTTCGTCCTGATGCCCCAAAGATGTGCTCTGAGTTCTGGAGTGGATGGTTTGATAAGTGGGGGGCTCGCCACGAAACTCGTCCTGCTAAGGATATGGTCGAAGGTATGGACGAGATGCTCTCTAAGGGTATCAGCTTCTCGCTCTATATGACTCACGGTGGAACATCGTTCGGTCATTGGGCTGGTGCCAACTCTCCAGGCTTTGCTCCTGATGTTACATCTTACGACTATGATGCACCTATCAACGAGTGGGGACTTGCAACTCCTAAGTTCTATGAACTTCGCAAGATGATGACAAGGTATAACGATGGCAAGAAGATACCTGCCATTCCTAAGGCTCCTATGAGCATCGTCACAGTTCCTAAGTTCCAGCTCTCTGAGTTTGTTCCTATAGCTCTTGGTGTAGACTCTGTTGCTAAGTCTGGTGTTAAGACTTTTGAAGAAATGGATATGGGATGGGGCTCTATGTTGTATCGCTGCGTTTTGCCGGAGATTCCTTCTGCAAGCACTCTCTCTGCCAACATCCACGACTTCGGTCAGGTGTTCCTCAATGGTAAGTACATTGGTAAGGTAGACCGTGTGAAGAATGAGAAGACAGTAAACCTACCTGCTGTAAAGAAAGGTGATGAGCTTATGATTCTTGTCGAAGGTATGGGACGTATCAACTTCGGTCGTGCCATAAAAGACTTCAAGGGTATCGTTGGCGATGTTACCATCGCTACCGAAGATGGCGATAATGAATATACTATAAAGCCTAAAACATGGACCAATAGCACTATCCCTGACGATTATCAAACAGCTATCAATGCTCTCAACCTTGCTAAGCAGGGTAAGTCGACCATAGCTGTAGGCAAGGCTGGATACTATCGTGGCTATTTCAACCTCAAGAAGGTTGGCGACACCTTCCTCGATTTTGAAACGTGGGGTAAGGGACAGGTTTATGTCAATGGTCATGCTATGGGACGTATATGGAGCATCGGTCCTCAGCAGACATTGTATGTTCCTGGATGCTGGTTGAAGAAGGGTAGAAATGAGGTCGTTGTTCTTGATGTCGTTGGTCCACGCAATGCTGTTGTTTGGGGACAGGCACAGCCTGAGCTAAACAAACTTCAGCTCGAAAAGAGCAACAAGCATAACAATATCGGCGACAAGCCTGACCTCAACTCTATGACTCCTGCTGCTAAGGGTGCTTTCAGCTCTGGTAATGGATGGCAAACAGTAAAGTTTGGTCAGTCTGCCAAGGGACGTTATCTTGCTATTGAGTGTAGTAGCTTGCACGATGGTAGCGATGTTGCTGCTATAGCCGAGCTCTATGTTCAAGGTGCCAATGGCAAACGCTTGAGCCGTGAAAGTTGGACTACCAAGTATGCTGATAGCGAAGAGGAGAATGGCAACCATACTGGCGACAAGGTGTTCGACCTTCAGGAGTCTACATATTGGCAGACTGTGAAGGGTAGTGGATTCCCACACCTCTTGGTAATCGACCTTGGTAGCGTACAGACCATCTCTGCCCTCGAATATCTTCCTCGTGCAGAGCAGGGTGCTCCTGGTAGCATCAAGGATTATAAGATATTTGTCTTCTAATACATAATATCTCGTACGAGATAACAAACTTTGGCAACGACACCTCTGTTCGTAAAGCCTATAACCCTACATTCGAGTATCTTTTGGGGATAAAAGATACACGAATGTAGGGTTTTTCTTTGTTATAAACTATATTTGATAGTAATCATATTGACATTTGACAGTAAGCAAAGTTATCTTTGGTAGAAAGCAAAGATACGTTTGATAGAAAGCATAGATTGCTCGAGACATAGCTTCGATAACGAACGAAGTCTGCTAAGTTGTTGAATGAAAGCTACTTGCAGCATCGTTTTGCCTATAATTCTAAATTTTAGCAGTAATCTATGTTTTTTCTTACTTTTATTAAGAAAATCTACTACAAAGACTATAAAAGGCTTGTAATCTCACCTTATCTTCGTTGTATTGCTATTCAGTTTATGGGATTTTTCCATGATTCCAGTATTCCACATACTGTTTTATCTATTATATCACTAATTCAAATGGAAAAAATGATATTGAAAATTTGCACAGCATAAATGTTTTTAGTAAATTTGCATTTAGATAGAGGGTCTTAGATGACGCAAACTACGAAATCAAGGCCTTCGTAATCTACTATACATATTTATATATAATAATAACCTAAAAACATTATTGAACAATGTCTGATAACAAGAACCCACAGGCTGGACAGCAGTTTCAGCTCGAACTTAAGCCAGAAGTAGCTTCTGGTGTTTATTCAAACCTCGCACTCATCTCTCATTCTCATAGCGATTTCATCCTCGACTTCGCACGCATCCTTCCTGGTATGCCTAAGCCTGAGGTTTGCTCTCGCGTCATCCTCGCTCCTGAGCATGCAAAGCGTCTCTTGGCAGCTCTTCAGGAAAATGTATTGAAGTATGAGAAGGAATTCGGTCCTATCGAAATCCCTCAGATGCAGCAGCCTGACGCTGCTGGTCGCACTATCGCTCCTTTCGGAACCGGTGAGGCTTAAAGATATTACTTTTTATCCAATGGCAGATGAGGCACTCTCGTCTTGCTAAATTAATAATGATAGCATATATTAGTGAGTAACTAAAATATGCTATCATTTGTTATATTACGTTAAATATTTCTTTCTGCTAAATCTTTTTTGTCTTTATATATATGTATTTTAGCAAAAAGTTTGTACCTTTGCAGCCCGAAACGGCATTGTAGATTTGATGTATTAATGCAATGTTGTAAAGCGTTGATAATAAACAAAATAAATATATAAATTAAAAATTTTAAATTATGCCTACTATTTCACAGTTAGTAAGAAAAGGCAGAACAGTATTGGTAGACAAGAGTAAGTCTCCTGCTTTGGATTCTTGCCCTCAGCGTCGCGGTGTATGCGTTCGTGTATACACAACCACTCCTAAGAAGCCTAATTCGGCAATGCGTAAGGTTGCCCGTGTTCGTTTGACAAACTCTAAGGAAGTTAACTCTTACATTCCAGGAGAGGGACACAACTTGCAGGAGCACTCAATCGTGCTCGTTCGCGGTGGTCGTGTAAAGGACCTTCCAGGTGTACGTTATCACATCGTTCGTGGTACTCTTGATACCGCAGGTGTTACAAACCGTACACAGCGCCGCTCTAAGTACGGAGCTAAGCGTCCAAAGGCCGCTAAGAAGTAATCAACGCTGTAAAGCCTAACTAAAAAGCAGGATAAGTTCTTGAGTTATTTGATTGGTAAGCTTGTGGTCGACACAAAACTTCGGAATCTGGCTCGGGGATAGTAAAGAAACCGGGGAACGCAGGAACTTATCCTTGCTCTTGACTAAGAATTTAGTTTTTTTTTAATCGTTTTGCTGGAGAATTGTTAAAAACAGGTTGAGTAAATGTCCAAGAGTGGACGTTGAAGAACATATGACAGCCCCAAGCAGAATATAATTTTAATACAAAAAATGAGAAAAGCAAAACCAAAGAAGCGCTTGGTTCTTCCAGATCCAGTCTTCAACGACCAGAAGGTCTCAAAATTCGTTAATCATCTTATGTTCGATGGCAAGAAGAATGCCTCATATAAGATTTTCTACAACTCTCTTGACGTCGTAAAGGAAAAGATGGCTAAGGAAGAGAAGAGCCCACTCGAAATTTGGAAGCAGGCTCTCGATAATATCACTCCTCAGGTTGAGGTAAAGAGCCGTCGTATCGGTGGTGCTACATTCCAGGTACCAACAGAAATCCGTCCTGATCGCAAGGAGAGTATCTCAATGAAGAACTTGATCGCTTTCGCTCGTAAGCGCAGTGGTAAGTCAATGGCTGACAAGCTCGCAGCTGAAATTATGGACGCTTACAACAATCAGGGAGGCGCATACAAGCGTAAGGAAGATATGCACCGTATGGCTGAGGCTAACCGTGCATTCGCTCACTTCAGATTCTAATATATTTAATTAGGTAAAAAGACAATGGCAAATCGCGATTTACATTTGACTCGTAATATCGGTATTATGGCTCACATCGATGCCGGTAAGACAACAACTTCTGAGCGTATCCTTTTCTATACAGGAAAAACTCACAAAATCGGTGAGGTTCATGATGGTGCTGCTACCATGGACTGGATGGCACAGGAGCAGGAGCGTGGTATTACTATTACCTCTGCTGCTACAACTTGTAACTGGAACTATAAGGGTAACTCTTATAAGATCAACTTGATCGATACTCCGGGACACGTTGACTTTACTGCTGAGGTAGAGCGTTCACTCCGTGTTCTTGATGGAGCTGTTGCTACTTATTCAGCTGCCGACGGTGTTCAGCCACAGTCTGAGACTGTATGGCGTCAGGCTGACAAGTACAATGTACCACGTATCGGTTACGTAAACAAGATGGACCGCTCTGGTGCAGACTTCTTTGAGACTGTACAGCAGATGAAGGACATCCTTGGTGCAAATCCTTGCCCTATTCAGATTCCTATCGGTGCAGAGGAAAACTTCAAGGGTCTTGTTGACCTTATTAAGATGAAGGCTATCCTTTGGCACGACGAGACAATGGGTGCTGAGTATGACGTAGAGGAAATTCCTGCTGACCTCGTTGACGAGGCTCAGGAGTGGCGCGATAAGATGCTTGAGAATGCAGCTAACTTCGATGATGAGCTTGCTGAGCTTTATCTCGAGGGTGAGGAGGTTCCTGAGGATATGATTATCGCAGCTATCCGCAAGGGTACTATCTCTATGGAGCTTACTCCAATGCTTCTCGGTTCTTCATATAAGAACAAGGGTGTACAGCCACTTCTTGACTATGTATGTGCATTCTTGCCTTCACCACTTGATACAGAGAATATCGTAGGTACAAACCCTGATACTGACGAAGAGGAAGATCGTAAGCCTTCTGAGGATGCTCCTACTTCAGCTCTCGCATTTAAGATTGCTACCGACCCATTCATGGGACGTTTGGTATTCTTCCGCGTTTATTCAGGTAAGGTTGTTGCTGGTTCTTATGTTTACAACCCACGTTCACGCAAGAAGGAGCGTATCAGCCGTTTGTTCCAGATGAACTCTAACAAGGAAATTCCTATGGAGTCAATCGACGCAGGTGATATCGGCGCAGGTGTAGGTTTCAAGGATATCCGTACTGGTGATACTCTTTGCGATGAGAACAACCCAATCGTATTGGAGTCAATGACATTCCCTGATACCGTAATCTCTATCGCAGTTGAGCCAAAGAGCCAGGCTGACATCGCTAAGCTCGATAACGGTCTTGCTAAGCTTGCTGAAGAGGACCCAACCTTCACCGTTCGTACCGACGAGCAGAGTGGTCAGACCATTATCTCTGGTATGGGTGAGCTTCACCTCGATATCATTATCGACCGTTTGAAGCGTGAGTTCAAGGTTGAGTGTAACCAGGGTAAGCCACAGGTTAACTACAAGGAGGCTATCTTGGGCACAGCTCAGAGCCGTGAGACATATAAGAAGCAGTCTGGTGGTCGTGGTAAGTTCGCTTGTATCGATGTTACTATCGGTCCTAAGGACGAAGACTACAAAGAGGACGACTTGCAGTTCATCAACGAGGTTAAGGGTGGTAACGTGCCTAAGGAATTCATCCCATCTGTACAGAAGGGATTCAAGGACTGCCTCAAGAACGGTGTTCTCGGTGGTTTCCCAATGACTGGCTTGAAGGTTACTCTTACTGATGGTAGCTTCCACCCAGTTGACTCTGACCAGTTGTCATTTGAGCTCGTTGCTCACCAGGCATTCAAGGTTCTCTGTCCTAAGGCTAAGCCAACCCTCATGGAGCCTATCATGAAGGTAGAGGTTGTTACTCCAGAGGAGAACATGGGTGATGTAATCGGTGACTTGAACAAGCGTCGTGGTATGGTTCAGGGTATGGAAGAGGCTCGTAGCGGTGCACGTATCGTTAAGGCTATGGTTCCATTGGCAGAGATGTTCGGTTATGTAACCGCCCTCCGTACAATCACTTCTGGTCGTGCAACAAGCTCTATGGAGTACGATCACCACGAGCCACTGTCAGCAAGCATTGCTAAGGCAGTTCTCGAAGAGGTTAACGGCCACGCCGAGCTCCTCTAATAACATTGCTTAAAGCATACAAACAACATGATATGGGGCGTCAGGTAGCGAATGACTCTTATCTGACGTACCCCACTTCATAAAACAATAATTATTTAAATCAACTTAATTGACAATGAGTCAGAAAATCAGAATTAAGCTGAAGTCTTACGACCACATGTTGGTTGATAAGTCAGCTGAGAAAATCGTTAAGGCCGTTAAGGCTACTGGCGCTATCGTAAGTGGACCAATTCCATTGCCAACTCACAAGCGCATCATTACCGTAAACCGCTCAACCTTCGTTAACAAGAAGTCACGCGAGCAGTTCCAGATTTCAGATTTCAAGCGTTTGATCGACATCTACAGCTCAACAGCTAAGACTGTAGACGCTCTTATGAAGCTTGAGTTGCCTTCAGGTGTTGAAGTTGAAATCAAGGTATAATAACAATTATCTCACAAAAACAAAATCAATCATTTTAAAATTTTATTGAAATGCCAGGATTATTAGGAAAGAAAATCGGAATGACATCCGTTTTCAGTGCCGACGGTAAGAACGTACCGTGCACTGTTATCGAAGCTGGTCCTTGTGTTGTAACCCAAGTTAAGACTGTAGAAAAAGACGGTTATAGCGCCGTTCAGTTGGGTTTCGAAGAGGCTAAAGAGAAGAACACCACTAAGCCAATGATGGGTGTATTCAAGAAAGCCGGCACAACACCAAAGAAGCACTTGGCCGAGTTCAAGTTCGACGAGGAGTATAACCTCGGTGATACCATTACAGTTGAAATCTTCAACGACGCTAAGTTTGTAGACGTTGTTGGTACTTCTAAGGGTAAGGGTTTCCAGGGTGTTGTTAAGCGTCACGGCTTCGGCGGTGTAGGTCAGAGCACTCACGGTCAGGACGACCGCGCACGCAAACCGGGATCTATCGGTGCTTGTTCTTACCCAGCAAAGGTATTCAAGGGTATGCGCATGGGTGGCCAGATGGGTGGCGACCGCGTAACTACTCAGAATCTTCAGGTGTTAAAGGTTATTCCAGAGCAGAACCTTCTTATCGTTAAGGGTTCTTTCGCTGGATGCAAAGGTTCAACTGTTTTAATTGAGAAATAATGGAAGTTAGTGTTTTGAACATAAACGGTCAGGAGACCGGAAGAAAGGTTGCCCTCAACGATGCAATCTATGGTATTGAGCCTAACGAACACGTTCTCTACCTCGCTGTAAAGCAGTATCTCGCTAACCAGCGTCAAGGTACAGCTAAGTCTAAGGAAAGAAGCGAGATGAGCGGTTCTACTCGCAAGCTCGGTCGTCAGAAGGGCGGCGGTGGCGCTCGTCGTGGTGATATCAATTCTCCAGTACTCGTAGGTGGAGGCCGCGTATTCGGTCCTAAGCCACGTGACTATCGTCAGAAGCTTAACAAAAAAGTAAATATTCTTGCTCGTAAATCAGCTCTCTCTTACCAGGCTAAGGAGAATGGTATTATCGTAGTAGAAGATTTCACTCTTGAGGCTCCAAAGACTAAAGATTTCTTAAACATTGTAAAAAATCTTAAAGTCGAGGGCAAGAAAGTGCTCGTAGTTTTGCCAACTGAGGATAAAAACGTATATTTGTCAGCTCGCAATTTGAAAGAGGCTCAGGTAATGGGTGCAGCAAACATCAATACGTATAAAATTTTGAATGCTGACGCTGTAATCATTGCTGAAAGTTCTCTCGAGACAATTGATAAGATCTTAACCAAGTAATTAAAGGAGAATTAGATTTATGGCATATATCATCAAACCATTGGTCACTGAGAAGATGACCAAGATTACAGACAAGAAGTCTAATCGTTATGGCTTCATTGTACGTCCAGAGGCTAACAAACTCCAAATCAAGGCTGAGGTTGAGAGTCTTTACAAAGTTAATGTAGTAGATGTGAACACTCTTCTTTATGCTGGCAAGCGTCAGGCACGCTACACTAAGGCAGGTCTCGTAAAGGGACAGAAGACTTCGTTCAAGAAAGCAATCGTTACCCTTAAAGAGGGTGAATCAATCGATTTTTACAGCAATATTGAATAAATAAAATGGCAGTACGCAAATTTAATCCCGTTACACCGGGACAAAGACACAAAGTTATTGGCACGTTCGAGGAGATTACTGCATCCGTGCCAGAAAAGTCTCTCGTTTACGGAAAGCGTTCTACCGGTGGTCGAAACAACACCGGTAAGATGACAGTCCGCTACATTGGCGGTGGTCACAAGAAGAAGTATCGTCTTATCGACTTCAAGCGAGAGAAAGATGGTGTTCCAGCTGTAGTAAAGTCAATCGAGTACGATCCAAACCGTTCGGCTCGCATTGCACTTCTTTACTATGCTGATGGTGAAAAACGTTATATTATTGCTCCTAACGGACTGCAAGTAGGTGCAACTCTTATGTCAGGCGCTGAAGCTGCTCCTGAGGTAGGTAATGCTCTTCCACTTCAGAACATTCCTGTAGGTACCGTAATTCACAACATTGAGTTGCGTCCAGGACAGGGTGCTTTGTTGGTTCGTTCGGCTGGTAATTTTGCTCAGTTGACCTCTCGCGAGGGTAGCTATTGCGTTATTAAACTCCCTTCAGGAGAAACACGCAAGATTCTATCTGCTTGTAAGGCTACTGTAGGTAGTGTAGGTAACTCTGACCACGCACTTGAGCAGTCTGGTAAGGCTGGTCGCTCACGCTGGTTGGGACGTCGTCCTCACAACCGTGGTGTTGTTATGAACCCTGTTGATCACCCAATGGGTGGTGGTGAAGGACGTCAGTCTGGAGGTCACCCACGTTCACGTAAGGGTCTCTACGCTAAGGGTCTCAAGACTCGTGCACCTAAGAAGCTTTCTAACAAGTATATTATTGAAAGAGCTAACAAAAAATAAAGCATAAATTATGAGTCGTTCACTTAAAAAAGGTCCATATATCAACGTATCTCTTGAGAAGAAGATTCTCGCAATGAACGAGAGCGGCAAGAAGACAGTTGTTAAGACTTGGGCCAGAGCATCAATGATCTCACCTGATTTCGTGGGACACACTGTTGCAGTTCATAACGGAAATAAATTCATCCCTGTTTACATTACAGAGAACATGGTAGGACACAAGCTCGGAGAATTCTCTCCAACTCGTCGCTTCGGTGGTCACTCTGGTAACAGAAAGTAAACGGGTAACCATTTAAACATTAAGAAAAATAATGGGAGCAAGAAAACATATAGCGGCTGAAAAACTTAAGGAAGCCCGCAAAAATTTGTACTTTGCCAAGCTCGTTGGCGTTCCTTCTTCTCCACGTAAGATGCGCTACGTTGTAGACATGATCCGTGGTATGGAAGTTAACCGCGCCCTCGGAGTACTCAGATTCTCAAAGAAACACGCTGCAGCAGATGTTGAGAAACTTCTTCGCTCAGCTATCAATAACTGGGAACAGAAAAACGACCGCAAGGCCGAAGACGGCGAACTCTATGTAAGTAGAGTTTTCGTTGACGAAGGTGTCACAATGAAGCGCATGCGTCCAGCTCCACAGGGACGCGGTTACAGAATCCGTAAGCGCAGCAATCACGTGACTCTCTATGTAGATACCAAAACTAATGACGAAAAATAATAAGTAGAATGGGACAGAAAGTTAATCCTATAAGCAACCGACTGGGTATTATCCGTGGTTGGGATTCTAATTGGTTCGGTGGTAAGAACTTCGGAGACAACCTCGTAGAGGATCAGAAAATCCGTAAGTATCTTAACGAGCGCCTTGCTAAGGCAAGCGTTTCTCGCATCGTCATCGAGCGTACTTTGAAACTCGTTACCATCACTATTTGCACAGCCCGTCCGGGTATCGTCATTGGTAAGGGTGGTCAGGATGTTGACAAACTTAAGGAAGAGTTGAAGAAGCTCTACGATAAGGAAATCCAGATCAACATCTTCGAAGTAAAGAAACCAGAATTGGACGCTAATATTGTAGCCAATAACATCGCTCGCCAGGTTGAAGGCAAAATCGCTTACCGTCGCGCCATTAAGATGGCAGTCCAGAACACTATGCGTGCTGGAGCAGAGGGTATCAAAGTCCAAATCTGTGGTCGTCTGAATGGTGCCGAAATGGCACGTAAGGAAATGTATAAGGAAGGACGTACTCCTCTTCATACACTTCGCTCAGATATCGACTATTGCCAGGCTGAAGCCTTGACAAAGGTAGGTCTCCTCGGTATCAAGGTTTGGATTTGCAAGGGTGAGGTTTACGGAAAGCGTGACCTTACTGTAAACTTTGCACAGGAGAAGCAGAACGGTGGCCGCAACAATAACAACAATGGCCGTCGTGACCGTGGTAATCGTCGTAGAAACAATAACCGTTAAAAGTAAGAAGCTACAATGTTACAGCCAAAAAGAGTTAAATATAGAAGACCTCAAGACGGACGCGGCAACAAAGGCAACGCCCACAGAGGTACACAATTGGCATTCGGTTCTTTCGGTATCAAGACACTTGAGGCTAAATGGATCAACAGCCGCCAGATTGAGGCAGCTCGTATTGCCGTAAACCGCTACATGCAGCGTGAAGGTCAGGTTTGGATTCGTATCTTCCCTGACAAGCCAATCACTCGTAAGCCTGCTGATGTCCGTATGGGTAAAGGTAAGGGTGATCCTGCAGGATGGGTTGCTCCTGTAACTCCAGGACGCATCCTCTTTGAGGTAGAAGGTGTAAGTTTCGATGTTGCTAAAGAGGCTCTTCGCCTCGCAGCTCAGAAACTGCCAGTTAAAACTAAGTTTGTCGTACGACGTGATTTCGATAAAAACGCTTAATTTATGAAGATTAATGAAATTAAAGAGCTCGAAACCAAGGATTTGGTAGAGAAGCTTGAGAATAAAAAGGGTGAGTTGGCTCAAATGAAGCTCAACCACAACATCTCTCCTCTCGCTGATACTTCTGTGATTAAGAAGACACGTCGCGATATCGCTCGTATGAATACAGAACTCCGCCAAAGAGAACTTAATAAATAACAGTGGTCGAGATGGAAACAAGAAATTTAAGAAAAGTAAGACAGGGTGTCGTAATCAGTAACAAAATGGACAAGACCATTGTTATTGCTGCTAAGTTCAAGGAGAAGCACCCAATCTATGGTAAGTTTGTCCAGAAGACAAAGAAGTATCATGCTCATGATGAGAAGAACGAAGCTAACATCGGCGATACAGTTCAGATCATGGAGACACGTCCACTCTCTAAGACTAAGAGATGGAGATTAGTACAAATTATCGAAAAGGCTAAGTAATTATGATACAGACAGAATCAAGACTTACAGTATGTGATAACAGTGGCGCACGTGAGGCTCTCTGCATCCGTGTTCTCGGTGGTACCGGTCGCCGTTATGCAAGTGTTGGTGACGTTATTGTCGTATCCGTCAAGAACGTTATCCCATCAAGTGATTTGAAAAAGGGTGCAGTATCAAAGGCTTTGATCGTACGTACAAAGAAGGAAATCCGTCGTGCTGATGGTTCTTACATCCGCTTCGACGACAATGCTTGTGTACTGCTTAACAACGCAGGTGAGCTCCGTGGTAGCCGTATCTTCGGTCCTGTTGCTCGTGAACTCCGTGCAGTAAACATGAAGGTTGTTTCTTTGGCACCTGAGGTTCTCTAATTTTTAACAACAACAAGTAATGAGTAAGTTACATATAAAGAAAGACGATACAGTTATCGTTTTGACAGGCTCAGATAAGGGCAAGACTGGTAAGGTACTCAAGGTCTTGGTTGAAGAGCAGCGCGCAATCGTTGAGGGTATCAACATTGTTTCTAAGAACGCTAAGCCTTCAGCTAAGAACCCTCAGGGTGGTATCGTAAAGCAGGAAGCTCCAATCCACATTTCTAACTTGAGTCTCATTGACCCTAAGAGTGGCAAGGCTACTCGTATCGCTATCAAGCGTGAGGGCAAGAAGGTAGTACGCATCGCTAAAAAGTCTGGGGAGGAAATCAAGTAATGGATACAGCACAGTTAAAGAAAGTATATAAGGAGACTATCGCTCCTTCACTGCAGAAGCAGTTCAACTATTCTTCATCAATGCAGATTCCTGTCTTGAAGAAGATCGTTATCAACCAGGGACTTGGCGACGCAACACAGGACAAGAAGATTATCGATGTTGCTATCAACGAGATGACAGCTATCACTGGTCAGAAGGCCGTAGCTACATATTCTCGCAAGGATATCGCTAACTTCAAGCTTCGTAAGAAGATGCCTATCGGTGTTATGGTAACTCTTCGCCGTGAGCGCATGTATGAATTCCTTGAGAAGCTCGTTCGCGTTTCTCTTCCTCGTATCCGCGACTTCAAGGGTATCGAGAGCAAGTTTGACGGACGTGGTAACTACACTCTCGGTGTAAGTGAGCAGATCATCTTCCCTGAGATCAACCTCGACCAGATCGATCGTATCCAGGGTATGAACATCACATTCGTGACTTCTGCACAGACCGACGAGGAAGGTTTCGCTCTCCTCAAAGGATTTGGACTCCCATTCAAGAACGCTAAATAAGGAAAAGAGATATGGCAAAAGAATCAATGAAAGCTCGCGAGGTAAAGCGTGCGAAACTTGTTGCTCGTTACGCTGAAAAGCGCGCAGCTCTAAAGAAGATTATTGCTACTGCTCAGGATCCTGCTGAGGCTTACGAGGCTGCTCGTAAGCTTCAGGCAATCCCAAAGAACGCTAATCCAATACGTTTGCACAACCGTTGCAAGATCACTGGTCGTCCAAAAGGATATATCCGCCAGTTCGGTCTCTCTCGTATTCAGTTCCGCGAGATGGCTTCAGCAGGTCTCATTCCTGGAGTAAAGAAAGCAAGCTGGTAATTTTTATTTTATTTTTTAATATTGTCGGGGTAGTCCCGATTAATTAAACTTTTTTTTATGACAGATCCAATAGCAGATTATCTGACTCGACTCAGAAACGCAATCATGGCTCATCACCGTGTTGTTGAAGTTCCTGCGTCAAACTTGAAGAAAGAGATCACTAAGATTCTCTTTGACAAGGGTTACATCTTGAATTACAAGTTCCTCGAGGATGGTCCTCAGGGTACTATCAAGGTCGCTCTTAAGTACAACCCTGCTACTAAGCAGAACGCCATCAAGGGCTTGAAGCGTGTTTCTACACCAGGTCTCCGTAAGTACACTGGTTACAAGGACATGCCACGTGTTATCAACGGACTCGGTATAGCAATTATATCTACGTCTCAAGGTGTAATGACAGACAAGGAAGCCGCTTCTCTTAAGATTGGTGGTGAGGTTCTTTGCTACGTTTATTAATTGGAGGATTTGAATATGTCAAGAATAGGTAAATTGCCAATTAGTGTACCAGCTGGAGTTACAGTTAACTTCGATGCTAATACAAACGTTGTAAATGTAAAGGGTCCTAAGGGTGAACTTTCACAGTGGATAGACCCTTCTATCAAGTTCAACCTCAATGACGGTCAGATAACATTCGAGATCGACGAGAACAGTCCTGTTAATGTAAAGCAGAAGCAGGCTTTCCATGGTCTTTATCGTTCGCTTGTTAACAACATGGTTGTTGGCGTTAGCGAGGGTTACAAGAAGGAAATGGAGCTCGTAGGTGTTGGTTACCGTGTTTCAAACCAGGGCAACCTCATTGAGTTCTCTCTCGGTTATACTCACCCAATCTTCTTGGAATTGCCTAAGGAGGTTAAGGTTGAGACAAAATCTGAGAGAAACCAGAATCCTCAGATCACTCTCGAGTCTTGCGATAAGCAGTTGATTGGACTCATCTGTGCTAAAATTCGTTCTTTCCGTATGCCTGAGCCTTACAAGGGTAAGGGTATCCTGTTCAAGGGTGAGGTCATCCGCAGAAAGTCTGGTAAGTCAGCTTCAGCTAAATAATTTTAATTAAGATTACAATTATGGCATTTAATAAAATAGAAAGACGAATTAAGATAAAGTTCCGCATCCGTAAAAAGATCGTTGGAACTGCAGAGCGTCCACGTCTCAGCGTTTTCCGCTCTAACAAGCAGATTTACGCTCAGGTTATCAACGATAAGGCAGGTGTTACTCTCGCTGCTGCTTCTTCACTCGGTTTTGAAAAGATGAACAAGACAGAGCAGGCTAAGAAGGTTGGTCTTCTTTTGGCTGAAAAGGCTAAGGCTGCTGGTGTCGAGTCTGTTGTTTTCGACCGTAATGGTTATCTTTATCACGGTCGTGTACAGTCACTCGCTGACGGTGCACGCGAAGGTGGACTTAATTTCTAATAAACGATTATGGCAATGAATAAAGTTAAAGTAAATAGTGACGCTGAATTGAAAGATCGCTTGGTAGCCATCAACCGTGTAACTAAGGTTACAAAGGGTGGTCGTACCTTTACATTCGCTGCTATCGTCGTTGTAGGTGACGGTAACGGTGTTATCGGCTACGGTCTTGGTAAGGCAGGTGAAGTTACAGCTGCTATCGCTAAGGGTACCGAAGCTGCTAAGAAGAACCTCGTTAAGGTTCCTGTTCTCAAGGGTACTGTTCCTCATGAAGTAGAGGCTGCTTTCAGTGGTGCTCAGGTACTTCTCAAGCCTGCTGCTGCCGGTACTGGTCTTAAGGCCGGTGGTGCTATGCGTGCGGTTCTTGAGAGTGTAGGTGTTAAGGATGTGATCGCTAAGTCTAAGGGCTCATCAAACGCTCACAACCTTGTTAAGGCTACCATTAAGGCTTTGGCTCAGATGCGTGACGCATACACTATCGCTGGTGAGCGTGGTGTAAGCATGGATAAAGTGTTTAACGGATAATTGGAGGTTTATACAATGGCAACAATAAAAATCAAGCAGATTAAGAGCAAGATTGGAGCTCCTATCGACCAGAAGCGTACTCTCGAGGCGCTCGGTCTTAAGAAGATTTCTCAGGTTGTTGAGGTTGAGGATACTCCAAGCACACGTGGCATGATCCGTAAGGTTCACCATTTGGTTACAGTAGTTGAATAATTAACAAGTAAATTCAGAAATTATGAAATTAAGTAATTTGAAACCAGCTGCTGGCTCAACACACTCTACACGTCGTATCGGTCGTGGTACAGGTTCTGGACTCGGTGGTACTTCTACCCGTGGTCACAAGGGTGCTAAGGCACGCTCTGGTTATAAGAGAAAGATAGGTTTCGAAGGTGGTCAGATGCCTTTGCAGCGTCGTATTCCAAAGGGTGGATTCAAGAATATCAACCACAAGGAATATACTCCTGTTAACTTGTCTACTCTTCAGGCTCTCGCAGAGGCTAAGGGATATGCAAAGATTGGCTTGGCTGAGCTCGTAGCTGCTGGCATCGCTAACAGCAAGGCTCTCGTTAAGATTCTTGGTAACGGTCAGTTGACAACTAAGATCGACGTTGAAGCTAACGCATTCTCTAAGACTGCAGAAGAGGCTATTAAAGCATTGGGTGGTAACACAACTATTATCTAAGTAATGAAAAAATTCATTGAGATACTAAAGAACTGTTGGAAGGTTGAGGATTTGCGTCAGCGACTCCTCATCACCTTCCTGTTTACGGCTATATATCGTTTCGGCTCTTTTGTTGTCCTTCCGGGCATCAATCCAGCCATGTTGGAAAAACTACAGTCGCAAACCTCAGGCGGCCTTATGTCGCTTTTGGACATGTTCTCTGGTGGTGCATTTTCCAATGCGTCAATATTCGCGCTTGGTATTATGCCTTACATCTCAGCTTCCATCGTAATGCAGCTTCTTGCCGTTGCTGTTCCTTATTTCCAAAAGATGCAGCGCGAAGGTGAGAGTGGAAGAAAGAAAATTAGCTGGTATACTCGCGCCTTGACAGTAGGTATTCTTCTGTTCCAGGCTCCAAGTTACCTCATAAACCTGAAGCTCCAGGCCTCACAGGCTTTGGCTTCAGGAATTTCATGGACAGTCTTCATGTTCCCAGCCACTTTCATTCTTGCAGCAGGTAGCATGTTCATCCTCTGGCTTGGTGAGCGTATCACTGACAAGGGTGTAGGAAACGGAATTTCAATGATCATTATGATCGGTATCATCGCTCGTCTTCCACAGGCTTTTGCTCAGGAATTCGGTTCGCGTTTAAACGCTATCTCTGGTGGTGGTATCATCATGTTCATCGCAGAAATCCTTATCCTCTACGCTGTCGTTTGCGCTTCTATCTTGCTCGTACAGGGTGTACGTAAGGTGCCTGTTCAATACGCTAAGCGTCTTGTAGGAAACAAACAGTACGGTGGTGCTCGTCAGTACATTCCTTTGAAGCTCTTCGCTGCTAACGTAATGCCTATCATCTTTGCCCAGGCTTTGATGTTTATTCCTTTGGCTTTCGTTCGCTATCAGAGTGATAATGCTTCTTGGGTTGTTCAGTCACTCCTTGACAACCGTAGCTTGTTGTACAATTGCATTTATGTTGTACTCATCATCGCCTTCACATATTTCTATACAGCTATCACTTTGAATCCAACTCAGATGGCTGAAGATATGAAGCGTAACAACGGTTTCATTCCTGGTATCAAGCCAGGTAAGGACACTGCCGAGTATATTGATACCATTATGACTAGAATCACATTCCCTGGCTCTTTGTTCATAGCATTCATCGCTGTGATGCCAGCGCTCGCTGGACTCCTTAATGTTCAGCAGGGATTCTCTCAGTTCTTCGGTGGTACATCGCTGCTCATTCTTGTAGGTGTTGTTATCGACACTCTACAACAGATTGAAAGTCATCTGCTAATGCGTCATTATGACGGACTTCTCAATTCTGGTCACACTCGTGGTGGTGCTGTTTCGGCATATTAATTTGGTCTGAAGAAATGAACATATTTCTAAAGACGGAAGATGAAATCGCCAAGATGCGTAGAGCTAACCAACTTGTTGGTGCTACTCTTGCAGAATTGGCTAAGCATATAAAACCTGGAGTAACGACCCTTCAACTGGATACTATAGCAGAGGAGTTCATACGTGATCATGGAGCAATTCCAACGTTTAAGAATTTCCCTAATCCAATTGGAGGGTCTTTCCCCGCAAGTATCTGCACATCTATTAATGCTATTGTTGTGCATGGAATACCAAGCGATAAGGTTGTCTTGAAGGATGGTGACATCATATCTATTGATTGTGGTACTCTTCTCGATGGCTATAATGGCGACAGTTGTTACACATTCTGTGTTGGCGACGTTGCTCCAGAGGTAAGACAACTCCTCAAGGTTACTAAGGAGTCTCTTTATAAAGGCATTGAAAAGGCAGTCGCAGGAAATCATGTTGGCGACATTGGTGAAGCCGTTCAAACATATTGCGAATCTTTTGGCTATGGAGTGGTTAGAGAACTAACAGGACATGGCATCGGTCGCGAAATGCATGAAGACCCAGCAATACCCAACTATGGTAAACGTGGACAAGGCGCCTTCCTCAAAGAAGGAATGTGCATAGCCATCGAACCAATGATTACACTCGGCGACCGTCAGATATGGATGCTTCCTGATAAGTGGAGCATCATAACAAGAGACTTAAAGCCTGCCGCCCATTTCGAACATACTATAGCTATTCGAAAGGGTAAAGCTGAGATTTTATCTACGTTTGAGGAAATTGAACATTTAGAACAACAATAATTTATGGCAAAACAATCCGCAATAGAACAAGATGGCACTATCGTAGAGTCTCTCTCAAATGCCATGTTCCGAGTAGAACTTGAGAATGGCGTTCAAATCATTGCCCACATTTCCGGTAAGATGAGAATGCACTACATCAAAATTCTTCCTGGCGACAAGGTAAAGGTAGAGATGAGTCCTTACGATTTGACCAAAGGCAGAATCGTATTTAGATACAAATAATATCATATAAATTATGAAGACAAGAGCATCATTAAAGAAGCGCACACCTGACTGCAAGATCGTACGTCGTAAGGGTCGCCTTTTCGTTATTAACAAGAAGAACCCTAAGTTCAAGTTGAGACAGGGTTAAGTTAAAAAAATGTAAAAGGTAAGAATTATGAGATATTATTCTTACCTTTGCATGCTTTTTAGCGCAAACAAGACTTTTTTATTATTTATTTTTATCATTTAATCAACAAATGGCAATAAGAATTGTTGGAGTAGATTTGCCCCAGAATAAGCGTGGCGAAATCGCATTGACCTATATCTATGGTATCGGTCGAAGTAGTTCAGCAAAGATATTGGATAAAGCTGGTGTAAGCCGTGACCTGAAGGTTAACGAGTGGTCTGATGACCAGGCAGCCAAGATCCGTGAAATTATCGGCGCTGAGTTTAAGGTAGAAGGTGATCTCCGTTCAGAGATCCAGATGAACATTAAGCGTTTGATGGATATCGGTTGCTACCGTGGTGTTAGACATCGTAATGGTCTTCCTGTTCGTGGCCAGAGCACTAAGAATAATGCTCGTACCCGTAAGGGAAAGAAGAAGACTGTTGCTAATAAGAAGAAAGCTACTAAGTAATTAGGAGGAAATTAAGTATGGCAAAGAAAACAGCAGCATCTAAGAAAAGAAATGTAAGAGTTGACGCTCTCGGACAGTTGCATGTTCATAGCTCGTTCAACAACATCATTGTATCGCTCGCCAACAGCGAGGGTCAGGTTATCTCTTGGTCTTCAGCTGGTAAGATGGGCTTCCGCGGTTCTAAGAAGAACACTCCTTATGCAGCTCAGATGGCAGCAGAGGATTGCGCAAAGGTAGCTTTCGATCTCGGCTTGCGTAAGGTTAAGGCATATGTTAAGGGTCCAGGTAACGGACGTGAGAGCGCTATCCGTGCTATCCACGGAGCAGGCATCGAGGTTACTGAGATCATCGACGTAACTCCATTGCCACACAACGGTTGCCGTCCTCCTAAGCGTCGTCGTGTATAATAACCATTAGATACAATTGATTAAATAGAATTTATTATTATGGCAAGATATATAGGTCCAAAATCTAAAATTGCACGCCGTTTTGGTGAGCCAATCTTCGGCGCAGATAAGGTACTTGCAAAGCGTAACTTTCCTCCTGGCCAGCACGGTAACAACCGTCGTCGTAAGGTATCTGAGTATGGTGCTCAGCTTGCTGAGAAGCAGAAGGCTAAGTATACATACGGTGTTCTCGAGCGTCAGTTCCGTAACATGTTCGAGCACGCAGCTAAGGCTGAGGGTATCACCGGTGAGGTTCTTCTTCAGAATCTTGAGTGCCGTCTCGACAACGTAGTATATCGTCTTGGTTTGGCTCCTACACGTGCAGCTGCTCGTCAGTTGGTAGGTCACAAGCATATCGTTGTTGACGGTCAGGTAGTAAACATTCCTTCTTTCGCTGTTAAGCCAGGTATGGTTATCGCAGTTCGTGAGAAGTCTAAGTCTCTCGAGGTTATCGAGGCTGCACTTGCAGGTTTCAACCACAGCAAGTATCCTTGGATTGAGTGGGACGAGAATACCAAGAGCGGTAAGTTCTTGCACAAGCCAGAGCGTGCCGACATTCCTGAGAACATCAAGGAGCAGTTAATCGTTGAGTTGTATTCTAAACAATAAATCATTAAGTTAATGGCGATATTAGCATTTCAAAAACCCGATAAAGTTGTGATGCTTGAGGCAGATGACAAGTTCGGCAAGTTCGAATTCCGTCCTCTTGAGCCTGGCTTCGGTGTTACCATTGGTAATGCCTTGCGCCGCATACTTCTTTCATCGCTCGAAGGCTATGCTATCAACACCATCCGTATTAGTGGTGTTGAGCATGAGTTCTCTTCGGTGCCTGGTGTAAAGGAGGATGTCACAAACATCATCTTGAATCTCAAACAAGTGCGATTCAAGCAAGTAGTAGAAGAATTCGAGAACGAGAAAGTAACTATCTCCGTAGAGAATTCCACCGAATTCAAAGCAGGTGATATTAATAAGTATCTGACTGGATTTGAAGTGTTAAACCCTGATTTGGTGATTTGTCATTTAGATGCCAAGGCTTCAATGCAGATTGATCTTACTATCAACAAGGGACGTGGATACGTACCTGCTGACGAGAACCGTGAGTTCTGCACTGATGTCAATGTACTCCCAATCGATTCAATTTACACCCCAATCCGTAACGTTAAATACGCTGTTGAGCCATATCGTGTAGAGCAGAAGACTGACTACGATAAGCTCGTACTCGAAGTAACAACGGATGGTTCCATCCACCCAAAGGATGCCTTGAAAGAGGCTGCGAAGATACTTATCCATCACTTCATGTTGTTCTCTGATGAAAAGATTACTATCGAGAATCAGGATGAGGAGACAAACCAGGAGTTTGATGAGGAAGTTCTTCACATGCGTCAACTCCTCAAGACTAAGCTTGTTGACATGAACCTCAGCGTTCGTGCTCTTAACTGCTTGAAGGCTGCCGATGTTGAAACACTTGGCGACCTCGTACAGTTCAACAAGACTGACCTCTTGAAGTTCCGCAACTTTGGTAAGAAATCGCTCTCAGAGCTTGATGATTTGCTCGAGGGTCTGAATCTGTCGTTTGGAACCGACATTTCAAAGTATAAACTGGACAAGGAGTAAACCCACAAGGGTGAGCTAACCAGCCCATAAACAAATTTAAAAAAATGAGACACAATAAGAAATTCAACCATTTGAGTCGTACTGCTGACCATCGTCAGGCCATGCTTGCTAACTTGGCTATCTCTTTGATCATGCACAAAAGAATCACTACGACTCTTGCTAAGGCTAAGGCTCTTAAGACATACGTAGAGCCTCTCATCACACGTTGCAAGAACGACAGCACTAACTCTCGTCGTGTAGTTTTCAGCTATCTCCAGAACAAGGAAGCTATCAAGGAACTCTTTGGTATCGTAGCTGAGAAGGTAGGCGACCGTCCAGGTGGATACACACGTATCATCAAGCTTGGTAATCGTCTTGGTGACGGTGCAGCAGTTGCTTTCATCGAGCTTGTTGACTTCGATGAGAACATGGCAAAGGCTCCTAAGGCAGAGAAGAAGACTCGTCGTAGCCGTCGTTCTACAAAGAAGGCTGACGCTGTTGAAGCACCAGCTCCAGAGGCTACTGAGGCCCCAGCTGAGGAAGCTAAGGCTGAATAACAATATTTGTATAATATTGCCTTATTATATCCCGCCCTCGACCATTTATTTGGTCGAGGGCTTTTATTTTATATGTATTTTTCTTTTTTCTTACGTTTTATTTGTTTGCTTCGTTATAAATTATTACTTTTGTAGATAATTAATCAAACACTAACATTGATTATATTATTAATTCCTTTAAGATATGAACAAATTCAATTTAAGCAAACAACTAATCTACAAGTTGTTCCTCTCGTTTGCACTTCTTATTTTATCTTTAGTAAGTGCAAAGGCAAATGATGTTTATTACGAGCAATGTTCTTCTTTGAGCGACATTGTTGATGGTCAAACTTATCTTCTCGTTATTAGTGATGGAAAAACGCATTATGCTGTCCGTTCAAATTCTGCTAATTGTTATCCTATTACTATGGAGTCGGATAATACTATTAAGAATCCTGGTGAATCTATTATGTGGAAAGCTACAGCTGGTCCAAGTGAAAATACTTTCTATTTTCAGAATGGTACAAATGGATTATATTATAAGAATAAAGAAAAAGATACTGATCTTTCTACCACCACTACTGATAAGTCTCTTTGGTACATATCTAAGCTCGAGACGAAGAATGCTTTTAAAATAACTTTTGATGCAACTGCTTACAAGTATATTAGTTGGAAAGATAATAATACTTTCGTTGTATATGGAGCTGTTTTTTATAATCAGTTAACAGGTGATAAAGGTTTGCTGAGTAAAGCTGGTGCCTTCTATATATATAAAGAGGTGTCGGGACCAACATTGTCTGCTTCTGTTTCTTCACTCGATTTCGTAACCACAGAAGCGAAGCCTACTGATACAAAATCTTTCTTTTTGTTAGGTACTAAACTGATTTCTCCTGCCACACTCTCTATCACAGGTGATAACGCAGACTTGTTTAGTGTCTCAACTTCTTCTATCGAACCTACTGATGGTTCAATACCTTCAACTCAGATTACAGTTTCTTATAATCCTACTTCAACTTCAACTCCAGCTACTCATTCAGCCATCTTGAATATCACCTCTACCGATGCAGCGCCTATTGCTATAGCTTTAAAGGGTAGGGTAGAAAGCAACCAAACTGTCATGCATACTGTTGCATGGATGGTAAATGGTTCGCCTTATTCTGTTGGCGCACCTACCACAACCGTTGCTGATGGTAGCAAAGTCTCACAACTTCCTACAGCTCCTGCCAATATCAATGAATATAAATTCGTAGGTTGGACAACCAGTCAGATAACTACCAATCAGTCTACCGCCCCTTCCGTTCTCTTTACCTCTGCTTCTGGTGCACCTGCAGTAACAGCAGATGTTGTATACTATGCTGTTTATGCTTCGCAAGATGGTGCTGCTACATGGAAGAAACTTGAAGCTTCAGAAGTAAAGAAAGAAGGTGTGTATGCAATTATTACATCTCGTGGCTACACTTTTAGTGGTTTTATAAAAGATGGCAAAGGTTATTACTGTAAAACTCAATTCTCTTTTAATACTTCAGGTATAGCAACTTCAGCTCCTGAAGATGTATGTGAATTGACTTTGAAAAAGAATGGTAACGGATTCTCAATGTATAATGCAAACTACGGATTTTTATATGCTAAGTCGAGTAGTAGAGGAAACCTTGCATGGCATGATACTGAAACGAGCTATTGGAGTTATACCAATTCTAATTGGGTATATAATGATTGTGGAGCATATTTAAGATACTCTGGTAACTTTGCCAATGAATGTTTTAATACTTATAGTAATAATACTGATAGTGAAATTTTCTTCGCCCAGAAAATCTCTTCTGCCTCTTACACCACAACCATAGCCTCTGCACCTTCATATACTGCCAAGGCAATCTCGTTGCAGGCGGAAGCGTCGAAAGCTTATTGGGCAACCTTTAGCTACTCTGAACCTACATTCTTCCCTAAGGCAGTAGCGGTAAATGCTATCACCGTAGCTGACGGCAGAATAATTGCTGATGCTGATGTCTTTGAATCTTCAACAGATGTTGCTATCGGCGATGGAACACTCTCTGGCGTATATGTTCCTGCCAACACAGGTGTGCTCATCAAGTCTTCAGAAAGCAATATCACTTGTTATGTCGTTTCCAACAAGAATGTTTCTGCAATAGACGAATCGCAAAACATGCTTAAGCCTGCACCAACAAATGGTGGCGTCTTTACCTCAGCTACCGATAAGATATATTATAAATTGGCATACGACGATTTCTTCACCCAAAAAGACCTTGGCTTCTACTATGGTGCTGATGCAGGTGGCGCCTTCTATGTAAAGAAAGAGACTGCCTACCTCGCCGTGCCTACTGCTAAAGCCGAGGGTGCCAAAGCCTTTGTGCTCGATGATGAAACTACTGCCATCAATGGCATTAGCACAAGGAACAACCAAGCCGAAACCGTCTACAACCTCAATGGTCAGCGCGTAGCTTCTATGGCTAAGCCAGGCTTGTATATTGTGAATGGAAAGAAAGTAGTTAGAAAATAATAATCGAAAGGAATCATCATAATGAAAAAAGAATATGTCGCCCCAGCCATCTCTGCTATGGCTATGCAACCATCTATCCTCGCCGGTAGCTTTAGAACAACAATAGCAAATAGTTGTCCTACTAACGAGCCTACGCTCTCCACCTCTGGTGAGAGCGAAAACCAGTTCTCAAAGGAGCATACCTTTGATCTTTGGGAGGAGTAACACAACTCGCTTGAGATTTTAAGAACACGAATAGTTCGAATGACAATAGGGAGTCTAACTCGGCTCTGTATGAAAGAAAAAACAACAAATACAACCCGTACAACAAATACAACCTTATATAGCCTTTATGGTTAGGGTAGGCTTCTGACTATCTTCGTTCATCGCTTTTACCCCTACGGTTGTATATGTTGTATGAGTTGTATAAAGAAAAAAATCTAAAAAATATTAGAAATCTTTGTAAGATTGAAGAAATATATTTATATTTGCAACAACATACTTACCCCGCTTCCCATAAGAACAGCGCGCTTAGGGTAAGTTTTTCTTTTTTTTAGCTATGGCAACACAATATTATAACCAACCTCAGATTTCTATTAATGATCAAATACAGCTTTTGAAATCAGAAGGCTTAATCATTAATGATGAAGGAAAAGCGTTTCATTTGCTCCAGCATATAAGTATGTTCAGAATGAAGAGCTATCTTAAGCCTCTAAGACAACGAGGAAGTCGTCAGTTCAAGGCAAGTGCCACATTTGAAGATGCATATAATATCTATAAATTCGATTCTGAATTAAGGAAAATGGTTTGTTCTGAGTTAGAAAAGATAGAAATATCTATCAGAACTCAATTGTCTTTGATTATGAGTGACACTGCAGGGCTTTATTGGTTTGAAAATCCATTAAATTTTCGTGACACCAATAAGCATTCTTCTTTGTTGAGAAGTCTAGCCGAAGAACTTCGTCGTAGTGATGATGATGCCATAATTTCTTTTCAACAAAACTATTTAAATCCTTTTCCTCCAAGTTGGATGACTTTTGAAATTAGCTCATTTGGAACACTATCTATGATGTATCGATGGCTTAATGCAGGTCAAGCGCGTCGTCAAGTTGCAAGATTTTACGGTTTGTCCGATACTGTGATGGAATCATGGCTACATTCTATAGTTTATGTTCGTAATATATGTGCACATCATAGTCGTCTATGGAATCGCCAACTCAGTATTAATGCAATGATACCACGCCGTACTAATTTACCTTTTATAAAGATACCGACCGCTACAAAGAAAGTCTATTATATTCTTTCAATAGTTCTTTATTTTATGCAGACCGTAAACCCTAATACAACTTTTGTTAGTAGATTCAAAGCATTACTGGATAAATACCCTAATGTAGATGTATCAGCAATGGGTTTTCCTCTTGATTGGCAATCAAATCAATTGTGGAATTAAAAGCAGTTTGAGTTTTTCCTTTTCTCTACCAATTATTTCTTTTTCCACCTTGTTTTAAAAACTGCAAAAAGTTGGAGTGGATGTTTGGTAGTATCGAATAAAAGTTTTAGCTTTGCTATTGAATAATTCAGATGATTATGGAACATACAGTTTTTAATGAGGCACAGCTCGATATATTAAATATGATGCAATGGGTTAAAAGTCCTGAAGCGTTGAGCGACCTTAAGCAGGCAATATCTGATTTTTTTGCTAAAAAAGCAAAAGAAGAAATGGATGCATTATGGGCTAATGGCACTATGACTCAAGAGAAGTTTGATAGTTTTGCCACCCTCCATGAGAGAACTCCATATCGTAAATAACACCCCAATGCTAAATATATAGTATCGCATGATCATCATTTCAACATCCTAAAGCAAATTCCATTTCCTAAGGTTGATGTTATTTCGTTAAATACCTTTTTACAAGAATTGCAAGGTGGTGAATCTTTGCATTAATATAATCCCCTTTTTGTTTTTAACGACAGCGGCAAGAACTCGCTTGAAATTTTGTAATCTGCATAGTGCAATCGGGTGGCTAAATGTGGTGGAAATTAGGGAATTATACTTTTTTTACCTTTTGTTTTAAGATTTTTATCTTTTTGTAACACCTATCTCGTATAAAAGCATTAATTTTGCACTATGACTATTAACAATTAGTGCAACTTGTTTGCGCTCAATGTAGTCTATGGTGTTACTGTAGAGCATGCGGATAGCGATCTGCAAGCTTAGCAAGATTGTCCTCAGGCTAATGCTCATTCTGCGTTTCAGCTTAGCCCATGTCCTCTTTTCTAACTTTGCGCACATGTGTCTACGCATCGTTCCTCTATGTGATAATTCTAAATTCTAAATTAAAATTCCTATGATTATGAAAAATCAATTACTTAACTTAAAAATGATTGCTCTCATGTGCCTCATGATGGTACTTGGGGGGGGCGAATGTATGGGCGGAGAGTAAGACTTATAATTATACATTTAAGTCTGGCGACTTCTCTACATCTAAACTTACATCTACACTCAATGGTGTTACATGGACATTGAAAGTAAATCAGTGGAAAGGAACCCCAGTATTTAGCTTTGATACAAATGATACAAAAAGAGGCTTTAAGATTGGTTCTAGTAGCACCAAATATCCCAAAGATGCAACACTATCGACAAGTGAAATTGGTGGTACTATTACGTCAATAGTTGTTAACACCTCAGGTAATTCTGGCACTACTGCAAAATTAGATGTAATGATTGGAGGAAAAGCTTTTGGTAAACAGCAATCGTTAAGTAATAAAGCAACAGACTTATCGTTTAATGGTTCTGCTTCAGGACAAATTGAATTGAAATATTCTAATTCTAGCACACCTATCTATATAAAATCTATAGCAGTAACTTATGAAACAGCTCCAGCTAAGACCCTTACATCTCTCGCAATTTCTGGCACACCAACAAAGACAACCTACAATGTTGGCGAAGAGTTTGATCCTACAGGTCTTGTAGTTACAGGTACTTATGATGACAAGTCTACTGCTCCTATTACAAATGGTATTACATGGACAAAGAATCCTAAAACAATGTCTTTAGGTAATACCTCTTGTACTGTTACAGCTTCTGTTGGTGGAGTAAAGAGTGAACCATTTGAGGTGAATGGACTTAATGTAGTTAATGCAATAGTCTTTGACTTTACTGCAATTCCTAATGCTTGGGGCATTGAGCCTTTAGAAAAAAATGGAAAAACAGGAAGCAATGTTATTGCTGGAAAAAAGCTAGAGGTGGATGGTGTCGTGATGACAGCTACGAATGGAAATAACAATGGTACTTGCATATATCAATCAGATGCAAACACTCCAAATTTGCGTATTTACACAGGAGGAGGCTCTATTACATTATCTGCACCAGAAGGAAAGAATATTTCAGAAATTCTATTTGATATTGATAATTCTGGCACATTAAGTACAACAGAGGCGAGTTGGTCTTCTCCTACTTGGACAGGAAATGCTCATGAAGTGACATTTAAATGTACAAAAAATATTCAAATAAACACTATCAGTATTATACTTGTTTCTGTAACTCCTGAGAAGACTTCTGAAAGCCTTAATTTTAAGGCAACTGATGGCTCTTCTTATTATGCAACATTTAGCTCAGATAAGGATGTTGTATTTACAAACGATGTTACGGTATATGGTGTAAGTGTAGATGGAGAAAAGATTTCTACTAATGCCTTTACACCGGATGTATATGTAGTTACTGATGCAACTGCAGGAGAAGGTGGATATCTTGATAAGGCTTATTATGTTCCTGCAAATATAGGTGTATTGTTAGAGTGTAAAAATGCAACAGCTACTTACTATTTCTTTAAAGAGGGTGATGGTACAGTAATACTTCCTGATAATCAGCTTATGCCTGCTCCTGCAAATGGTGGAGTATTTGAAGCAACTGATGGTTACAAGTATTATAAGTTGGCTTATGATGACTTTGATAACAATACAGGCTTAGGTTTCTATTGGGGTGCACCAGCAGGTGGTAAATTCTTTGTAAAGGCAGGAACAGCTTATTTGGCAGTACCTGCTGGTGATGCTACCGCTAAGGGCTTCGCATTTAATGGCGAGGCTACAGGCATCGATGGTGTTAATGCTAATGTAGAGAATGCTAAGGCTATCTACAACCTCAATGGTCAGCGCGTAGCTTCTATGGCTAAGCCAGGCTTGTATATCGTGAATGGTAAGAAAGTAGTAAGAAAATAAACTAAAAGGAATAGATATTATGAAGAAAACATATATGACACCAGCCATCTCGGTAATGGCTATGGAAACAGCTGCTATCCTCGCTGGTAGCGTATCGTCAAACGATAGAATGACATCAAGTGATGCTGCAGATGATGGTTTTGACTTCAGTGTTAGCAACAACAACCAGTTCTCAAAGGACTATACTTTTGAAGATTGGGAAGACTAATCGTAATAGCGATTAATTATAGTATATACAGAGAGTGCATGCCAAAGCGGTATGCACTCTTTGTTTTAAAGGAGCCTCATCTCCGCCCTCTCTCCAAAAGAGAGGGGGAGTAGTATGCCTAAAGGGTATAGAAAGTATGGGTGATAGAAAACTAGGGAAATATGTCTCAAAAATGCGACTAGTCTCGATGGCCAATGAAGCAGGCTTCGTTGGCGAATGAGACTAGTCTCAATGGGCAACGAGACTATATTCATTTAAAAAAACATAAACCAAGATAAACACCCTATGTTGGGCAAACTCTCATACTTCGAGTTTTTGATGTAAAGGGTTGACAAGGCGCTTTCGTAAGCAAGCTGTACGACACGCCCTGCCAACCCTTTACATCAAGTGCAGTTCCTGCACTTTACCCAACATAGGGCGATAAACCAAGATAAACCCTAATTTGAGTGAAGAGTGAAGAACGAAGAGTGAAGAATCAAATGGAATAAACGAGATGGAGATTATAGCCAAAAGACTATATATTTGGCTTTCCCTTCGGTTGCCGAACTTCGTTCCTTCACTCTTCGTTTTTCACTCAAGCAACGGTTTATTTTGGTTTATCGCCTGTCATTTTCTTCAGATGCGTGAGCGCATCTGCCATCTGTGGCTTGCTCAGACTGTCGAGAGTCACACTCTCGAAAAGGCTGGGCAAGACTCAGATGGCAAGCTCTGCTGAAGAAAATGACAGGGGTTTATAAGGTTTATGTTTAAAACCTCAAGCGAGTTGTTGGTTTAAAACCTCAAGCGAGTTGTTAGTCGTTGAGGACTACGGCACCCTCTTGCTTCATGCCATCCATGAGGATGCGGAATGGACGAGGGAAGCGGACGTGGCGCACATAGTCGGTTTCTTCTATGGCAGGCATAGCGTCGAGGATATCCTTGCGGAAGATGCCATCGTTGGTGTTGCTGTCGATAGTGAAATAGCCGACACCAAACGAGGTGAGGTTTTGGAAGAAGTGAGTGCCCTGACTTGGGTCTACACGATAGTTCTTCAACGCCACTTCCGCTATAACCCTTGCTGCAGAGATGTGAGGCCATTTAACAGGTATGCCAAGCCATGAGTCGCTTGAACCCCAACGACCAGGACCTACAAGTACATAGCCACGGTCTTCGGCAAGGAACTTACGGTTGATGCGCTCTATGTCGTCGGCAATACGATAGTTGTTGGCAGCTGTGAAGTTGTCATCGTATTTCACGTAGACAACATCCACCACATCCTCTACCACACCATGACCAAGCGACTTATGCGAACGCAGCAAGCACTTGTCGTCAGCTATGGCAGCCACATCCTCGTCGAGCATCTGCTTAGAGTCTACGATAGGGCGAATCTGCAAGAGATAGAAGTCGGCAGTGCGGTCGTCGTTGATGTTGCATGCAAACTCTATCTCCACAGGGCGGCGCATAGCCTCGGCACCATATTTCATCGACATCTGCAGGAGTCGAGGCAGCGGAATGATGTCTTGCTGCAGCACACCGCAAAATGAGATAATCTTTCTGCCACCCTCATAGATACCGTCACGTATCACCTGGTCGTAAGGGTCGAAAGTGGAAGCTATATACGTCAGCGAGTGGTCGGCATCAGCCTCCTTCACCTTTAGCTGCTTGATGTTGAAACCATCGTCCACCTTGAAGTCGTCGCCCACACGCTCCATGTCCAAGGCGTAGAACTTAGTCTGCGTCTCCCTCAGAGCAGTCTCCATTTCCGAAGTCTGCAACACCTGGTCGGGATGATATGGCGACACACGCAGCGTCTGTCCACCATCAACGATATATTTTCCAAGACCCAGAGCCAGCGAAGCTATGCCCTCTTCTGCCTTCTCGTTGCCGATAGGGTAGTAGTTGATAGAGCGCAACACACCACTCATATTAGGATAATAGTGGTCGCCATACGTTTTGCCCACCACCGACTGCAGTATCACCGCCATCTTCTCTTGGTCGATGACATTGCTGGTGGCAGTCATATACGCCTTGGAGTCGCGATAGTAGACCGACGCATACACACCCTTGATGGCAGCAGCCAACATGTGGAGCATCTGATATTTGTCAGATAGCCAAGGTATCATATATGTAGAATAGATACCGGCAAACGGCTGATAGTGGGCATCCTCGAGGAGCGAACTTGAGCGTACAGCAATAGGACTGCCCGTGGCTTCGAAGAATGTGAAGAAGTCGTCGATGAGCGAATCAGGCAACTGCGCCTTCAGGAACGCCTGCAATATCTCGTCGTCAGAAGCGTCGCTGAGCGCTATCTGGTACAGGTTGTTTTGCTCCATAAACTGGTCGAAGATGTCGGTACACAGCACCACCGTCTTTGGTATCTGCACCGTCACACCCGGCAGCTGCGAGAACTCAGGCTGTCGCTTTATCACATTATCGAGGAAAGCCAAACCTCTGCCCTTGCCTCCGAGAGAACCCTCGCCGATACGCGCAAAGTGAGCATACTTGTCGAACTTGCAACGGTCGAAGACAGCCACCACTCCGATGTTCTTCATGTGGCGATATTGCACTATGGCATCAAAGATGATTTGACGGTGAGCATCCACATCCTGCAGCTTGTGCCATGTAACCTGCTTAAGGAATGCCGACACAGGGAAGATGGCACGCGCCGTGAGCCAACGACTCATGTGGTTGCGCGATATGTGGTAGAGCATAGAGTCGCGCGGAATCTTGAAGATGTTGTCTTGCAACTCCTTGAGCGAATGTATGCGCACCAGCTCTTCGCGGGTCTTAGGGTCGCGGAATATGAAGTCGCCAAAGCCCATGTGTTCCTCCATGATGCGACGAAGGTCGATGCTCATCTTCTTGCTGTTCTTGTCAACAAAGCGGAAGCCCTCAGCCTCGGCACGCTGACGATTCTCAGAGTCAGAACTCTCCATGATGAGCGGCACATATTCGTCTTCGGCACGAATAGCCCTCAAGAGCTTTAAGCCAGCCTCAGGATCCTTCTTGCCATTAACAGGGAATTGCGCATCGCTGATAACACCCAACGTGTTGTCCTTATACTTCTCGTAGAGCGCCAACGCCTCCTCGTAGTTGCGCGCCAACACCACCTTAGGCCTACCACGCATACGCATGGTGGCAGCATGTCGGTTTAGCGCCTCGGTAGAGAATCGCTTGCTCTGCACAAGAATGTAGCTATATAAATTAGGTAGGATAGAACTATAGAAGCGCACCGAGTCTTCCACCAGCAATATCATCTGCACTCCCGCCTCCTCGATGTCGTGTTCAATGTTCATCTTGTCCTCAATGAGCTTGATGATAGAAAGGATGAGGTTGGTGTTGCCAAGCCAGCAGAACACGTAGTCGAACATCGACAAGTCTTCGTTTTGCATACGGCGAGTGATGCCGTGAGAGAAAGGAGTGAGCACAATGCAATGGATGTCGGGGAATTTACCCTTTATGGCACGAGCCACCGTGAAGGCATCATTGTCGGCATTGCCCGGCATACATAATACAAGGTCTACGTTGGTAGTCTGTAGCACCTTCTCAGCCTCCTCGATGGTAGAAACCTGAGTAAACGTAGGCGGATATCGCAAGCCAAGCTCCATATACTCGTTGTATATCTTCTCCTCCACTCGCCCGTCGTCTTCGAGCATGAAGGCATCGTAGGGATTGGCAACGATAAGCACATTATACACACGACGCATCATCAAGTTGACGAACGTCACATCTTTAAGATAGAATTTGTTCCACTCCTGTGGTATCTTTGATTCCATGGTTGTTATGTGTTTGTTGTTAGGTTTTTATGGCTATAAAGTTACTACTTTTTGCGATAACAACAAAAAGAAAGTAAAAAAGAATAAAATTTTTGAGTTTTATTTGGTTGTTAGGGTGGAATTCTCTATATTTGCCGTATCAATATAACATAATGATACTACAACCTAAAAATCCTTTTAGCTATGGAAGTTGAAAAAATAATGCAAGAGCTGATGCGCAAGCATTCAGGCGAGCCTGAGTATCTTCAGGCTGTGAAAGAAGTGCTAACCTCTATCCAGGATGTTTACAACCAACACCCAGAATTTGAGAAGGCAAAACTCATTGAGCGACTGGTAGAGCCAGAGCGTGTGATACAGTTCCGCGTGCCATGGGTTGACGACAATGGCGAGGTACATGTAAACACCGGTTATCGCGTACAGTTCAATAGCGCTATAGGTCCTTACAAGGGCGGTTTGCGCTTCCATGCATCTGTAAACTTAAGCATCATGAAGTTCCTCGGCTTTGAGCAGACCTTTAAGAATGCTCTCACCACATTGCCGATGGGCGGTGCAAAGGGAGGTTCCGACTTCTCTATCCGCGGACGTAGCGATGCTGAAGTTATGCGCTTCTGCCAGGCATTCATGCAGGAGCTTTATCATAATATAGGTCCTAACGAGGATGTGCCAGCAGGCGACATCGGCGTAGGAGCACGCGAGATAGGTTATCTCTTCGGTACTTACAAGAAGCTCACCCACCAGTGGGAAGGCGTGATGACAGGTAAGGGACTCGAGTGGGGTGGCTCTCGCATTCGTCCTGAGGCTACTGGCTATGGTGCCCTCTACTTCGTAAATCAGATGTTGCAGACACGCAATATCGATATCAAAGGCAAGACAGTTGCAATAAGCGGCTTCGGAAATGTGGCTTGGGGTGCAGCCCAGAAGGCTACCGAGCTTGGTGCCAAGGTTATCACCATCAGCGGACCAGACGGATACATCTATGATCCTGCAGGTCTCGACGCAAAGAAGATTGCCTATATGCTTGAGCTTCGTGCTTCAGGCAACGACATCTGCCAGCCTTATGCTGATGAGTTCCCTGGCTCACAGTTCTTCGCAGGCAAGAAACCATGGGAGCAGGAGGCACAGATATACCTCACCTGCGCTACCCAGAACGAGCTCAACGGCGAGGATGCTGATAGCATATTGGCACACAAGCCATTGTGTGTGGCAGAGGTTTCCAACATGGGATGCACAGCCGAGGCTGTTGATAAGTTTGTTGCTGCTAAGCAGCTCTTTGCTCCTGGCAAGGCTGTCAATGCAGGCGGTGTGGCAACAAGTGGATTGGAGATGACCCAGAACTCTATGCGATTGAGCTGGAGCGAGAAGGAAGTCGACGACAAGCTGCACTATATCATGCATTCTATCCACGAGCAGTGCGTGAAATACGGCACACAGGCTGATGGATATATCGACTATGTAAAGGGCGCTAATGTGGCTGGCTTCATGAAGGTGGCTAATGCCATGATGGCTCAGGGAATAGTATAAGCAACGGTGGCAAATATGCCACCGAAGTGAAGAAATAAAGGCGGATACGCTTGATGAAGGCGGACACGCAGGATGAAGGCGGACACGCTGGATGAAGGCGAGACGCTGGATGAAGGCGATGGCGCCTGAGTGAAGAAATAAAGGAAAAGATGAGGATAGGAAGCAATAGGTTAAACATAAACACAAGAATGATTGTAGGCAACGCCATAAGAATGACGGTGTGTATGGTATTTATGCTCTTTGCTTCGCTATTGATAACAGGAAAGCCTTGTCTTTCTGCACAGAAAAAACAAGCACAGAAAACTGCTGTGCATAAACATAATGTGCAGAAAGGCAAGGCTTCTTATTATTCTAAACGAGCCACTGGAGCACGCTCGGCAAGTGGCGAGCGAATACATCATGATAGCTTGACGTGTGCTCATAAGAAATACCCTTTCGGCACAATACTGCGAGTAACGAACCTTAGCAATAATAAATCCGTGGATGTTAGGGTTACCGACCGTGGACCATTCGGCAGAGGTCGCGTTGTGGACCTGTCGTATGCGGCAGCTAAGGCTATAGGTATGCTTGCTCAAGGTGTGGCTATGGTCGAGGTGAAGCCAGTAACGGAGAAGATGGTGCCATATCGTATGGAAGAGGACGATATGCCAGAATTCGAATTCGAATTTGTGAAGCCAGACGATTATAAGGTCGCAGAAAGAGAAGAAAAGAAATAGTTGAAGCTTTTTCTTTTTATATGCATGAGCCATTTGCAGATAAATATGGGTGTTTTGTATTGTATAGGGAATTCCCTATGCTAATTTAGGCAAAAAACGATTGATGATAATAGAAAAATTATTATCTTTGCAGAAAACAAAAGCTGCAAAGATAGTTTTGTATGCCTATAAATATAAAGGAACAAATCAGGTAAGAGATATGAAGAAGATGATGGCTTTGGCAGTTGGAGCAACATTATTGCTTAGCAGCTGTAGCTCTTATACAGGCGCTGGAGCATATACCGGTGCACAGTTTGGAAGTATACTCGGTTCGGCTATAGGTGGCATAAGTGGCGGACCGCGAGGCTCAGATATAGGAACCATTGTGGGTATGGCAGGCGGTGCTGTGATTGGTGGCGCTATAGGCAATGCTGCCGACCAGAAAGCACGAGGCAAAATGGATAACGACTATCCTGCTAATAGTGGCTATGATTCTTCTAATAGTGGCTTTGATTCAACCAATAGTGGCGACGACCGCATAGACTTTGATGGTGGCGATGCTACCACAGGCAACTACGAATATAAGCAACCATCATCACCTGCCGACAATGTGTATACCCATTCAGCACCAACTGTTGAGATAAGAAACGCACGCTTCATAGATGCCGATGGCGACGATACAATATCGCGTGGCGAAATGTGTAAGGTGGTGCTTGAGATATATAATAATGGTTTGCAACCAATATATAATGTGGTGCCTACCGTGGCAGAGATGACAGGCAATAGACATATCTATATCTCGCAGCCAATATGTGTGGAGAAGATAGGAGCATATAAAGGCGTGAGATATACCGCCATGGTGAAAGCCGACAACCGACTGAAGTATGGCACGATAAAGCTATGCTGCTCAGTATTGCAGAATGGCGAGACAATATCGAAGGTTACTGAATTTAATGTAGAGACAAGAAAATAAAAAATAGATAATGAAAACAAATCGACCAACATTGACAGACAAGAAGTATCTCGTGCCCTTTGTCTTGATAACCTCGCTCTTCTTTTTGTGGGGATTTGCACGAGCCATCCTCGATGTATTGAACAAGCATTTCCAAAACTCACTCGACATTTCCCTAACCCAGTCGTCGTTGATTCAGGTGACAACATATCTGGGATATTTCCTTATGGCGATACCTGCCGGATGGTTTATCAATCGCCAAGGCTATAGACGAGGAGTGGTGTTTGGACTTGCCCTCTTTGCTTTTGGAGCATTGCTCTTTATACCAGGTGCAGAGATAGGAACCTTCTATGCCTATCTTGGTCCGCTATTTATAATAGGTTGCGGACTCGTGTTCTTGGAGACAGCAGCCAACCCCTATGCAGCAGAGCTTGGCGATAAGGAGACAGCATCGAGCCGACTGAACTTCTCGCAGTCATTTAATGGCTTGGGTTGCTTGTTTGCTACCTATGCCGTAGGTCAGTTCTTGTTTAATGGCAGTTCAGATGGTGGCAATGTTGTTGTGCCATACGCTGTGCTGGGAGTATTGGTGATGTGTATTGCCGTAGTGTTCTCGCGAGTAGACCTGCCAGAGATAAAGCACGAAGAAACAGAAGAAGACCATATTCAGGACACAAGAATAATGAAGCTCTTCAAGCGTCATCCTATGTTTGTGTTTGGACTCTTCGCCCTCTTGGCATACGAGATAGCCGAGATATCTATCAATAGCTATTTCATCAACTTTGTGACCGGTCAGGGATGGATGAACGATAACACTGCCTCGATAGTGTTGACCGTGGCGTTAGGCTTCTTTATGGTAGGACGATTCCTTGGCTCATGGATAATGCGCAAGGTGCGTGCCGAACTGATGCTGCTATACTGCGGTATCGGAAGTGTGGTATGTATAGGCTTGGTGCTGCTCGATTTGGGCAAATGCTCTATGATAGCTTTGGTTTGCAACTATTTGTTTGAAGCCATTATGTTCCCAACCATCTTCACTTTAGCTTTGCAAGGCTTGGGCAATCTTACCAAGAGTGCATCATCGCTCTTGATGATGACACCTATCGGTGGTTGCTTCTTCCTATTGATGGGCTATGTGGCAGACCAAACCAACCTTGTATTGCCATTTATGATACCTTTCATAGGCTATTTCGTAGTGCTTTTGTTTGCCTCAGAGTTGACAAGAAAACACAAACATAGTGAAGAATAAGAGAAAAAGACCAAAAAACTGGTATATCTTAGGAAAATTGTAAAGCGGAATTTGCAAAATTGTGAACCGTCAAAAAAAAACAATAGTGTTTTAGCATTTTATAAAACTTGGAACACTAATTAAACATGCAACATTTTGCAAGAAAAAATATAATTGCTAATTTTGCAGTCGGATAAAACCAAGAATATTAGTTTTTTAAACATATACAAACAATTATGGTAAATTACAAAGATTTGGGTCTCGTGAACACCCGTGAGATGTTCAAGAGAGCAGTAGCAGGCGGTTATGCTATTCCTGCTTTCAACTTCAATACAATGGAGCAGATGCAGGCAATCGTACAGGCTGCAGTAGAGACAAAGTCTCCTGTTATCATGCAGGTTTCTAAGGGTGCACGTAACTATGCTAACGGTACTATCCTTCGCTACATGGCAGAGGGCGCTGTTCAGTATGCTAAGGAACTCGGCTGCGAGCATCCAGAGATTGTTCTCCACCTCGACCACGGAGATTCATTTGAACTTTGCAAGGATTGCATCGACAATGGTTTCTCTTCAGTAATGATCGACGGTTCTTCACTTCCATACGAGGAGAACGTTGCTTTGGCAAAGAAGGTTGTAGAATATGCACATCAGTTTGATGTAACTGTTGAGGCTGAGCTCGGTGTTCTCGCTGGTGTTGAGGACGAGGTTAGCGCAGCAGAGTCTCACTATACAAAGCCTGAGGAAGTTATCGACTTCGCTACACGCACAGGTTGCGACTCATTGGCTATCTCTATCGGTACATCACACGGTGCACACAAGTTTACTCCAGAGCAGTGCACATTGGTAAACGGTGTATTGGTTCCACCTCCATTGGCTTTCGATATTCTTGCAGAGATCGAGAAGAAGCTTCCTGGATTCCCAATCGTACTCCACGGATCTTCATCAGTTCCTATGGACGAGGTTAACACCATCAACAAGTACGGTGGCGACTTGAAGGCTGCTATCGGTATTCCTGAGGAGCAGCTCCGTAAGGCTGCTAAGTCTGCAGTTTGCAAGATCAACATCGACTCTGACTCACGTCTTGCTATGACAGCTGCTATCCGTCAGCACTTCGCTGAGCATCCAGACCACTTCGACCCACGTCAGTATTTGAAGCCAGCTCGCGAGAACATGAAGAAGATGTACATCCACAAGATTGTGAACGTACTCGGTTCAGACGGTAAGCTCGCTCAGTGCTAATCTGATTAGAGCATAAAATATTAAAGGGTGATACCAAGCGGTATCACCCTTTTTAGTTATATACTTCTTAGAATAAATCTCTTTGCAGTTTTCTTTTATTTCGCAATGTTCAGTGCTTCAATCTTAGAGATGGCGCCAGTCTGCGGGTTAAGGATTAGGCGGCTACTCTGCTTCTTTCCGAATAGTTCGCCGCTAAGAATCTCAAGTTTACCGAACTGTGGAGCTTGGAACTGCTGTTTAGCCAATGTGTTGCCTGTGCCATTAAAGACGGTGATGTCCATCTTTGCAGGAATGTTGACTCTAAGTCCGATATCGTTTTTATCCTTCTTTTCCTTTTTATCCTTTTTGCCATCAGCTACAGCAGGCTCATCGTCGAAAGTCTTCTTCTTGGCAACCTTAATATAATAAGGAGAGCCAGAGAGGTCGTCGTTGTCGACAATGCCATAATACTTAGAGAAACGGAACAAAGGTTGCTTTTCGACCTCAGCGGTTGGAATGTAGGTGATGGTTGTCATGGTGGTGTCTTTGGTTGTTATGCCAGAGAATACCTGCATGAGAGCCTTCTCCTGAGTGTCGAGTTGCGACATCATAAGCTTTAGCTGAGTGCCATCCTTAGGCATGAAGTCAGCCTCGCCACGAGCCAGCTGAGTGCGACTATCTCTGATTTCGAATATCTCGTTGGCAGTAAGTTCAGCCATCTTAGCCGAGCTTGTTGCCGAGAGGATATCTTGCGACATGAAATCCTTAGAGTTCAATATAGGTTGAGGCTTAGACGGAGTGAACGTAGGAATCACGGTGTTGTCTCTGCCCTCGCCATTGATAGCAAGCAAGAGACCCTTCTCAGTCTTCGACACATTATTGATGAAATGGTTTTTGTCGATTTCCAACGAGAAAAGCTTTGACGCATCAGGCTCGGCAGTAGTATACATGTTTGTGGCAATGATTCTATAAGTGGTATAAGCTTCAAGGCTCACATTGTCCAAGCGCATGTATCTTTGAGCATATTCTGCCAACTGACCAGGAGTGTAGTTGGTCTTCTCTATTATCACATTTACATGAACCGCCGTCTTAGGCAAATAGTAAGTTATTGCCTCGTTGGCCTGCTGAGCGTAGCCCGAGAAAGAAGCTGCAGCAGAAAGCAGTAGGGTGGAAATAATATTTTTCATGTTTATATTCTTGTGTTTAGGTTTTTACGATTTGTTATTCTTCCAGAAGCTTGAAAGCCTTTGGCAGATATTCGATGATATCAGATGCGATGAGGCTCTCTTTGCCAAGTTCGCGAGCTGCAATGTCGCCTGCAAGACCATGGAGATAAACACCGAGGATGCAAGCCTCTTGTTCTGAATATCCTCTGCCCAACAAACCTGTGATGATACCCGTTAGTACATCACCGCTACCAGCTGTTGCCATGCCGCTATTGCCAGTATCATTGAAGAAAACCCTTCCCTCAGGAGTGCAGATAGCAGTATGGTGACCTTTCAGAATAATGTAAGCCTCATGGCGAGCAGCCATTTCGCAAGCCTTAGTCAGACGCTCATAGTCGCCATTGCAACCATTGCCTATAAGGCGGTCCATCTCTTTGAGATGTGGAGTCATGATGATATGTCGTGGCAACTGCTGCATCCATGCCTGATGCGACGACAAGATATTTAGTGCATCGGCATCGGCAACGATAGGACATTGTGTGCGTTTGAGCTGCGCCATCATAGCAACAGCGGTGTTTTCTGCTTGACCAAGACCTGGACCAATGGCAACAGCCTCGTAGTCGTTGGCATCAGTAGATTCAGAGAACACCTTCTCGTCGTTGTCCATAACCAATACAGCCTCAGGAATGCTGATTTGCATTATCTGATAGTTGAGCTTTGGAGTTCTAACGCACACCTTTCCGATACCACTACGCAGACAAGCCTTTGTTGCTAATATAGCAGCGCCAGCCATGCCATAGCTGCCAGCTACGATGAGCGCTGTGCCCATGTTGCCCTTATGAGCAAAGTCGTAGCGCGGACGCAACATGCCTCTAATATCCTTTTCTTCGGTGATATAATATTTAGAGTCAGTATTCTCGATATACTCATGGCTCAGCATTATATCCAATACCTTCAACTTGCCAATATAAAGCTGATTGTCAGGAAGCATCATCGCCAATTTCTTTTGCTGAAGAGTCAGCGTCATGTTGGCACGGATGATGTTGGCACGTATGTTGAACGTGTTGTCTTCGCACATCAATCCCGAAGGCACATCGATACTCACCACCTTGCATGGCGACTGGTTGATATATTTAACCAGCGAAGCAAAACCACCAGATAGCGGCTTGTTGATGCCAGAACCGAAAAGTCCATCAATAACCAATGTGTCCTCGGTGAGCTGAGGAGGGTCGAAGTTGACAGTAATCTCGGTGAAAGATTTTAATTTGCTGCATTCCTCAAGACGCTTTTTGTTGGTTTGGCAATCAACAGAAAGCTTGTTGTGGATATTGAACAGATATGTGTGGACTTCGTATCCACGTTCAGCCAATAGTCTTGACACAGCAAGTGCATCACCGCCATTGTTGCCAGGACCAGCAAAAACAACTATTGGGGTATACTCGGTCCATTCGTCGATTATGGCTTTGGTAATGGCGTTAGCAGCCCTTTCCATCAAGTCGGTCGACGCGATGGGCTCATTGTCTATGGTGTATTTGTCAAGCTCGTGAATCTGAGCAGAAGTGAAAATTTTCATATCGACAGCAAAAATACAAAATTAATACTAATAAAAGCCCAATAGTTTGCTTTTTTTTGATTATTTCATACCTATTGGTGTGGAATAAGCCAAAAATCAATTCTTTTCTTTTGTTATTCCGTCATTTTAGAGTAACTTTGCCCCAAATTATCCAAAATCCGACATACAATGAGCACAGTAACTATTAAGGATAAAACGTTCAGAACGTTTATCCCCGAAGAAGAGATACAGCAGCGTGTGAAGGCTGTTGCAGAAAAAATCAATAACGATATGGCAGACAAGAATCCACTTTTTATAGCCGTGCTCAATGGCTCATTTGTTTTTGCTGCCGATTTGATTCGCAATATCACTATACCATGTGAAATCTCTTTCGTGAAGCTTGCTTCTTATCAAGGCACCACTTCGACAGGTAAGATAACAGAAGTTATTGGCTTGAACGAAGACTTGGCAGGACGTAATGTTGTTATTTTGGAAGATATCGTAGATACAGGTTTTACTATGAAGCGCATGATAGAGCAGTTGGGAACACGCAACCCTGCGGCTATACATATCTGCACCCTACTCCTTAAGCCAGGTAAGCTTCAGGTGCCATTGAACATCGAGTATGCTGCAATGGAGATTCCTAACGACTTCATCGTGGGCTATGGTCTTGACTACGACCAGCAGGGCAGAAACCTGAAGGAGATTTACACAATCGTAGAATAATATAGACAACACAATAGATTTAGTCAAAAAAGTAAAAATGAAGAACATTGTTATTTTCGGTGCCCCAGGTTCAGGAAAGGGTACTCAGAGCGATCTGATGATCAAGAAGTATGGTTTCGGTCATATTTCTACAGGCGACGTGCTTCGCGCAGAAATCAAGAATGGTACAGAACTCGGCAAGACAGCCAAGGGATATATTGACAACGGTCAGCTTATCCCAGATGAGCTTATGATAGATATCCTTGCAAGTGTTTACGACAGCTTTGGCAAGGAGCACAAGGGCGTAATCTTTGATGGTTTCCCACGTACTATCCCACAAGCTGAGGCTTTGAAGAACATGCTCGCAGAGCGTGGTCATAAGATTGCTGCTATGATTGAATTGGATGTTCCAGAGAATGTATTGATGGAGCGTCTTATCAAGCGTGGTATCGAGAGCGGTCGTTCAGATGATAACGAGGAGACAATCAAGAAGCGTCTTGGCGTTTATCACAACCAGACAGCTCCTCTCATCGGCTGGTATGATGGCGAAGGCTTGCATCACCACGTAAAGGGTGATGGTCAGCTTGAGGTAATCTTTGCAGACATCTGCAAGGTTATCGACGGCATTGCCGAATAATTTAGGGAAGAGTGAAGAGGGAAGAGTGAAGAATCATATAGCCTTAATGGTATTGGATTCTTCGTCCTTCACTCTTCACTCTTCGTTTTTTTCTTCACTCTTCACTCTTAATTCTTCACTTAAATGGCAGATTCCAATTTCGTAGACTATGTAAAGATATATTGCCGCTCAGGAAAGGGCGGTAAGGGCTCTATGCACCTTAGGCATGTGAAATACAATCCTAATGGTGGTCCTGATGGTGGTGACGGCGGTCGCGGCGGAAGCATTATCCTTCGTGGCAATCATAACTATTGGACCTTGTTGCACCTGAAATATCAGCGCCACGTATTTGCTGAACATGGAGGCAACGGCGGACGCGACAAATGTCATGGTACAGACGGTAAGGATATGTATATCGATGTGCCATGCGGAACAGTTGTATATGATGCTGAGACCGGAAAATATATCTGCGACGTAACATACGATGGTCAGGAAGTGATGCTATTGAAAGGTGGACGAGGCGGATTGGGTAACTTCCAATTCCGTACTGCTACCAATCAGGCTCCACGTTTTGCACAGCCAGGCGAGCCTATGCAGGAGCGTACGGTGATAATGGAGTTGAAGTTGCTTGCCGATGTTGGTTTGGTAGGATTCCCTAATGCAGGAAAGTCTACCTTGCTTTCAGCCTTGTCGAGTGCACGTCCAAAGATTGCCAACTATCCTTTTACAACCCTTGAGCCAAGTCTGGGTATCGTAGAATATAGAGACCATAAGTCGTTTGTGATGGCAGATATCCCTGGTATCATCGAGGGAGCCAGCGAGGGTAAGGGCTTAGGACTTCGCTTCTTGCGTCATATTGAGCGCAACTCATTGTTGCTCTTTATGGTTCCAGGCGATACCGACGATATTAAGCGCGAATATGAAGTGCTATTGAAAGAGCTTGAGCAGTTTAATCCAGAAATGCTCAGCAAGCACAGAGTGTTGGCAGTTACCAAGAGCGACCTCTTGGACGAGGAGTTGATGGATATGCTTCGTGAGCATCTGCCAGAAGATTTACCAGTAGTATTCATCTCTTCAGTTACAGGCTACGGACTATCTGATTTGAAGGATGTGCTATGGAAAGAGCTAAATAGCGAGAGCAATAAGTTGCAAGATATCACAGCCGAGGACACCCTTGTGCACAGAGATAAAGATATGTCGCGCTTTGCTATGGAGCTTGCTCAAGAAGGCGAAGACGAAGATATTGAATATATAGACGAAGACGACGTTGAGGATGTTGATGACCTCGACGACTTTGAATATGAGTATGATGAAGAATAGTCCACAGCTTCTATCATACGATATAGCCCCTGGTGTGCGTGCTTTCTCTACTATGCGTCATGGTGGAGTAGGCGAGGGCGCATATAGCAGCTTTAATATCAATAGCTATTGTGGCGACTCGCAAGAGAATATCGCAGCCAATAAAGCGGCACTTGCCGAGACTTTAGGCATAGAGCCAACAAAGTTATTGTTGCCACATCAGGTGCATGGAGCAGACTTCTGCATCATAGCTCCCGACTTTATGGCATTGCCAGAGGGAGAGAGAGTTAAGGTGACAGAAGGAGTGGATGGTATATTCACATCGATGACTGGAGTATGCATAGGAGTCTCTACTGCCGACTGCATACCTATTATAATATACGACCCTGAGCATCATGCAGCCTGCGCTGTACATGCCGGCTGGCGTGGAACAGTAAAGCGCATAGCTTCGAAGGCAGTAGCAGAGATGCAAACAACCTATCATTCTAATGCCGAGAAGTTGAAGGCGGTGATAGGTCCTGGTATATCCTTAGAGAGCTTTGAGGTTGGGCAGGAAGTCTACGACCAGTTTGCCTCAGCAGGCTTCGATATGAATGGCATAGCGAAGCAAATGGGTAAATGGCATATCGACCTACCAGAATGCAACCGCAAAGAGATGGTTGCAGCAGGAATCCCTGCAGAAAACATAAAGGTATCAGGCATTGATACCTATACTTCTAACGATTTTTTCTCTGCCCGTCGTCAAGGCATTAACTCGGGCAGAATATATACAGCAATAATTATGGAGGAAACCAAATGATAAAAGAGAATCTATCTAAGCTAACTATTTATGTTGTGGCATTGATGATGTCGTTGACGATAATGTCTGCCACAAGTGAGAAATTTACTGCATCCGAGCAGCAGCAGATTAGTGTGCCAACACCAGGTCTCTTTGCTAAGAGCAATATCATTAATATTGATTTTACTCAACTTCCAGATAAAGAATATTCGTTCCCTTTGCCTGTTGGTAAAGCTATATTGAGAGGCAACGACCTTGAGATAGAAACCAAGAAGGGCGATGCTGTGAAGGCTATGTTTGACGGAACCGTTCGTTTGTCTACCTATATCTCAGGTCATGGCAATGTAATCGTTGTTCGCCATCATAATGGTCTTGAGACGGTTTATGCACATAATGCGCAGAACCTTGTGAAAGTTGGTCAGGAAGTTAAGGCAGGACATACCATCGCTATTGTGGGTGGAGATTCAAATAGAGAATTCCTTGACTTCAACATCATGATAAACGGTTCGAAGATTAATCCTGAAACCATTATCTCTTTGTCGAGCCATAAGCTGAGAAAGCAGATGGTGCAATGCAAGAAAGTGGGTGGAGGAATTAGCATTAGTGTTGTTGCCGACGAAAAGTCGAAGAAGCTGATGGCAAATCTTGATGAAGACCCATTTAAGAAGAATTCCACATTCAAGCTCGACCTCAGAAAGATAGAAAAGAAACATTGGTCGTATCCTCTACCAGGAGCAAAGGTTATCAGTCCTTACGGAGGCAGACGAGGCCATTCGGGAGTAGACCTAAAGACAAAGCCAAATGACGAGATACTTGCAGCTTTCGATGGTGTAGTAATATCCTCAGGTCCTTTTGCAGGCTATGGCAATTGCATACGCATAAAGCATGCCTATGGTTTTGAGACATTGTATAGCCATCAGTCGAAGAACCTTGTTAAGGCAGGCGATAAAGTGAAAGCAGGCCAAGTGATAGGACTTACCGGTCGCACAGGTCGTGCAACAACAGAGCACCTACATTTCGAAACTAAGTTCCGTGGCACTCGCTTCAATCCTGCCCTGATGTTCGACCATGGCAACCGCAAACTCCATGATGCCACCATAACGTTGACAAAGAGTGGAGGAATAAGGAAGTAAAAGATTCCCTAAAAACTTGATGATATAGTATAGAAGTTAAAATAGTCAAATATTCCATAGAAAACGAAGGATTTCCTTGTTATCAATGGAATATTTGACTATTTTTGTTGCAATAAAAATAGAAAGATATGTCAAGGGAAGAACATAATACAGTAGGGTATGTTGTCGCACTAGTAAGTGAATTTGCGACAAAGTTTGGTGTTATGCCAAAACAAGCCTATGGATATCTTAAACGTTTTAAAGGGCTGGATTATCTATATAAACATTATGATACTCTTCATACTTTTTCTTTTGAGGAGTCTTTGAGTGTGTTATCTGATGTTTGTAGAAATAATGGAGGAAGATTGCAATGAAATTGTACCATGGTTCTAATGTACGGGTAACGATACCTGATTTAAGCCGTTCAAAACCTTATAAAGATTTTGGGCAAGGTTTTTATCTGTCTGATAATTATGAACAGGCAAAGAATCTTGCCGAAACAAAAGTAGAACAGATGCGAAGTGGTATAGCCGTGGTAAATGAATTTGCCTTTGATGAAGGAATACTTACATCAGAAGAACTGCACATTAAGATATTTGAAGATTATAGTGAAGAATGGGCGAGTTTTATTTTGACAAATAGAAATTCTAAAGTTTCTCAACCATCTCATAATTACGATATTGTTTATTGTCCAATTGCAGATGATGGAGTAAACTTCCAACTGAGGCGTTATCTAGGTGGAGTAATATCACTTCAAAGATTAGTAGAGGAATTAAAATATGCTAAAGGTATTACTTTCCAATATTTCTTTGGTACAGAAAGGGCACTACAAAAACTTAAGGCGTTATGACAAGATTAAATGCAGAACAAATACAGATGATGAAGGATGAACTAACTGTAGAGCTGGCAGATTGGCTTATGGAAACTTATGGCTATTCGCCAAAAGAATCTTTAGATGTTCTTTATGCTTCAGACACTTTTGAACGTTTGCAGAATACTGCAACAGGTTTCTATTTTCAGAGTGTTGGCTATGTTGCTTCCTTCTTAAAGAATGAAATAGAAAAAGCTGTGTTTTGTTAAAGCGCTAATATAAAATAAAAATAGCGGCAAGAGGATATGCCTATGTGCATTATCTCTTGCCGCTATTATTGTTTTTATACATTACTTATGTCTGTTGGCTCTTTGTTCGCGGTATTTAGCCTTTTGTTTAGCCGAACCGCTGCCGTGGGCACCCGTGATGTATTTCTTTTTCTTGGCCTTAGTCTTCACTTTATCCGATTCCTTCTTGCCAGAAGAACTCTTCTTGAAGACGATGCCACCTTCTAAGATGTCGGTGAAATTGTCTGACATGCTATAAATGGGGTTTATGTTATGAATTAATGGTGGAACAATCTAACACCTGTGAATGCCATTGCGATGCCATACTTGTCGCAAGTCTCAATAACATTATCGTCACGGATGCTACCGCCTGCTTGTGCTATATATTCAACACCACTCTTGTGTGCACGCTCGATGTTGTCGCCAAATGGGAAGAAAGCATCAGAACCAAGAGCAACCTTAGTGTTCTGAGCAATCCAAGCCTTCTTTTCTTCCATTGTCAAAACCTCAGGCTTTTCGGTGAAGAACATCTCCCATGTGCCATCTCTCAATACGTCGTCATGCTCCTCGCTGATGTAAACGTCGATGGTATTGTCGCGATCAGCACGACGGATGCCTGGCTTGAAAGGAAGGTTCATAACCTTTGGACATTGGCGCAACCACCATGTGTCAGCCTTCTGACCAGCAAGACGAGTGCAATGAATACGGCTCTGCTGACCAGCACCGATACCGATAGCCTGTCCGTCCTTAACGTAGCATACAGAGTTGCTCTGAGTATATTTCAATGTGATGAGGGCGATGATAAGGTCGCGCTTAGCCTCGTCTGTGAAAGTCTTGTTCTGAGTAGGGATATTCTCGAACAAAGCAGGATCGTCGAGTTTAATCTCGTTGCGTCCCTGTTCGAAAGTGATACCGAACACCTGCTTGTGCTCTATAGGCTGTGGCACATAGTTAGGGTCGATTTTGATAACATTGTATGTACCCTTGCGCTTATCCTTCAATATTTCGAGTGCCTCGTCGGTATATCCAGGAGCAATAACGCCGTCGCTAACCTCACGCTTGATGAGAGTAGCAGTAGCAGCATCGCAAACATCGCTAAGAGCAACGAAATCTCCGTATGAGCACATACGGTCGGCACCTCTTGCTCTTGCATAGGCACAAGCCAAAGGTGATAGTTCTATCTTTACGTCGTCAACGAAGTAGATTTTCTTTAGAGTGTCGCTAAGAGGCAAGCCTATAGCAGCACCTGCAGGACTAACATGTTTGAAACTTGCAGCGGCAGGAATGCCAGTAGCAGCTTTCAGTTCCTTAACAAGTTGCCAACTGTTTAGCGCATCCAGGAAGTTGATGTATCCTGGTCTACCGTTGATAACCTCGATAGGAAGCTCACCCTCTTCCATATAAATCCTTGATGGCTTTTGGTTAGGGTTGCATCCATACTTAAGAGCTAATTCTTTCATAGATGTCGAATTGTTATTGTTGTTTGTTGTGTGAGTAAACCTATTGGTTGTGCTTTACTTTTTATAGCAAAAGCCTCATTTTCGTTGCAAAGTTACTGCAAATGAGTGGAATAACAAAAGAAATCGCTTTCTTTTGCATTTCCGAATGCAGCGTAAGTTATCAAAAGTTACTGCAAATGAGCGAAATGACAAAAGAAAATACGATGTTTTCTTTTGCCATTTCTAATACTTGCACTATCTTTGCAGCACGAAAGCAGCACGATAATATGTTATAGAAATATGATACGAGAATTTAGGAAACTATCGGATTTTGTCATCAAGCATAAGATAAAACTTGATGCTAACGCTTGGCGTAAGTTATCAGCAATACTGATGGGCAAGGAGAAGCCGACAAAGGAAACCTTGGATAAGTTGGCTTTGCTGGCAGGCTTCCAAAGTTGGGAGAGCCTAAAGCGTACGTTTGAAGAATAATCACACAACCTAAATATATGAAGAAATTATCTATAGCCACACTTTGCTTGGCTATGACGGCAACAATTAATGCTGCCGACATCAACGTTGCGCATGTTAGACATGCAGGACCATTCAAGGTGGTGGCGCCAATAGTCTTTGACAGCATCGACAACGCTCAAAATAAGTTTAAGGCAGACAACCTGCTCGACACTCGCTTGTCGTTGACCATTGCCGACAAGAAACCTTTGGAAAATCTTACTGCATTAAAGTTAGATACAGCCCAACTTCATCTTGTGAAGTTTGATGTGATGGCATCGAAATACTTAAAGGATTTGAAGCTCTCTGTTAAGGGCGCAAAGAAATATAAGGTTTATGCCGATGGAGTAGAGCAGACTGCCGGCATGACACTACAGCCAGGTCAACATTCTATCGTGATGAAGTTTGTTGCCGACAGCACAGGCTTGGCTTTATCGTTGCCAGACGATGCGCTGTCGTTTGTAGAAACAGGAAAGCGTAGCTTTACTATGCGTGACGTGCTTGGCACAAAAGTTACTACAGCACCATCACTCTCGCCAACAGGCCGTTGGGCTTTGATGGGCTATCGATGGTATGATGAGAAGAACAAGATACAGTATAAGTGTATCCTTGCCGACTTGAAGACTGGCAGCAAGCGCTTTGTTGACGGTTCGATGACATGGATGCCAACTTCTGACAAATATTATTATACCGAAAAAGTAGGAGGCAAAAACCTGCTCAAGACAGTAGACCCACTAAATAATAAGGTAGAGATATTGGCAGAAGACATGCCAGACGATTACTTCGTGATATCGCCAACCGAAGATTATGCCATACTTATGCACTCTACAGATGGTCCAAAGAAGGAAGAAGGAGTGTTTGAGATAGTACATCCCGACGACCGTCAGCCTGATTGGCGCAACAGAACATCGTTGGCTCGATATGATTTCAAGACAGGCTTGGTGCAACAGCTAACTTATAGCTATCATGGCGTATGGCTTTCTGACATTGCGCCCGATGGTAAGCACATCCTCTTTGGTGTAGCTTCCGACTCTATAACTCAGCGTCCTACTACTCGCACCACATACTACGACCTCGACCTTGCGACCATGAAAACCCGTAAGTTTGTGGATAAGGATGGCTTCATAGGTGGAGCCTTGTATGCAGGAGGCACAGACCGCGTGGTGTTTAAGGCAGGCACAGAGGCTTTTGATGGAATAGGCAACAGAGTGCCAGAAGGCAGAACTCCAAACACCTTCGACTATCATCTATACGTGATGGATACCAACACCTTGAAGGTTACTCCACTTACTGCCGACGACGAGACAAGCATCGAAAATATGGAATGGTCGAAGGCTGACAATTGCTTATATTATACAGCTCAGAATAGAGATAGCGTAAGCCTGTTCCGTCTTGACACAAAGACATGGAAGTCGAAGATGGTGCGCATGCCATTAGAAGTAATCTCTGATTTCAGCATAGCAAGCAATGGTGGCAACATTGTTGTTGATGGTTCTTCGATGTGTGTACCTTACGAGGTTTTCAACATCGCGTCGCCAGCCAAGAATGCTAAGACCACCTTGCTGTTGGCACCAAACAAGGACGACTATGCCGATATGCAGATAGGTACGGAGAAGTCGTGGAGCATGCAGACCACACGTGGCTATAAGGTGACAGGCTTCTACACTCTGCCTGCCGACTTCGATCCTCAGAAGAAATATCCAGTTATCGTACACTATTATGGAGGCTGTTCGCCAACATCGCGACGCTTTGGCAATGGCTCACACTATCCTGCTCACTATTGGAATGCTTTGGGCTATATCACCTTCGTAGTAAACCCTTCTGGAGCATCAGGCTTTGGCCAGGAGTGGGCTTCACGCCATGTTAACACCATGGGCGAAGGACCAGCACAAGACATCATCGATGCCACAAGACAGTTTGTGAAGGATGTGCCACAATGCGATGCCGACCATATCGGTTGTATATCAGCATCCTACGGAGGTTTTATGACTCAATATATGATGACAAAGGATAATCCTTTCGCTTGCGGAGTGTCGCATGCCGGAATATCGAGCCACACCAGCTATTGGGGCGAAGGATATTGGGGATATTCGTATAGCGAAACCTCGGCAGCCAACAGCTTCCCTTGGACACGCAAAGACCTATATGTGGAGCGTTCGCCTCTGTATAATGCCGACAAGATAAAGAAGCCTATCCTCTTCACCCACGGCACAGCCGACACCAATGTGCCTATAGGAGAGTCGATACAGATGTACAATGCCCTAAGAATATTGGGCGTGCCAACAGCCTTTATAGAAGTAGAAGGCGAGAACCATGGCATCATGGACCCTGCTAAGCGTACAAAATGGATAAACTCTATCATGGCATGGTTTCAGAAATATCTGAAGAACGACGACTCATGGTGGAATGCCATCTATACTCCAAAGAAACTATAGCTATAGAAAAATAAGAGAATTCGCATTCGCTAAGAGGAATAATCCCTTTGGCGGATGCGAATAGTCGTATTGGGCTATGCGACTATTCGAAAATGGCTATGCGACTATTCGTTTTGGGTTAGGCGAGTAGTCGCATAAAACCGCTCAATAAACATTATGTAGCCTTATAATATTATAAAAAAAACAAAATAGGTGAGAATTTGAGTTTTTTGTGCTAATTTTGCACCTTGATATGTGCACAATGTGCAAATTTAGAAGGTAATGACATTTCGAATAAAGAAATTAGATATATTTATAGCCAAGCAGTTCGGCCTACTGTTCGTAGGAACATTCTTCATCTGCCAATTCGTGCTGATGATGCAGTTCGTATGGAGATATGTCGACGAGCTTATAGGAAAAGGACTGTCCGTGGAAATCTTGGCACAGTTCTTTTGGAATATGGCGTTGATGCTGGTGCCACAGGCTTTGCCTTTGGCTATCCTGCTGTCGTCGCTCATCACGTTTGGTAACCTGGGCGAAAGTTATGAGCTTACAGCCATAAAGTCGGCAGGAATCTCGCTCATGCAGTCGTTTCGCTCACTTATCGCCATCACGCTGGTAGTGTGTGGAGTGTCGTTCTACTTTCAAAACAATATTGGTCCTGAAGCCAACATGAAGCTCTCGCAGTTGCTCATTTCTATGAAGCAGAAGAGTCCGGAGCTTATGATTCCAGAGGGAATATTCTATGATGGAATACCAAACTGCAACATCTATGTGCAGAAGAAGGATGTGGAGACAGGTAAACTCTATGGTATGATGATTTACCGAATGACAGGCAGCTATGAAGATCAAGCCATAATCCTTGCCGACTCAGGAATGATGCAGACTACGGCAGAGAAGAAACACCTGTTGCTGACATTATGGAGCGGAGAATGGTTTGAGAATATGCAGTCGTCGGAGTTTGGTAATAGCGCATCGGTGCCATATCGCCGTGAGTCGTTTGTGGCAAAGCAGATAGTGCTTGACTTTGATGGCGACTTCAATATGCAAGATGCAGCATCATTGGCTAACAATGCTAAGGGTAAGGGACTGCGACAGATATTCCACGATATGGACTCTATCAACCAAGTTTACGACAGCATCGGACGTTCGTATTATGACGATGCCAAGCGCATATATTTCTATAACGCATCTTTGAATAAGGCAGACTCGCTGAATGCTGTGAAGATGGCAAAGGCAGATAAGACAAACTTCGACAGCTTGTTCGGAAAGAAATCTGTGGATGTTCAGAAAAATTCAGTAAACGATGCTTTGAATAGCGTGCAGGGACGAGTTTCAGACCTTGAGTTCAGAAGCATGATAACAAGCGATGGCGACCGACTGCTCAGAATGCACGAGATAGAAGCTATCAATAAGTTTACGCTTGCATTGCAATGTCTGCTCTTCTTCTTTATCGGAGCACCACTCGGAGCTATCATCCGTAAGGGTGGACTTGGATATCCTATCCTTATCTCGGTATTGGTGTTTATTGTCTATTATATCCTCGACAACTCAGGCTATCGTATGGCACGTGGAGGAATGTGGGCAGTATGGTTTGGTAAAGGACTGGCACCAGTAGCGCTTACACCTATAGCGATATTCGTAACATATAAGGCAAACAAAGACTCTGTGGTGTTCAATGCCGACCTCTATAAGGAGTTCTTTATGCGACTGTTGGGCTTGCGACTCAAGCGCCATGTGTTTGCCAAGGAGGTTATCATCAACGACCCTGATTATGCCAACGATGCAATAACGCTGAAGCAGATGAATGCCGATATCGATGCTTACTCTAAGGAACATCGATTGGTTTCTGCTCCGAATATCATAGACGTATTCTTCAAATATAAGAAGGATAATGAGATTGAGCGCATAAGTGAAGTCTTGGAGTCGGTAATCGAAGACTTGGCAAACACCAAGGATAAGATATTGCTCCACGAGATGAATAAATATCCAATACTTGCAACGAAGGCACATACCAGACCTTTCGAACATAAGTGGTTGAATATTATTGCTGGAGTGTTGATACCAGTTGGTGCGGTGCTGTATATAAGAATGTGGACCTTCCGTCTGCGTCTGTATCGCGACCTCAGACAGATACGCCAAACCAACCAGGCTATCATCGTGAGAATGAGAGATGTTAAGTGAAGAGTGAAGAGGGAAGAATGAAGAATCAAATAGTTTTGAGTGTTCTAAGTTCTCTTTATGATGATTCTACTTATGTCCCCTATATATAATAATGTATAAGAACAAAACTAAAAATATGGATTTCAAAGTCAATAGTATAGAAGAGGCTATAAAGGACTTCAAGGAAGGTAAGTTTGTTATCGTTGTAGATGACGAAGACCGTGAGAATGAAGGCGACCTCATTATAGCAGCTGAGAAAGTGACCGACGAAAAGGTGAACTTCATGCTTAAGAATGCGCGTGGTGTGCTTTGTGCTCCTATCACCTTGAGCAGATGTGAGGAACTCGATTTACCTAAGCAGGTGATAGAGAATACATCTGTCTTGGGCACTCCTTTTACCGTTACCGTAGATAAATTGGAAGGATGCACAACAGGTGTGTCTGCGCACGATAGAGCTGAAACCCTAAAGGCGTTGGCAGACCCTAATTCAAAGCCTTCTACCTTCGGACGCCCTGGACACGTAAATCCTCTTTATGCTCAGGATAATGGAGTGTTGAGCCGTTCCGGTCATACCGAGGCTGCTGTTGACCTTTGTAAGTTGGCAGGCTTGTATCCTGCTGGTGCTTTGATGGAAATCATGAACGAGGATGGCACTATGGCTCGTATGCCAGAGTTGCAGGTTCTTGCCAAAGAATGGGATATGAAGATAATCACCATCAAAGACCTCATCGCTTACCGATTGCAGAAGGAAACAAGTATCGAAGTTGGCGAGAAGGTGCATATGCCAACTCGCTATGGCGACTTTATGCTCATTCCTTTCCGTCAGCAGAGTAATGGCTTGGAGCATATGGCATTGGTTAAGGGCGAATGGAACGAGGATGAATCAGTACTCGTTAGAGTTCACTCTTCTTGTGCTACAGGCGACATCCTCGGTAGTCAGCGTTGCGATTGTGGCGAACAGCTACACAAAGCTATGCAGATGATAGAGAAAGAAGGCAAAGGTGTGCTTATCTACATGCAGCAAGAGGGTAGAGGCATCGGACTTATGAACAAGATTGCTGCTTATAAGCTACAGGAAGAAGGTCTTGATACCGTTGAGGCTAACATTCATCTCGGCTTCGAACCAGACGAAAGAGACTATGGCTGTGGCGCACAGATGCTAAGATATCTTGGCATCCACAAGATGCGACTCATGACAAACAATCCTACCAAGCGCGTAGGCTTGGAAGGCTACGGTCTTGAAATCGTGGAGAATGTTCCTATCGAGATAGAGCCAAACAAATACGACTATAAATATCTTAAGACAAAGCGTGACAGAATGGGACACACTCTGCATATTGACTAATGTGTGAAAAAGTGATTTCATTCTTTCGGGATAAAAAATCAAATTCGTAATTTTGCATAATACAAACATATATTTATATCATGGCACAATTATCTAATAGACTCAATCGACTCGCACCATCTGCTACTTTGGCAATGTCGCAAAAGAGTAGCGAAATGAAGGCGCAGGGTGTCGATGTTATCAACATGAGTGTGGGAGAACCTGACTTTAATACTCCTGATCATATCAAGGAGGCTGCAAAGAAGGCTATCGACGAGAATTATTCAAGATATTCACCAGTTCCTGGATATCCTGATCTTAGAAAGGCTATCGTAGCCAAACTTAAGAATGAAAACGGACTTGAATATAGCGTCAACGAGATTCTCGTATCTAATGGTGCCAAGCAGAGTGTTTGTAACACCGTGATGGCATTGTGCAATGATGGCGACGAGGTTATAATCCCAGCACCTTACTGGGTTAGCTATCCTCAGATGGCAAAGCTCGCAGGAGCTGAGCCTGTTATCGTGAATGCTGGTTTTGAGCAGAACTTCAAGATGACTCCAGAACAGCTCGAGGCTGCTATCACTCCAAAGACTCGTATGCTCATCCTTTGTTCACCAAGCAACCCTACTGGTAGCGTATATTCTCAGGAAGAGCTCGACGCTCTTGCTAAGGTAATCCTTAGCCATGAGGAGTTGTACGTTTTGGCTGACGAGATTTATGAACATATCAACTACGTAGGCAAGCATGCAAGCATCGCCAAGGCTGAAGGCATGAGAGAGCGCACTATTATCGTAAATGGTGTATCTAAGGCTTATGCTATGACAGGATGGCGTATTGGCTATATCGCAGCTCCTGAGTGGATTGTTAAGGGATGCAACAAGCTTCAGGGACAGTATACAAGCGGTCCTTGCTCTGTAAGCCAGAAGGCTGCTGAGGCTGCATATACTATGGATCAGACTTGTGTAGAGACTATGCGTCAAGCATTCCAGCGCAGAAGAGACCTCATCGTAGAACTCGCAAAGGATATTCCTGGTCTTGAGGTTAATGTTCCAGAAGGAGCATTCTATCTCTTCCCTAAGTGCAGCAGTTTCTATGGAAAGGCATGTGGCGATAAGGTTATCAACAACTCTACCGACCTCGCTATGTTCCTTCTCGAAGAAGGTCATGTGGCAACAGTTGGTGGTGATGCTTTCGGCGACCCAGAGTGCTTCCGTATGAGCTATGCTACAAGCGATGACAACATTCGCGAGGCTATGAAGAGAATCAAGGAAACTTTGGCTAAGTTGAAGTAAGACGATAAATATTATCAAGGTTTGACCGTGCAAAGATAACAATTGAAGTTTGGTGTACAGCTACACTAAAGAAGTCATGTGAAAAATATTCCGTTAAAACTTCTTAATTGTATCTATAATTACCGTTTAATTGTTATCTTTGCGTGGAAAATGTTAGTAGATATAAACGAAGACTTTATTATTTTGAACGAAATATAATAACATGGTCTTTCGTTTTGTCGTGTAATAGCGTGACTACTAATAAATTCTGTTACCCCAAAGGGAAAATAACTAACCCTCATCGGTCTGACCAATCGATAAAATCTATAGAAAGAAAATTATAATTAATTTTATTAATAACTAAAAATTAACACTTACATTATGGCAACAAAAACAAATGCAGCAAGCCCTAAGAAAAGCTCGGGCTTCACAGGTATTAAATCAGCTATTTGGGTAATGGCAGTATGCTTATGCCTTGGTTATGGCTTCTGGTACTTCGTACTCGGTAACCCTGACAACTTCGCAGGTGGTACACACGAGGGCCGTCCATTGAACTTGATGGGAACCGTATACCATGGTGGTTATGTAGTAGGTCTTATCTTTACTTTGATGTTCACCGTTGTAGCTTTGAGTATCGAGCGTTACTTCGCTCTCCGTACAGCTTTCGGTAAGAGCTCTCTTACTAAGTTTGTTCAGGAAGTTAAGGCTGCTGTTAAGGCAAATGATTTCGACAAGGCTCGCGCACTTTGCAACAAGCAGCAGGGTTCTGTAGCTAACGTTGTACTCGCTTCTGTTAACGCTTACTGCGAGATGGAGACAACTTCTGGTATCAAGAAGGCACAGAAGGTTGCTAAGATCCAGCAGGCTCACGAGGAGGCTACTCAGCTTGAGATGCCAACTCTTCAGATGAACCTCCCTATCATCGCTACAATCGTTACCCTCGGTACTCTTACCGCTTTGTTCGGTACTGTGCTCGGTATGATTGGTTCGTTCCAGGCTCTTGCTGCTGGTGGTGGTGGTGACTCTATGGCTCTTTCTTTGGGTATTTCAGAGGCCTTGGTTAATACCGCATCAGGTATCGCTACTTCTTGGGTGGCTGTAGTTGCTTACAACACATACACTAACAAGATTGATAAGCTGACATACGCACTTGACGAGGTTGGTTACACTATCGCTCAGACATACGAAGCAAACCATACAGAAGAAGCTTAATTTTCTACTAACCCTTTAAAATTTTATCGCTATGGGTAAAGTAAAAATTAAGAAAAGCGACGTCTGGATAGATATGACTCCTATGTCGGACGTGATGACACTTTTGCTGTGTTTCTTCATGCTTACATCTACATTCGTTAAGCAGGAGCCAGTAAAGGTGAACTCTCCAGGTTCGGTATCGGAGATTAAGGTGCCTGAAAAGAGCGTGCTCAATATCCTTGTCGACAAGACAGGTAAGATATTCATGAGCTTGGACAATCAGAACGACGTCGTTGACGTTCTTTCAGGTATGACTGGTCAGTATGGCATTAGTCTTACTAAGGCTCAGGTAAAGAAGTTCCAGAACGACCCTATGTGGGGTGCGCCTATGGATAAGCTTGAAGCATATCTTTCTTTGAGCACTCAGGACATGTCTGAACAGCTTCCTGGTCTTGGTATTCCTACCGACTCTATCGACGGTAAGGAAAGCGAATTCCAGCTTTGGGTACGTCAGGCTCGTGACGTTAATCCAGACATCAAGATCGCTATCAAGGCTGATGAGGCTACTCCATACAGCATCGTGAAAAAGATCATGTCTGAACTTCAGGACATGAATGAGAACCGTTATTATCTTATCACTACATTGGCAAAGGAGGACTAACAAATGGCTAAAAAGAAAGAAAGTAGACAAAAGAAGATTAATGTCCGCGTAGACTTCACCCCTATGGTGGACATGATGATGCTTCTTATCACCTTCTTCATGCTCTGTACCTCTTTGGCTAAACCACAGACAATGGAGTTGAGTATGCCAAGTAATGATAAGAACATGGATGATGAAGATAGATCTGTAACAAAGGCTTCTTACACAGTAACTATCTATGTAGGTGCCAATGACAAGATTTATTATGTTGCAGGAATTCCTAAATATGATGACCCTTCATGCCTTAAGGAAACAACTTGGGGTAAGGATGGTATTCGTAAAGTCCTGATTACACACGTAACAGAAGATGGTACACAGCCTGTTCAGCAGGTTATGTTGGCTAAGGCTAAGCTCGATGAAAAGAAGGCTGCTGACCTTACTAACTCAATGCCAGATTCTGTTTACCAGAAGGAATTGTCTAAGATTAAGGCTGGTAACATCAATGGTGAGAAGATTCAGACTATGACTATCATCATCAAGGCTACCGACAAGTCTAAGTACAAGAACCTTGTGGATGCTCTCGACGAAATGCAGATATGCAGCATTGGTAAGTATGTTATCGACAAGATTAATCCTGACGATGAGAAACTTCTCAAAGAAAAGGGTGTCGAGTAAGTCGATATATTGCTAACTATATTAAAAAGAAGAACAAATGGCAAAAATAGATTTGATTTCTCGTGATTGGACCGAGATGGTCTTCGAAGGAAGGAACAAAGAATACGGAGCCTACAGACTTCGTAAGAATGCCGGAAAGCGAAACCTATACTCTCTGATCACTATCTTTATTGCTGCATTGGCTATCTGGGGTGGTATTTCACTTGTTAAGTTTGTGGAATCACATACCAAGTCTGTAGCTCAGACAAGCGTTGCTGAGCTCTCTGCTCTTAATCAGCCTAAGAAAAAGGCTGAGGTTAAGCAGCAGCAGAAGGTTAAGCTTGAGCAGCCTGAGAAAGTTGTTGAGCGTGTTAAGAGCTCTGTTAAGTTTACCGCACCTGTCATCAAGAAGGACGATCAGGTTAAGCCTGAGGATGAGCTTAAGACACAGGAAGAATTGATGAACACCAAGACCGCTATCGGTGCCCTCGATGTTAAGGGTAACGATGATGCTAATGGTGAGGTGCTCAAGCTCAAGGAGGCCGTTGCTCAGCCTGAACCAAAACCTGAAGTTGAAAAGGTATTCGACGTAGTAGAGCAGATGCCTTCTTTCCCTGGTGGCCCATCAGCCCTCATGGAATGGCTTAGCAACAACGTTAAGTATCCTGTAGTAGCTCAGGAGAATGGTGTACAGGGTCGTGTTGTAGTATCGTTCGTCGTAGAGCGTGACGGTTCTATCACCGACGTTAAGGTTGTTCGTGGTGTTGACCCATCACTTGACAAGGAAGCTTCTCGCGTAGTTAGAGCTATGCCTCGTTGGATTCCTGGTAAGCAGAACGGTTCTGCAGTGCGCGTTAAGTACAATGTGCCTGTAGCATTCAGATTACAGTAATAAACAACTAAATGAAAAAGAACGCATCTTACATATTAGTAGGATTAACACTTGCGGCATGTATCTTTTCTTCTTGCAATGAAAAGAAGAATAAGAACAGCCGTACAGATACATATTCGTCAGGGGTGATTTCGATCACCTCTGACGAAAGTTTTCAACCAATAATCGAAGAAGAGCGTGAGGTCTTCGAATCGATTTATAGAGATGCCAAGATTAAGCCTATCTATACTAACGAGAGTGAGGGAATAACCAATCTCTTAAAGGCTAAGAATACTTGGCTTGTTATCACAGCGCGTAATTTTAAAGACGCAGAGCTTCAGGGCTTGAAGGACAGAAACTTCTTGCCAAAGGCTCAAAAGATTGCGTACGATGGTTTAGCTCTTATCGTACACAAGTCAAATACCGACACTTGTATCTCTGTTAATGATATCAAGCGTATCTTGAATGGAGATGCTAATGACTGGAAGGATATCTATCCAGGATCTAAGAGGGGAGAGATAACCCTTGTGTTCGACAATCCTAAGTCGAGTGCTGTTCACTTTGCAGAAGATTCTATCCTTGGTGGCAAGGCTATTAAGAGTAAGAATGTTGTGGCAGCCAATACTTCAGCCGAAGTAATTAAATATGTAGAAAAAACGCCAAGTGCCATCGGCATCATCGGTAGCAACTGGCTCAATGATAAAAGAGATACAACCAACCTTACTTTTAATTCCGACATTAGGCTGATGGCTGTAAGTAAAGCACCGAAAGCTACTCCTGCCAATAGTTGGAAACCATACCAATATTACTTGTTGAATGGTAATTACCCGCTAATTCGTACTGTCTATGCTCTTATCAACGATCCTATCAACGGATTGCCTTGGGGCTTTGCAAGCTTTATAGCTTCGCCTAAGGGACAGCTTATTATCTTGAAGTCGGGTTTATTGCCTGTATATGGTAACATTACTATAAGAGATGTTAAAGTAGGTGAATAGCGATAACTTTATCGAAGTTTGTTCGTTTATTCAAATAAATGGAGTCTTATTTTGACCCACTAATACATGTCTAACTATAATTAATTAGATATTATGAAAGCAATTAAATATTTCGTTTTAGGAGCCATGATGATAGGATTCGGCGCTCCTGCTATGGCACAGAACAACAATGCCGTTATTCAAGAAGTAAGCAAGCTCATCAAGACTCATGGTGATGGCGAGGCTATTAAGGCTATTTTCAAAGCCAACAAGAAGAACCCTGAGGTTTTACTTGGTATGGGTCGTGCTTATCTCGAAGTTAAGGACACTGCCAATGCGTCTAAGTATGCTAACCTCGCTCTTGCTCGTAACAAGAAGTATGCTAAGGCATTTATTCTTCTTGGCGACATCGCTGTATTTGCTGACGATGGTGGTAAGGCTGCAGAGCAGTATCAGCAGGCTAAATATTTTGATCCAAAGGATCCTGAGGGATACTTCAAGTACGCAAACATACTTCGTGGCCGTAGCCCTGAAGAGGCAGTTCAAAACCTTGAGGAGTTGCGCACACAGCGTCCTGATATCGCTGTAGATGCTCTTGTTGCTCGTATCTACTATTCTTCTAACAAGATGCAGAAGAGTGTTGATGCTTATGCAAAGGTTTCTGATCTTTCTAAGCTCGCTGACGAGGATATTACTAATTATGCTACAGCTTCTTGGATGCTTCAGCAGCGTGACAAGAGTTTGGAGATTGCTAAGTATGGTCTTTCTAAGAACGCTCGTAAGGCAGCTTGGAACCGTTTGGCTTTCTACAACCTTACTGACATGAACCAGTCGGATGAGGCTTTGAAGTATGCTGATGCTTTGTTCAACAACTCTGATAGCGTTAAGATTTCAGGTTTCGACTATACATACTATGGTACAGCTTTGAAGAATGCTAAGCAGTATGACAAGGCTATTGAGATGTTCCATAATGCAGCTAAGGAGAACAAGGACAACAAGGAACAGTTGAACATGACTCGTAAGAACCTTGCTGATACTTATGTTGCAATGGAAGATTATACAAATGGTATCAAGTACTACAACGAATACTTGAGCAACGTAGAGAAGCCTTCTGCTTTCGACTTTGCTGGTCTCGGTACAATCTACCAGAAGCTGGCTTCTTCTCTTGAGGGTGCAGCCCAGAAGGCTGCTTTGTTGAGCGCTGATAGCGTTTACGCTAAGCTTGCTGAGGTTCATCCATCACAGACTGACTTCGCTAACTTTATGCGTGCTCGTATCAACTCTTCTCTTGACCCTGAGACAACAGAAGGTCTTGCTAAGCCATACTATGAGGCTTTGGCTACTTCTCTTGCTGCAAATACCAACCGTGACAACACCGATAACATTCGTCTCGTAGAGGCTTATCGTTATCTTGGTTACTACTACTTGGTAAAGAACGACAAGGCTAATGCAGACATCTATTGGAATAAGGTTCTTGAGATTGACCCAGAGAACGAAACTGCAAAGCAGGCTCTTAGCATTTCTCTTGGTAAGAAGAAGTAAGATAGATTGATATTTAGTACTTATCTATAGTACTAATACAAATAAGAAATAAGGGTTGGAACTTTCGAAGTTCCAACCCTTATTATTTTATTGGTTGCTTAGTTTAAATAATCTTTTATAATCGTTAATGCTGTTGCTTTAAAGAGCATTCTTTAAAGCTTCAGCCATGTCTGCATATTCCTCGTCGGTGAGATAAACCTTCTTAGGATTCATCTGGAATACACCACCGAAGTCAGGTCCACCAACATATTTAGGTATCAAGTGGAAATGTAGATGCTCCAAGGTGTCTGCATATGCACCATAGTTGATCTTATCAGGATTAAACACCTTCTGCATAGCGCGTGTAACCCTCACCACATCCTCCATAAAGGCGTTGCGGTCGTTGTCGCTAAGGAGGTTTATGTCGTCAACATGGTCTTTGTAAGCCACGAGGCAACGACCATGATAGGTCTGCTCCTTAAAGATAAACACGCGTGATACTGACAATTCTGCAACCTCAATCATGAGGCTGTGCAATGTCTCATTGTTCTGACAATAGAGACAATCTTTTGGATCGCTTTTCATAATTTTTGTGTAGTTTGTTTTGATGGTAATAGCCGTAGAAACGGCTATTCACAAGGATTTTAAATAATTAAGGGTGCAAAGGCTAATACCTTGCACCCTTATGTCTTTTTGTCGAAGTCTATCGATTAACCAAGGCTGATTGCCTCGTTAGGACAAACGTCAGCACATGTTCCACACTCTGTGCAAACTTCTGGATCGATTGTATACTTCTCGCCCTCAGAGATAGCTCCTGATGGGCACTCGCTAATACATGTACCGCATGCAATGCAGTCGTCGCTAATTACGTAAGCCATAATAATATTTTTAAATTAAGTAAATAAATTCAGTTTCATCTGGGCTTATACTTTTTAGGTATTGCCCTTTTTGATTTGTGTATGCAAAGATAAACATTTATCTCGGAATACCTACATTTAGGTATTATTTTTTTTATAATTTAAACATTGTCTTAATAGCTGTCTACGCAATAACAATCGTTATTGTGCGTTTATAATAAAGGTTTATATAATTTTATACGAGTTCAGATAATGATAAACAGTCAGATGTTGAGACATAATATGCTTATTATTGTGCTTTGCATGCTACCTACGTTGCATGCTATAGCACAGCAGAGAACGGTCGAGAATCGTCCTTATACAGACCTACGTCCATTCCATTTTGGAATAGTAGCAGGTACCCATCTTCAAGACTTAGAGTTTGTAAATGTAGGTATGCAGACCATAACAAATGAGGATGGAACCACGAGCGAGGCTTTAATCACTTGCGATCAAGACCGATGGGATAATGGTTTCACGGTAGGTATCGTTGGTGAGCTAAGGTTGAATAAGTCGTTTCAGTTTCGTGTTGCTCCTGCAATGTATTTCGGCACTCGTCATCTCACATTCCTTAATCTAACCTCTCAAGCTGCAGGAGCAAAAGATTATGAGAAGACACAGAATATTAAGTCGGCTTATATATCAGCAGCTATGGACCTTATTTACGCCTCTCAGCGCTTTAACAATCATCGTCCCTATATGCTTGTAGGTCTTAACCCAATGATTAATCTCACTGGCAAGAGCGATGATTATTTGAAGTTAAAGAGATACGATGTGTTTGTGGAAGCAGGTTTAGGATGCGACTTCTATCTGCCATATTTCAAGATACGTCCAGAAATTAAGTTCCTTTATGGCTTAACAAATTGTCTTGATACAGACCATGCCAACCACATCCGCGATGTATCAAAGTTACCTTATACAAACTCTGTAAACAAGGCTCGTAGCAAGATGTTTGTACTGAGCTTCTATTTCGAATAAAAGATAAAGGTGGAATTCTAATTGCTTAGAGTTCCACCTTATATTATTATATAGTATATAAGGATAAGCTTATATGATATAACCAATCTGCTTATCTGTTATTTTTCTACGGTTAATGTCATTTTTCCTATAAAGGCTGCATTCTTACCATTCTGGTCAACAGGAATCTCATTGCCATCAAGGTTCTTTGCATATTTCAATGTTTGGAAATAGCTGTGGCTATGTCCGCCCAACACCAAGTCGATATATCTGCTATTAGCGATTACGTTTGGATCCTCGTATTTGGTGTCGCCCCAACCAAGGTGAGAAATCAATATCACCAAGTCGCATTTCTTCTTTTTCTTCAAGAATTCGCTCATCTCCTTAGCCTTTACTCTTGGATCGAGGAATTTTACGCCTTTGCAAGTCTTTGCACTTACCAAGCCTTCAAGCTCAGGGTCAAGCGCAAACACACCTATCTTCAGTCCTTTACGCTTGATGATGATATATGGCTTAATCTTGCCTTCGAGAGCGGTGCCTGTGAAATCGTAGTTGCTACATAGGATAGGGAAGTTGGCATTGTCTGCCAGTCGAGCGAGATTCTCTACGCCGAAGTCAAACTCGTGGTTGCCAATAGTAGAGGCTGCAATTCCCATTTTGTTCATCAGTCCCACTTCAACATCGCCTTTGAACATAGTATAGTAAGCAGAACCCTGCGAAAAGTCGCCACTATCGAAATATAGCAAGTCTGGGTCTTTCTTTCTCTCTTCGTTCAGTACAGCCACACGACGTGCAAAGCCACCTCTGCCTGCCAATGTGGTGTCGGCAAGATTCTTGCTCACAGGCAATATACAGCTATGAGTGTCGTTGGTATGGAGTATTGTTAGTTGCTTAACCTTCTGTGCCGCCATTGATAATGGCATCAAAGCTATCACCAAAGCGGTGATGGTAGTGCGCATGATATTCATATTATTTTTCATTTTCTTGCTCCTTTCTTTATTTATTCAATGACCAGTCTTCCTTCCACCTTGCTATCTACAGTCTTTCCTTGAGCCATAGCAGCCTTGAAATAGTCAACGATGATAAATCTTGCGTTGTTAGCCTTGTCTTGTGGAGATACGAGGTTTGTTGCCGACTTGAAAGCCAACATTCCGCCATTACCCTGTGCCAAGTAGTCAATAGTAGCAATGCGATATGTGGCATTAGGATCAATCTCTTTGCCATGTACCTTCACCGACTTCAGCTTATAGTCTTTTGTCATTACCATTTCCACTCCGTGGCTCAATCCTTCACCTTTTTCGCTTGCTATTTGCTGGAACAATTCCAAAGTTTTAGCACCTGTAAGAGTGAGGAAGCAAATCTTGTTCTCGAAAGGAGCCACAGCCAATACATCACCATATGTAACGTCGCCCTTTGAGAATGCCGCACGCATACCTCCCATATTATATACTGCGAAGTCTGGCTTCTCACCTCTGCGCTGTCCTTCCCATACCAGGATGTCGCACAAAAGGTTAGAGAGATCGCTCTCTGGCTTTTTCGCTCTCATGTCGTGAGCTATCTGACCTACCACCGGACTCATCACCGAGTCTACTTTTTGCTTATATGGCTTTAGCCACTCGTTGGCTTCGGTATTAGGATAAGCGTCATACTTGTCGTCAACCACTAATCTTGTGCGCTCAATTCCTGTCATATGCCAAGAAGAGCCACAAGCGCCACATACTGCCGTTAAGGCAATGGCGCCAATAAAATGTCTTGTTGTCTTTTTCATATATGGGTTATATATTTCATTGCAAAAATACGAGAAAAAAGCCAAACTGCCAAATAAAGCCATTTATCAATTCTTTCTTTGTACAAAAGATATACCTAAATTATAGTAAAAAAGTCGCTAACTCTTTGTCAGTTAGGAAAAATGTAGTAACTTTGCACCGCTTTTCGGCGTAACCGCTGATTGTGGATGAGTCACAATGAATGTTACGTTGGAACGACAAACAATATTTAATTATCAAACAAAACAATGGATTTAATTAAAGTTGCTGAAGAAGCATTTGCAACCGGCAAGAAGTTCCCTGCATTCAAGGCAGGTGATACTATCACAGTCGCTTACAAAATCGTCGAGGGTTCAAAGGAGCGTATCCAGCTCTATCGTGGTGTTGTAATCAAGATTACAGGTCATGGTGAGAAGAAGCGTTTCACTGTTCGTAAGATGTCTGGTACTGTAGGTGTAGAGCGTATCTTCCCTATCGAGTCACCTAACATCGATTCTATCGAAGTTAACAAGCATGGTAAGGTACGTCGCGCTAAGCTTTACTACTTCCGTGCTCTTACAGGTAAGAAGGCACGTATCAAGGAAAAGCGTGTCGTTACCGGCGAGTAAAAAGAACTCATCGCAAAGAGATAAAAAGCAGTTTTTGCCCCTTTCGGCAGGAACTGCTTTTTGCTTATAATGCCTAATATTATAAAAAGCTAATAATTAAACAACCAACAACATGGAACAAAAGAAACACATTGGCACCCTCTGCGTTCAGGCAGGATGGACTCCAAAGAATGGTGAGTCGCGTGTGCTACCAATCATCCAGAGCACCACTTTCAAGTATGACAACTCAGAAGAGATGGCTATGCTCTTCGACCTTAAGAAAGAAGGATATTTCTATACACGCCTTCAAAACCCTACCAACGATGCTGTGGCTTCTAAGATTGCAGCCCTCGAGGGTGGAGTAGGAGCTGTGCTAACATCGAGTGGCCAGGCTGCCAACTTCTATGCTATCTTTAATATCTGTGAGGCTGGCGGACATATCGTTGTTAGCAATTCAGTATATGGTGGCACCTTCAACCTCTTTGGTGTAACTTTGAAGAAGCTTGGCATAGATTGCACATTCATCGACCCTTCAGCTTCTGACGAAGAAATAGAGAAAGCATTCCAGCCTAACACCAAGGCTCTCTTTGGTGAAACCATCTCTAACCCAGGTTGCAACGTCTTCGATATAGAGCGCTTTGCTAATATGGCTCATAAGCATGGTGTGCCTCTTATTGTCGACAACACCTTTGCAACTCCTGTCAACTGCCGTCCTTTTGAGTGGGGATGCGACATCGTTACACACTCTACCACCAAGTATATGGATGGTCATGCCACACAGGTTGGCGGTTGCGTAGTAGATAGTGGCAACTTTGATTGGGAAGCACATGCAGATAAGTTCCCTGGTCTTTGCACTCCCGACGAGTCGTACCACGGTCTTACCTATACCAAGGCTTTCGGCAAGATGGCATACACCACTAAGCTCGTAGCCCAGCTCATGCGCGACCTTGGCTCTATTCCAGGTCCTCAGAACTCGTTCCTTCTTAACCTCGGTCTTGAGACCTTACATCTTCGTATGCCTCGCCATTGCGAGAATGCGCAGAAGGTGGCAGAGTTCCTCCACGACGATCCACGTGTGGCATGGGTGCGCTATTCGGGTCTTGCTGATGCTCCAGACCATGCTCTTGCCGAGAAGTATTTGCCTAATGGCTCATGCGGCGTGATGTGCTTTGGCTTGAAGGGCGACCGTGAGACAGCCATCAAGTTTATGGATTCTCTTAAGATGATAGCTATCGTTACCCACGTAGCTGATGCACGCTCTTGTGTGCTCCATCCTGCAAGCCACACTCATCGTCAGCTATCCGAGGAGCAACTCCTTGAGGCAGGCATCGCTCCAGACCTTATTCGCCTTTCTGTAGGTATTGAGGATGTAGAAGATATCCTTGCCGACATCAAGCAGGCTTTGGATCAAATCTAATGATTTAAATATGCACTAATATAAAAAAACAAGGGCATGCCACTTTCGAGTGACATGCCCTTTACCAATTCCAAGCATCTTGAGGCAATTCAATGCCAAGACGGTGGTTTCGGATTGTGTTGTTATTATTTCTTAGTCTTCCGACTTTTCTTTTTGTTTAGTCATAAGACCATCTACTATAGAGTCAGCTAACGATATGTTAGGCACCAATATCGAGTTGCATTTCAGATACTGGCAAGCCTTGAGGAATATCTCTGCTGCAGGAACAATAACGTCGGCTCGGTCGTCTTTCAGTCCAAACTCCGTTTTGCGTTCCTCTATGCTCATAGGCTGTAGCAACTTATGCAGTCGGTTAAGTTCTGTTAGCGTAATCACGTTTATCTCATCTTTGCTATGGCGAGCCAACTTGCAAAGTTTGTTGATATTACCGCCAGAACCTATAATCTGAATATCCTCATATAGGGTAGCATACTTGCTGAGGTTTTCCATAAACAGCTTCACGGTATCTTCCTTTACCTTTCCGCTAAGCATTCTTAGCGTTCCGATGTTGTAGGAATAGCTCTCTGCCAGTTCGCCATCATGTATTAGTGATACCTCTGTAGAGCCACCGCCCACATCGATATAAGCAAAGTTGCCCTTGTTAGAGCCTGTCTTCTCCAGCAGGTTGTTGAATAGTAGTCTTGCTTCCTCTTGCCCTCTTATTATCTCCAGCTCTATGCCTGTAGCCTTTTCTATCTTCTTCATTACCTCTTTGCCATTCTCGGCATCACGCATGGCTGAAGTGGCACACGCCCTGTATATCTTCACATTATACAGCTTCATAAAGTCTTTGAAGCCCTTCATCATGTGTACCATCATCTTGGTGCGTTCTTTCGATATCTTGTCGAGCGAGAACACGTCTTTGCCCAGGCGTAGAGGTATGCGGATAAACATCATCTTTCGAATGCGCTCGTTCTCTACCGCATTGTCAGGGTCGAAGCGCTTTATCAGCAAACGTGCACCATTCGAACCAATATCTATGGCAGCAACATTAATGGGTTTCGTTTTCTTCGACATATCTTTTATATAGTTCTTCCTGACTGCGGAAAGGTTCGCCTTCCACAAAGTTGTTAGTTCCTCTTCCATCTACCACTCTTCCGTTCAGCGTGTCGCGCATACCATAAGATATTGTGCGCATAAGGTCGTTCTGCAATTCTTCGTCGTATACAGGTGTCATCACCTCTATGCGGTTTATCAAGTTGCGAGGCATCCAGTCGGCAGAACCAAGATAGTATTTTGGTTTACCACCATTACAGAATATCAATATACGTGAATGCTCCAAGTATCTATCTATGATACCTACGCAGCGTATGTTCTCGCTCATCTTTGCTATGCCTGGCACTATTGAGCAGTTGCCACGAATCAGAATGTCAATCTTCACGCCAGCCTTCGAAGCCTGATATAGTTTGCTTACCACATCGATATCTGTGATATGGTTGATCTTCATCTTCAGCCATGCCTCTTTGCCCTCGTTGGCATTGCGAATCTCATTGTCAAGCATTCTCAGTATGCGACTCTTCATAGAGTTTGGAGACACCAATAGTTCGTTGAATCTCACTTGCGAGAACGGTCGGTCTATAAAGTCGAATACCTTTGCAACCTCGTTGACAATCTTTGTACGAGCAGTCATCATCAGATAGTCAGTATATATTCGTGCGTTGCCTTCGTGGAAGTTTCCTGTTCCGATGCAAGCTATGTTGCCTTTCTTAGATTCTATGAGCAACAGTTTGCTATGTATCTTCAGACCTTCTACGCCGAATATCACGTTTACGCCTTCTTCCTGCATTCTCTTGCTCCATTTTATGTTGCTCTCTTCATCGAAGCGAGCCAAGAGCTCCACAATAGCCGTCACCTTTTTACCATTTCTTGCAGCTGTGATAAGAGCCTTCACCACCTTTGAGTCTTTGGCAAGTCGATATAGAGTAGTCTTTATCGCTTTTACCTCAGGTTTTACCGCAGCCTCACGCAACACGCGGATGTAGCCATTAAAACTATGGTATGGCACATGTATAAAGCGGTCTTTCTCTCTAATCTGGTCTAATATGCTATCTGGGCTAAGGAATTCCGGCTTCATTATCGAAGGCCAAGGCTGATATTTCAAATCTTTTTGTCCGCAGTCTGGGAACGACATCAAATCTTTATGATTCTGATATCTGCCGCCAGCAAGACTGGTATCAAGTTCCTTGGTCTTTAGTCTCTCGCGCATCTTCTTCACCATATCCTTAGGCATATCGCTATCGTAGATAATTCTTACAGCCTCTCCTTTCTTGCGACTATTTACGCCCAATGCTATCTTCTCCATGGTTCCGAAGTCGGCATCGTTGTCCACTTCCATCTCTGCATCCTTAGTAAATTTAAATGAGAATGCTCTATACGAGCTCTCCTTGAATCCCAAGAATACCAAAGGCAGACAATATCTTATCACATCGTCGAGATACATTATATTGTCGAAACCTTCGCTCGATGGCACTTTCACCCAACGTCCAAACTGTCTGTCTGGCACTTTCACGATGGCATACTTCTTCTTACCGCTCTTGTCTTCCGTTTTCTCTACTATCAGGTATATGCGATTATCCTCAAGCGATGAGAAATCGTCAATCTCTGATAGCCAAATAGGATTTATAGAGCCGTTTAGCTTATCCAAAAAGAAACTATGTAGAAACTCCTTCTGCTCGTCGTTTAGTTCTGTTTCTGTGAGCAGACGGATATTGTGAAGCTCAAGTTCGTGGAAAACCTTATCCACCGACTCTGTATATTCCTTCGAATATGTTTCGTTGAGCTTGTTTATTACCTTTAGTGTTTTTCGTAGTTGCTGTTCGGTTTCGTGCGAAACCTTTCCTTCCAGCATGCGGTTGAGCGATGCAACTCTCACACGGAAGAACTCATCGAGGTTGTTAGAATAAATACCCAAAAACGACAACCTCTCGTGCAATGGCACATATTCCTTGTTTGCTTCTTGAAGTATGCGGTGGTTGAAATACATCCAGCTGATATCTCTATCCACATACACATTCTTAAGCATCTGTTCCTTAGTCATTTTGCTTGGTATTAGTGGTTTTCTTATCAGCCTTCTTTTTCTTCTCCTTCTTTACCTCCTGAATAAAATATTCGCTTTCGCTCTCGTCGTAGTGTAAAGCTTTGCGGAAGAAGCTTGTGCTACCTTCTGGAACAAATATCTCGCGTAGTTGGTCGCACTCGTCGAATGTGTGACGACCCAACTTCTCAGGCACACTTGCAAATGTCACTCTCTTTAGCTTGTCGCATTCTGCAAACGAATATCCTCTAACCTCTTTCACGCTTACTGGCACATATACTGTCTCCAATTCGTCGCAATCATAGAAGGCGTCGCGCTCTATTGTTACTACTGTGTTTGGTATGATGACATTCTTCAAGTTTTTCTTTCCGCGGAATGCCATCTCACCAATCACAATAGTACCTTCTTGTATGTGGAAGTTTTCGCCCTGCGACATGCAATAGATGATACGCTTGCCATCGGCAGTATATACACCTTCGCCATCGTATTCAAAACTGTCGCTATCTATCTTCTGTAGTGCGAGGTTTAATACGAGGTTTTCAAACTTTTCATTCTTCTTGGAACTCTTCTTCTTCAGAATTTCCAAAATAGCCTTTTTGCTCTCTTTCATTGTGTTGCTGTTTTTATGATATCCTTTATCTTTAGCCTTAAATTCTGCGGCAAAGTTACTTCATAGATATTTCAATCATAATACAGCAATATTATATGTATGTTACAGTCTGTATTCTACAGCATACACCACATGGTAACGAGGAAAGGTACGCTGAAGTCAGTAACGAAACCATGGTATATGCTCAAGGCAACATAGCGTTGACCAATAGTTTGAGTGATTATTGGTAGGGTGGTGTCCATGGTTGTAGCTCCACCTGTAGATATAGGAGCCAATGATCCAAACCATTTAGCCAATAATGGTGTCAGCAATAGCGTTATCATCTCGCGGATTATATTTGCAAGCAAGGCTATGGTGCCAAGTTCTGCTCCACGATATTCAGTTATGAAAATACTCGATAGCGAATAATATGCAAAGCCGCTATTCAAAGCCATACAGTCGCTGAGGCTTCGATGTTGCAAGACGTTTGTGAGGTCGATGTTCATTATCAAGTATGCCACCATAGCTCCGAGCCATGAGCCTAATATCGTAGCCAAAGGCAATAGTGCCAATCGTGGACTAAGGCTCTTGATATCTTTCTTCATATCAGGATTCATACCTATTCCTAAGCCTACGAAGAACAACAGGAAGCATAGCGCTATGAAACTTGTGTCGCTTTCCATCACCCATACTGGCATACAATCGGTATGTCCAACTATCAGTCCGAGAATGAAAAAGCCTACCACTATCAAACTACCTTTCATTCTTCGCCTCCTTTCTTCTCTTGCTTAGCCATCTTCCATAATCCCCATGCCAAGGCACAGCTGCCCAATGTTCCGCATATCGACAACACCAATGCTTCAACGCCCAATGTAGGCAACGATTTTATTATTTGCTCGTTGCTTCCCACTTCGATGCCAAGCATGAACAGTAACATCCATATCAGCCATGTTGTTGTTCTTCCTGCCCATGTGCCTATAGATAGTTGCTTATCGCAGCTTATCTTTGTGCGTATGATATAGCCTACGCTTATACCAAGGAATATGAATAATATTACTATGAACATTTCTTTTTCTCTATTTTCTTTATATGGTATTATTGTTATTTGGGGTATAACCACAAAAAAAAGTGTATCAAACTGTGTGATTTGTTTGATACACTTTCTTAGTAGTTATTGTTTGTTTGTTTTATTCTTCTTTGTATGCACCCGATTTATGGACGCTCATCGAAATGAATCATCTCGTCCATGTGGTATGCTGATGAAATCTGTCCACGAACATGAGTAGAGATGTCGCCATCCTGTGGCCATTGTGAAGTCTTAGTGCTTGGCAACTTCACGGTCTTAAGCCAATTCCAAATCTGCTCTGTTGCAACATCAGGATTTACGTAGCTATGAATCTCGAATGTGATACCATCGTCGAATACGCCACGAGCCAACTTCAAAGCTTCCTTAGCTTCTGCTGTTGTGCAGTCAATCAAGATGTCGATACCTGTAGCTGTATGGTTGATTTCTACAGGGAATGAGAATTCCTTACCTGCGAATTCAAACTTAGCTTCGAAGTTCTCAACATACTGATAAACATCACCTGTACGGATATCGAAGTCGTCAGCTACAGCCTGGCTCTCCTCAGGGATAGGGAGGAATACGTGAACAGCAGCAGTATCGCGTACGTGGATAGAAGTTTTAATCTCGTTCCAATCTTTGTGCTCCTGCTGATGGATATCGAACTCAACCTCGCCCTCACGAACTGTTGGCTCTGGGTTTGGAGTAGGATTTGGCTCTGGTGTTGGAGGAACAACAGGAGTTTCACCCTTACCAGGTATAATCTTCATAATCCAGTCGTCATAGACATCATCTGCGTCAATCCTACCACTACCATTTACCATCATGTAGTCTATACCAAGATAGTAGTTGCCATTCCAATAAAATAGTCTCCATTTGTCAACATTCGCACCACCGTAAGACTCATGAGTACGTGCTCCCTGAAAACCTTCTGTCATAAGAGCTGCATTGTGAGTAACCGCGTTGTCACACTTACCTTCATTGAAGTTGTTGACATGGGTGTAGTTGCCGTTGTTCTCTTTGATTTGGAGTTCGTTCAAATGAGCAGAACCATCAATATCATTATGCTGTGCACCATTACTGTCGGTATAGCTATACTTGTTGTGTGCACTAATCACGTGCTGTACATAATAACATGTATAGCCTGGCCATTCTACAGATGCTCCTGAATTATTGCGGACATAGTCAAGGATACCAGCCTTTTCTTCTTCTGTTGGATATTCTGGCATTTCTGCGCCCCACATGTTACCATTTACATCGCATCCACGTGAGCCTGCAATCTTATTGCCACCGAAATACATGTTTACTTCTGATGATCGTGTGCCATACTTCTGAGCATTCTCTGTCAGAATGTTGCCTGTTGTCTCAATGTCTTCGCTGCTACATGATACCATACCTAACGAGAGGGCTGTCAATGATAGCATTCCAAGTAGTTTTATTTTCATATTTTGGGGGATTTTACTGTTTGTTTAAGATGAAAATATGTTAGGGATAATATTTTGGTTGCAAAGTTACAATGATTTAATTTTACAACCAAGCGAATAAACTGTATTTTTTGATTTAGAACTAAAAAAAATGATGTAGCTTAATAAATTAGTCACTTAGCTATATTACTAGTATCATATATGTCTGAGAAAGTATCATATAGAAATGAAAGAGGGTATGTCATGCGACAATGTCGTAGACATACCCTCTTGTTTGGTTATATTATGAGTAGGATAATATCTTTACCCTTTCCTCATTATATATATAATGTGTGCTTACTTCTTAGCGACCTTCTTACCGTTTACGATGAAGATGCCCTTAGTAGCCTTGTTAACCTTTACACCATTCAAGTTGTAAACAGTACCATTAGCAATAGCAGCATTGATGTTCTGAATACCGCTTGCTTCACCTACATAGTAGGTCAAAGTTACAGCAGGAATATTATCGCCATTCTCGTCAACGAAGTATCCCTCTGGAATCTCGATAGTGTAAACACCAGCCTCTGTTACGTTAACATCAAAAGTAGCCTTGTGAGAAACCTCACTCCAATCGTTAGGATCCTTGTATACTACTTCAGCTTCAACTTCCTTGAGTTCCTTACCATCCTTGTAAACAAGTATTTTGCCACTTGATGGCATTATAGATGTTGTGTTGTAGTCTATAGTAACAGTTCCCAAAGCGTCAACCTTGCTACCGTTAGCAGGATCTGCTGTGTATGTAATCTCAGTAGCTTCCTTGCCTACAGTATAATATAATGTAGTAGCTGCGTTGCAAGCACCTGACAAACAATCGCTGTCATACCATGCCTTGTTACCGAATACACCAGCAGGAATCTCGATACGATAGTCGCCCTCTGCAGTGATAGGCTCACCAGCAGCGTCAGTAAACTCGATATAAGCTTCTCTGCGGTTTACATCGCCCATAGTCAATGTTCCATTGAATACCTGGCGGTCGCAATAAGCTTGGATAGGAGTTGTAGTTCCATAGATATCCTTATCGCTCATAATAACGATTTCGCCAAGCGATGTGATTGTCGATTCGTTCTCAGGGTCTGTAGTGAACTCAAGTTCCTCTGGAGCTGCAATGACAGTATACTTAAATTCTACAGGGTTTTCATTCTGTGCTGCCTCGAAACCTGTACCAACGAAGTAAACGCTATCCTCGATATGAATAGTATATGTTCCAGGCTTTGTTATAGCAGGAGAGAACTTGATATACATTCCGTTCTCTACATCACCACAAGTAGCTGTAGCTATCTTCTCGTTCTTTTCGTTCAACAAGTAAACGAACTTATCAGTAGGATTAGCATAGCCGATAGCAGAAGAACCAACATTAGCGCCAGGAATCATAGAGCAGATGATAGTTGAAATCTCGTTTACTGTAGAACCCTCAACAGGAGATGTTACGAAGTCGTAAGCGCCCAAGTTTGCATAGATAGTGAAACCGTATGACTGTTCAGTCATGTAGTTACCATACTTGCCGTTTGTTTCTGCATATTCCTTGTTTACTATCACGCCCTTGTTGATAGTGAGTATATACTCATGCTTATCCTTTAAATCTTCAGCAGGAGCAATTACAATCTGCTTAGTGTTGTCTTCTACAGACTCAGCAGAAGCATAGATTATTCTTCCACTCTTTGCATCCTTGAAAGTAACGTCTGCAGCTTTTGCATTAGCATCTATTGTGACATCCTCGTCGAATGTTAATGTAATCTTATCGAAGCTCTTTACTACGCTACCATCCTTTACAGAAAGATTGCTTGGTGCAAGTGTTGCAACCAACTCCTGACCAGGGTTCCATCTTGCTGTGATGTCGCTATGGTCGAGACCGTCGTTTGCAACAACGCCTGTGAGAGTAAATCTTACGTTCTTACCATTCTTGATAGCGTCTGTGATAGGAATGACGTATTCTATAGCTTCGTCACCTTCTTCCGTACTTGTTATACCCTCAGTTACGACTGTTTGATACTTCTTGTCGTTCTCATCTTGATATGTGAACTTCACACCTTCGAATGTAATAGCGTTCTTGTCAGAGAAGTAAATCTTTACGATGTTTTCAGTCAACTTTTCGCCATCGGCAGGAGTTAGTTCAAATGCCAAATTGCTCTTGTATTCCTTGTAGTTCATTGTGAATGTAAACGAACCTGAGGTTCCAGCACCTGCAGAGAATACATTTGTGCCATCAGCCATCTTTACGTTCATCAATCTGAGAGTGATAATATCCCAATCATTCTTCAATCCCATAGTCTCCTTTGTGCGGAGCTTGCCTGTAAAGTCAATATATAGCTTGTTGCCCTCAGCGCGGAACATGCTTGGTTCGAGAGATTCAACATATACATCGTCCATATCTGCATAACCGAGAGTGAAAGAGCCTTTAGCAGTCTGTGCATCACCTGCCATTACGTCAGAATCGAATGTCAACACAATCATACCTCTTTCGTCACCCTTAGGCCAATAAGAGAGGAATGGATCTGGGAGTTGCTTGCTTACCAAAGTGTGAGGCTTGCTTGGTGTGAGGAACTTCAATGTCAAGTTGCCGTCTTTACCATACTTAATATTTTCATCGGCAGCAGCACGAATGTTCTTTACAGTGATAATCATCTCTTCGCCACCAACAATTATTCCCTTGTTGAGCCAAGTAATAATAGAGTCTTTCAAAAGTACATACAAACCACCAGCATTGGTGCTTGTGCGGGTCTCTACATTGCAATCAATGATGTTGCCAATCTTAATATTTGTGTCGTCAGCCTTAGCATTCATGTTGAATGAAAGATTCAACTGACCGCAACGTGTATCGGTGATGTCGAAAACCTTGCCTTCTTCGAAGTTTACGTCGGTAAGTTTAAGCTCGTTTACACCTGCTTCAAAAACTCCCTTAAAGTATTTTTTTACACTTTTGCTAAGTGTGCCAGGTACATTAATATAATATGGTGTACCAGCCTTCAATGAAGCCTCAGTATAACCACTCCATGTTGTGCCATCTTCGTCGGTTGTAGGTTTGTATTTCCATGCTGAAATCTTGCTTTCCTTTGAAGCTGTGCATGTTTCATCGTCGCCTTCTGTAGAAACAGAGATGTTTGTTTCTTGAGCGTAGATTCTTAAAATTCCATCTTCTGTTGGTACAAACTTGAAATTTTGGTCTTTCATGAATTTGAAATCATACTTGACGCCTGTTTCAAACGGCGTCCATTCTGCAGCTGATGCCAACATTGTAGACATCAAACATACAAGCACCAACCATGCCTTCTTGAAGGCACTGCATGTGTGGCTCTGTAGATTTTTGTTCATAATAATAATTTTTTAATTAGTGATATAGATAACTTGATTTATACAAAAAGGAGTTAAGAACTGAAATATATCTCACTCCTTGACTCCTTTATTTTATTTGAATCTTAGAGAATAACTTTCTTAGTTGCATTAGCATTCTCGCCATTTACCTTTACTACGGCTGCACCCTTATATCCGCGAACAGATACTGAGATGTTGTTAGTGCCTGTAGCTGTATTGACGAGCTGACCTGCCATGCTGTAAACTTCTACCTTTGCGTTACCATTTGTATTCACGCTCACTACACCATTAGCAGTAGCGATATCGCAGTTGTTATTGTTGTTGTCAACAACTGCGTTCTCAATGCCGTTTGGCAATGTGCTGAGCTTCACAAGTACAGAGTTGATGAGGTTGTTGGTGTTACCATCAAACAACATAAGTACAATCTTTCCATTCTTGCACTCTGAAACCTGCTCTGGATAAGCCAAAGATACAGGAACTGAGTAAGTCTCGCCAGCTGTCAAGTTTTGTGGGAAGCCTACGCTTGAACCTGTGAATGATGTTCCCCAGTAGCAACGAGCCATATCTTCCTGTACAACTCTGTCGACAGAAGCATATCCATACTTGCCGCCCTTACCCCAATCGCCGAAGATAGGGTCTGTTTTTGTGTATAGGTTGTTAGACTGTGTAGCTACGATACCATCTTCCAAAGCCACTGCAAATACGTTGAGGTATTGGTTCTTGAGGTTGAGCGCAGGCTGAATCTCAAGGTTGAAGTTGAGCTTTCTGGTATTATCATCAAGAGTGATAGCAGGTACGTTGATACCCATATCAGCAGGCTTGTCGAGCTCCATAGAAATTCTGTCTTGCCACAATGAGTTGTTAGCAGAGAATGACCAGTCGCCCTCATCGTTCTGTCCCATAGGGCTGGTTATCAAATCCTCACGCTGTACGATACCTGATGGAGCTGCCGACAACTTCAAGTAGTTGCTATAAGCATAGAGACCTGTTCCGTAAGGGTCGCCCTGATATGTGTGGATAGAAATTGGAATAAATTGCTCGCCGAATATCTTCTTTGCATTCTCTATAGCAAGGATACCCAAAGGACAGTTAACACAGGTAGTACCTGTAAACTCTTCCAATACTACTCGCTTAACAGGCTCAAAGGTCAAGCTCTTGATGCTGTTCTTCACTATGTCGGTATAGTCGTCGAGCTTAACCTCGATGCTATAGTTTGTAGCTTCGCCAATAGTAAGAGCCAAAGGCTTAGCAAATTCGAATGCCAATCTCTTACCCTTCTTAAGAGCCAAACCAGTCTTTTCGAAAGTATCGATAGTAGTGCCTTTATCATCCTTAAGAGTGAAGCAAGCTGATGAATATACATCATCCTGTGAATTGATTCTGATAGAACCAGCAATCTTCACTTCCTTCTTGTTTACTACAGATGAGGCTGTAGAAAGCGACATCAAGTATTTCAAGTTGCGCTTTACAACAACGCTATCCAAGAATATCATGCTCTGGTCCTTGTTATTATTCCAGAAGCCGATATAAACCTTCTTGCCAGCATACTTGCCAAGGTCGAGAGTGTAGTGGGTGAACTCGCCATCGATACCTTCTTCTGTATCACCGATGTTAAGTTCGTAATCCTTGACATCACCCTTAGCCTTCATCTCTGCGATATCGTCAGAGCTGAGGTCGTTGATGTTTCTCTCGCATTCCCAAACTACAACCTTCAAGATGTCATTCTTGTTGTCGAGATACTTCTGAGCATCGAAGGTCAATGTGCAATATGCGTCAGGGATAGATAATTGTGGTATTACCAACCAGTCGTCGCTCTGACCTGCAGGGCTATACATAGAGGTAGATACTGCAAAATAGTTCTTGCTATCGTTAGATTCCTTTGCATTAAATATCCAAGGAGTGTTGTCCTTGTCAAAGCCAATCTTCTTCATTGCGGCAGTAGGAGTGTTGTGGTCGCCCTCATAGCGCATGAAGTTCTTGTACGACTGGTCTGTGTTAGAGAAGTTGTCGCTGAAGAGTGTAGCATCAGATGTAGAAATCTGGCGCTCGTAAGTACCAGTATAGTTCAATACTATCTGCTCGTTAGCACTCTTGGAAGAGCCAGAAACATCGGTCAAAGAACCTGCCTCCAATACCACCTTGTATAGTGAACCCTTATAGAGATACTGTGTAGCTGCAGGCATCAATGCTACCTGATTTTCGTTTGAAAGTACAGACAAAGAGCAGATAGTCTTCTCGTTCTCGCCATCAAGCTGTACAAGCGAAGCCTTAGCGTTGTCGCTTACTGAGATGTTGGTGTCGAAAGTCAAGATTACAGGGTTGCTGCTGTTGTCGATACGAGCAATCTCTGCATTGTTCTCTGGGAATACGCTTTGCATCTTAACAGGCACATTCTCTCTACCAACATAGTTGATAGTGATGATGTCGTTCTGCTTGTCGGTATTCTTTGTCAAGGCAACAGTTCCTGCAGGAATCTCTACAGTATACTTCTCGCCAGCTTTCATTTCTGTGTTACGGAAGGTAACAATCAATACTTTTGGGTTGGTCTTGTCAACAGCAAAACCCATAGATTTTCTCTGTACTGCACCCTCTGCATTCTTCAATACAGCACAATCCTTATTGCCGAGAACAGTAATCTCGTGAGTGAATGTAACCTTTACTACTGCAACGTTGCTGAAGTTAGAACCAGCAGCAGGTGTTGCTGTGTAGTTGTTGAGCAAGTTGATGGCGCGACATGCCTCTGTCATAGTCTCAGGCATTGTCACCACGTAGCTTTCGCCCTGAGGAGAAACCATTGACGAAAGAGTCTTGGTGTCGGCAGAAGCTGACCACAAGGTACCTGTATTATCGTAACCGGTATAGTCGCTATACTCAATGCCGTAGCGCTGCTTTAGAATAAGGTCGAATGGATACCATACGTTGTCTACGCATACTCTCCAATCACGAACAGGAGAAGAGGTGCCAGGAGCACTTCCGTAAAGGTTTCCTTCGTTGTCGATGCAGCAAATAAGCAAGTCGTTGTCTTCCTGAGAATTGAAATATTTATATTTACCAGTCTCGGTATTATAAACCATTGGGAAGATGTTGTCGTCTTTGTCGCGGATGTCGCCTGCCACATATTTGCCATTCAAGCTAAATACAGGCTCGCCCTCGAGCTCATAATTGCCAATAGGACCTTCGTTTGCATTCTCACCAAACTTGAAGTAAGTTTCAGTCTGGCGGTCATAGATATATCCTATAGGACCATAGCTCTGGTTGCCATATATAACGATGTAGCGACCATCGGCAGTAATCTGGGTAAATGCTTCCTGAACGTGCTTCTTGCCTGTAGAACCTTCTGTACTTGGCATTTCTGGCAAGTTCTTCAGTTCTACAATCTTAGGCTCGCTTCCTGTCATATCCCACATTACACCACGTGAAGAAGAAGAGAAAGCGTCGTCTGCATTTTCTTCAACTCGACCTACGGCATACTTACCATCAGGAGTGATGCTTACTGCAATACCTGTTGTCATACCCTCTGGCAAAGGAAGAAGGTTCCAGTCTCTTTCCTTCTTATTCCAATATGCAGGCTTACCTGTATATGTACCAGCTTCAGAGAATTGACCACCGGCAGCACCAACTACAGTATTACCATCGTCGGTAATGTCGCGGATTTCATACAGACCAACAGCATCGTCATCTTCTTCGCTTGAGTGACGCACTATGGTAGTCTCGCCAGTCTCTACATTAATGATGCGAGCCTTACCATTTTTCTGCTGTTCTGTGGTAGCACCATAAACTACAGCCCACTTACCATTATCAGAAGTTGTGAATGCAATAGCATAGTCTGCAAACTTCTGATACAGGAACTTAGGCTTTCCTGTAGCTGTCTGAGCATTGGCTGAGATGCAGCACACCATAGCCACGAGCATCAGACAAAGTGTTGATAATATTTTTTTCATATATATCGTTGCTTGTTTACTTTACGACAACCTTCTTGTTGTTCTTTACATAGATACCCTTTGTAGGCTTTGCAACCTTGCGACCTGCCAAGTCGTAATAGTTGTTGTCAACATCCTTGTTCTCGATGTTGCTGATGCTTGAAGGCACACCATTGAGGAAGTTTACAGTTACACTTGGACCCTCTACGAGGTTGTATGCCTGCCATTGTGAATCAGAGACCTCATCGTCAACAACACCTTGGTAAGCCGTGAACTTAACTACACACTTACCTTTGCTAGCTGCTGCCCATTCTGTCTTAAGATCTTCAAAATCTCCACTCTTCAATACTTTGAAACTATTTGCCATATAATATTCACCGTCCATAACGAACTCTGGCTGATAGTTTTTTCCTAAATCTGTGTAGTTTCTGCAAACCTTGAAGCAACATGTAATATTACCATTGTCTATTTCAAGAATTTCGAAACATAACAAATTTTTCTGTGCACTACCACTAACATTCTTTAAAGCTAAGCCTGAAGTGATGCCTAAAGGTGTTTCTTCGGTAGCATCAATGATTGCGCCATCTTTAACAGTACCAGTCTCCACAGCCTCGTCACCTTCGCCTGTGATAGTTACAAACTGCAAATCAGTAGTTTTCTGGGCGAAAAGGGTAGTTGCACCCATCATCAAGCCCAAAGCTAATGTGTAAAATCTCTTCATGATAGTTTATATTTAATTGTTATTATTATTTTTGTTTTTTACTCTTTTACTCTTTTACTTTTTTACCTTTTTACCTTTTTACTTTTTTACCTTTTTCCCCTTCCAAAGGTATATTCCTTTAGGCAACTTATCAAGGTCGTAGCCCATTATGATGCCATTCATATTGTATATGGCAGGCTTAGAGCTTTCGGCATTGATTTCAGATATACCTGTGGTATTGTTGTTGCGGAACTTAAACGATATTGTGCCATCGGCATTCTGAGTGATATCGGTAATCTCCTTGTTTAGCAACTTTGAACCATCGGTATTTGCATGGTTGAGAGTTGCTGCAGGAATCGTTGTGTTACCAAACGAGTTGTTGCCATTGAATGGATAAAGGTCGCCCTCTACATCTGGAATGGTGCGAGCCTTTGAGTTGTCGGCAGCCATTATAGCATAGCGCTCACGTGTGGTGTTCACATCGTTAGCTTCCCATGCCTCTTGGCTATAGTCTACGTGGGTAATCATGAGTCCGCTGGCATATAGACCTGCTTCATTGCCTCGCTTCTGGCGGTTCTCCAACATGTAGAACTCATCCTTGTAGCCATCGTTATATATAATATATGTGTCGCCATCGTCAGCCAAAGGCTTCATATTTACGATGTCTGCATCCTTGTCAAGCACTATAGGCTCCTTCCATCCTGTAAGCATACGCTCTAAGGCAGTATAGGCAGCAGGAGTGTAGCCACCATTAAGGTAGTTGCCATTGTTCATCAGATCCCATACGTAGGTGCCATATTTCAGTTCGGTTTGTCCAAACGATGTTCCTTTGTCGTAAGTGTCAGGCAATCCGAAGCAATGAGAGAACTCATGGCAAATTGTGCCGATTCCATCGATAACTTTGTTCTCACCAAGTTCGCAACTACAAGCATAAGAATCTATGGTTACTCCATCCATTTCGAATGGTTGCTGGTCGGAACCTACAGAGTTGAGGCTTCCTTCCTGTGGCCAGATAAGTCCGGTGTCTGCACCATTCACATTCTGTCCTTGTCCGGCATAGAGAATGAATAGCTGATCTACCTTTCCGTCGCCATCCCAGTCGTAGTCTGCGAAGTTAACATCGCCATCTGCCTTTCTACAAGCATCATAGATAAACTTACCAAGGTGTGCATCTTGCATACCGCCAGAGTCTTCGCCGTAGTAGTTGTATGTGTTGGTCAATTTGTAAGGACCTACAACATCAAACTTGAACTTAAACTTTCCGCTACTCTGAGCAAGGAAATAGTCGTAGACACTCTCTGTGAAACCAGTCTTAGGGTCAGAGAATCCCTCTTCGTTAGCTACGCGATTATAAAACTCCTGAGCATTCTCTGTCGAAAACTTCACCTCTGGAGTGTTTGTAGCTGTACGCTTAGGGAACTCCACCAATATTATCAAACCTTTCTTTTCGCCTGTGTATAGATCGTTGGCTTTAGCTTTTGTTGCCTTTGCCATGCGTCGCATGTTTGCAGCATTGCGCTTTTGGTCGGCTTCTTTGTGTGCAGCCTCCTTGTCAATAGCTACATAGCAGCCTTGAGCTGCGCTCCATGCGTAGCCCTTGCCGTCGGCAGCAAGCCAATAGTGGCATAGCTCGTCGCCTACTAATTCTGCTCTAACCTCTGTGCCATTAGCCAATTTCAACATTTTCCATTGTCCTGGCTTTGCAGGTATTGCCATCATTGAGGCTGAGCATATCATCAGAGTTGATAAAGTAAAAATGAGTCTTTTCATATATACGTATGTGAATATTTAGCCTATTGCATTCGACAATAGTCATTGAGATATCAAACCTTTAAATGCTTTTTAAATTCTTGCGTCGCGCATACAAAAATGATGTTTCGAAACTTTTGTGCAAAAGTACAAAATATATGATGATTAGAATATATTTTTTAATAATTATTATAAATATGTTGTTTAGAATGGTATAAAAATGAGTAAATTATAAGTTTGAGTGCATAAATACAACAAACAGCATGGTAGGTTCCTATATATAAAAACCACCATGCTATTTCTCTATTTACATCGTTGCCGTAAGGAATGTGGCATTGCCAAAAATGTAGAGGATGTTTTCGCATGCAGGCACAAGGAGAGTTTCGCCTTGGCGCACCTTAATGCCGTTGATGTTAGCTTCGCCCCATAGGCATACTACCACTACAAAAGAATCGACTTTGAAGTCTATTTGTGCAGCTACCTGCACTACCACACGATTTACGTTGAAGTATGGGCAGTTGATAAGCTGACTTGTAGGCTTTGTGCTGTCGTACGAAGTGCGGTATTCAGGCCATACTTGGTAGTCAATGGCATCTTTAGCTTGCTCTATGTGTAGTTCTCGAGGGTTGCCATGAGCATCCTTGCGTCCGAAGTCGTAAACACGATATGTGATATCTGAAGTCTGCTGAATCTCGGCAAGGAAGTTGCCCGCACCAATAGCATGCAGACGACCAGCAGGCAGAAAGTAGAGGTCACCCTGATGAGCTTCATGGGTAGCAATAACATCCTGCATAGGTGAATGTCCATTTATAGGTTCCGCAGTAGCAAGTTTCTCGTATTCATCGGGAGTGATGCTCTTAGAGAGTCCTGCATATATCTTTGCTCCAACATCGCTCTTTATGATATACCACATCTCTGTTTTTCCTGCACATCCATGGCGCTCCATAGCAAGCTTGTCGTCAGGGTGTACTTGCACGGAGAGGTCTTGGCGAGAGTCGATAAACTTGATGAGCAATGGAAACTTATTACCAAATTTCTTATAAACCTTTTCGCCCACAAGCTTACTTTTATATTTATCGATAAGTTCAACGAGGTTGAGACCAACGTCAACATCATCTATTACTCCGCGCTCTATGGCTACACTCTCATGACCAGGCACGCCGCTAATCTCCCATGATTCACCTATGTTAGGCTGTGCGGTGAATATTCCCTTAAATGGTGCTATCTGATAGCCTCCCCATATAGTGGTTTTCAGATATGGCTCAAACTTGTATGGTTTCATATTCTTATTGCGTTTTATGTTTGCAAAGCGATTATTTTATGCTATACCTTATTATATAATACGTATAAGTAGGTCGATTTACTTGTCTAATTCTTATATTGTATAGTCGTTAGTGACAAAATTACTGCTTTTTATCCAATAATTAGTCTTCTGTTGGATATAAATCGGCTTTTTTATCCAGTACGACTGTATTTATTGGATAAAATAGGGAAAATGAGGTGATAGTCGATATTCTGTCTATCACCTTTTTTCCGCTTATGCCTTTGCCGTGTGGAAAATAATCTGTAACTTAGCGCACTATTTCAGAGATTGGCTCTAAATAGTGGTATATATAAAAAGGTAAAAAGTAGAGATAATGGTTACACATCGTTTGTTGATTGTTGAAGACGATTTGGCTTTTGCTACTATGATGCAAACTTGGCTACGCAAGAAAGGTTTCGAGGTAGACAAGGTTAGCTCCGTTGGTGCTGCTGCCAAAAAGGTGGCGGAAGATGATGCAGACTTTAGTCTTGTGTTGTCAGATCTTCGTTTGCCTGATGGCGATGGCTTGCAACTACTTGCGTGGTTGCGCAAGAAAGGAATGCAACTGCCGTTTATTGTGATGACAAACTATGCTGAAGTGCAAAATGCTGTACAGGCAATGAAGTCGGGAGCTTCTGATTATATTTCTAAGCCTATACAGCCAGACATATTATTACAGAAGATTAATGATGCATTGGCTGCACCTGTTGAGGCTAAGGTGGCTACTCCTATAGCAAAGTCAGAAACTCACTCTGCGGTAAAGCCTAATAAAGAAAACAAAGATGCCAAGCAGTCTGCTACACCTAAATATATAGAAGGTAAGAGTGAGGCTTCGCGTCAGCTATATGAATATGTAGGGTTGGTGGCTCCTACACCAATGTCGGTATTGATATTGGGAGCCAGCGGCACAGGTAAAGAGTATGTGGCTCGTAGAATTCATGAACTTAGCAACAGAAGCGACAAACCATTCTATGCCATCGACTGCGGTGCTATACCTCGCGATGTTGCAGCCTCTGAATTCTTTGGATATAAGAAAGGTGCTTTTACTGGTGCTGATGCTGATAAGCAGGGTGCTTTTGAAATAGCTAATGGTGGCACACTATTCCTCGACGAGATGGGAAACCTAAGCTACGATGTGCAGGTACAGTTGCTTAGAGCTTTGCAAGAACATAGAATAAGACCATTGGGCTCAACTAAGGAGGTTGAGGTAGACATACGATTGGTATGTGCCACCAACGAAAACCTTGCACAGAGAGTTGCTGAAGGCAAATTCCGTGAAGACCTATACCATCGTGTCAACGAGTTTACCATCTATATGCCATGTCTAAAGGAGCGTGGCGCCGACCTCTTCCTTTTTGCCGACTTGTTTATAAAGCATGCCAACGAGGAACTCGGTCGCGAGGTATTAGGCTTGGACGCTAAAGCCTCAGAACTTTTGGCACGCTACGACTGGCCAGGCAATCTGCGTGAGCTAAACAATGTCATAAAAAGGGCGGTGCTTATGACTCGTGGTAAATATATTACTCCTGCCGAACTTAGCATAGGTCAGCAGCTACAGCAACCAAAGCCTATGGCTCTCCATGACGAGGAATCGGAGCTGCAACGTATAAAAGATGCGTTGGCTGCAACAGGAGGCAACAAAACAAAGACGGCACAGCTCTTGGCAATAGACCGTAAGACGCTATATAACAAGATGCAGAAATATGGCATTCCACAATAAAGTGTGGAATAATTCCACAGTATTTCCCCACTTTCCACAACTTGTGGAAAGTGGGGTTTTTAGTTAACTCTCTCATAATCAGTGATGTAACATATTTGCGTGTTTTTTGGCACGGCAGTTGTCCTTATTACCAGTGAATAAGACAACAAAATAATATTAACAATAAAAACATGATAATTATGAGAAAGTTTATGTTCGCAGCCGTTTCGGCAATGGTTTTAGTTTGTGTTAGCAACGTATTCGCTAATCAGTCAGCAATGCAGTTTGAGGCAAACAATGGTATTCAGTCTGATTCTGTAGTAACAGATTCTGCAAGCCAGCAAGTCGTTGATGCTCCAGTTGTTGCAGATACAACAGCAACATCTGAGAATACATCTTCTGAAAATGTAGCTACAGAGAATGCAGCTCCTGTAGAGCAGCAGGCTACAGCTACTGAGACTCCTGCAGACTCTGCCTGCGCAACCACAGAGACTGTGGAAGCTCCTGCAGATAGCGCAGTTGCACAGTAATTGTAATTGGTAAGGTTTGGGGATAACAGAATGCTCCTTCGGTCGCTTTGTTAAACGACTGGAGGAGCTTTTTGGTCTAAATATTAGTTAAACCATGAGTAATCAACCTAAATTATGTAGCCACTTGCTTCTATGAGGTCTTTTCTTTCATAAAGTATTGAAGTTTGTATTACGGAATAAATGAGTGAATAACATCTTTTCCAAAAAGACATAAGAAAAAAGCGAGAACAATAGTTGAAAGCACTATTACAATACCACTAATCCAAACTAGTGATGAAGGAATGTTGCCTATGATATGACGTACCTTTTCGCTACGTAATTCTAAATGTTCTTGATTCTGATTTGCCATATTCTATTATTTAGTTACCAAGTTCAAGTTGGTTTTTTACCAATTTATAGTATGCACCACGCAGTGCAGTAAGTTCTTTATGAGAGCCCACTTCTACAATTTTTCCTGCATCTATCACAACAATTTTGTCGGCATTACATACCGTACTTAGCCTATGAGCCACAATAATCACGGTGCGTCCGCGGTAAAAACGTTCAAGGTTGTCTACTATGTTTCGCTCATTTTGTGCGTCAAGAGAGTTGGTTGCTTCGTCGAGAAGGATATAACGTGGGTTCTTATAAACAGCTCGTGCTATAAGTATTCTTTGCTTCTGTCCTTGACTCAACCCCATACCATCATGTCCTATGCGAGTATTGAATTTCAATGGTAGAGCCATCACCATATCGTTTATACAAGCAGTCTCTGCAGCTTCTTTAAGTCTTTGTTCGTCAATTTCGTCGTCTCCAACAGCAATATTTCTGGCAATACTTTCAGAAAAGATTACTCCGTCTTGCATCACCACTCCGCATTGCCTTCTCCACCAACGCTTATTAATGTCGTTTAGATTATTGTTTCCTATCATTATATCTCCATTTTCAACAGGATAATATCCCAACAGCAGCTTCAGCAATGTAGTCTTGCCGCTACCCGAAGCTCCCACAATGGCAGTTACCTTTCCTTCCTCTATATTAAGGCTTATATCATTGATAGTTTTTTTGAGGGAGTTTTTGTCATATCGAAAAGAAACGTTGTTTAACTTTATGTTGCCATTATCTTTTACCAAGTCTACGATTCGTTCACTATTACTATCTTCTTCTGTCTTTTGATGTATCTCATTGATACGCTCTAAGCTTATTTTTACATCTTGAAGACTATAGATAAAATTCATTACTTGTTCTACAGGCGAATTCAACTGCCCGATAATGTATTGCACAGCAAGCATCATACCAAGTGTCAATTCTCCTTTTATCACCGCAGTTGCTGCTACTACAGTAATAATGATATTCTTTAATTCATTAATAAAAATACTACCAGCCTCCTGTGCCTGTTGCAATTTAAGGCTTTTTATCTGTACCGCAAACAAGTCAGCTTGTGTGTCTTCCCATTCCCAACGTCTGCGTTGCTCACAATCTTGAAGCTTTATTTCTTGCATGGATGTTATCATCTCATAAGTCTTATTGTTATTTGATGCCATACATTCAAACAATGCGTAATCAATCAGTTTTCTTTTGTGCAGAAAAAGAGCTATCCATAGTGCATAGATTATACTTCCGAGAAGGAATATAATGAATATAGCACTATTATAACAACAAAGAACTATTCCAAAAACTCCCATAGAGAATATCGAAAACGCAATTGTTAGTGTCTGTGAAGTTAGGAAATGTTCAACCCTTTCATGATCGTTAATACGTTGAAGTATGTCGCCCATAAGCTTAGTATCGAAGAAAGCCATAGGTAGACGAAATAGCTTTATAAAGAAATCAGAAACGAGCGAAAGGTTTATTCTCATGCTGATATGTAGTAATAGTAACCGTCGAACAAAGTCAAGAGCGGTTCTACTTACTGTAAGCATTAGCTGCCCAAGCAATACCAACCAGACAAAGCCTATATCTTTATTACGTATACCTGTATCAACAATGGTCTGAGTTAGAAAAGGTAGTATAAGTTGAAGTAGGCAACCAACTATTAATCCGAGAAGTATCTGTACGAAATACTTACGATAATTTTTGATGTAATTATATAAGAAATGGAATGAGCGACATTCGTCGCCCTTTCCATATTTCTTTTCATTCTTTTTAAAATCAGGTGTTGGTTGTAAAAACATCGCTACACCTTTTTCTTTTCCACCAGATATGGTGCTTATCCAATGTTCAAATAGTTGTTCCTCGTTATATGAAATAAGACCTTTTGCAGGGTCTGCAATTTGGAAGTCCCCATTTCTTTTGACATTGTATAATACCACAAAGTGTGTTTGGTTCCAATGCAATATGCATGGTAGCGGTGCCTTACGAAGCATATCTATAGTAACATGTCCACAAATAGTATGCAATCCTAATCGTCCTGCTGCCTCACTAAGTCCAAGAAGTGAAACTCCCTGTCGTGTAGCAAAACATAAATCTGATAACTCTTCTATAGTATATTCTTGACCATGATGTTGACATATCATTTGCAAACATGCTACACCACATTGCATAGCATCGTGTTGAGGAGTGAAAGAGAATGAAGACATTGTTACTATTTTTATTACTAACAGATGGTTATCTTACCAATCTTCTGATTTCCGAAGACGACATGCCACCTTTATATTTGCTGTTAACTTGATTGAATTTATATCTGAGATTTATAGAAATACCATGACGATCTCTATAGTTCTTGAAATCTGTCTTCACAGTAGGAGAGATGGTAGTATACCATGACTTCTCTGTGTTAAATACATCAGTAAACGAGAGCGTCACGCTAAGCTTGTTTTTGAGCAATTGTGTGCTCAAGTTCATATCTGTTACAAAGTTAGGGTGGAAAGAACTGTTGCCGCTATCACCCTTTGTTTGTCCATAGCATGTGATATATAGTTCGAAGCGTTTAAATAATGTAAAGCTGTTGTCCACGCTGTAAGTGTAGAATGGCTTATTGAGCTTCTGATTGTTATATGTAAGATTCTGCACAGCCACTCCCGCAGATAACGAAGGACTCCATATACCGAAAGTTGGACTATACGACAAGTCAGCAGACAGTCGGCTGTAATTGTCCATATTGTCTACGGTACTAACTATTACGCCATGGTCGTTGACATAGCTCATAGACGAAAACTCATCCTTATACCATGTGTATGACGCATTGAAATATAAGTCTTTCCATGATACAACAGCGTCTATGACATTACGATATGCAGCCTTGAGGTTTGAATTGCCCTGATATGCTGTATATGAGTCTATGTAGGTAAGCATATTTGTCATGCTGCTATATGGAGGACGAGTAATTCCATTTGTATACGACAAAGAAACAGAAATATCCTTGTTGTAGCTTAGTCGAAGGAATGGGAACAGACGTGTGTGGCGTTCGCAAACATCACTCACCTTTACGCCTTGGTTGTAGTATTGATAATCGGTATATTCCAATCTTCCTCCAAACGACATCGCAAAGTCTTTGATGCTTAAGCGATGTGACAAGAACACACCTGCGAGCCATTGGGTAGAACGAACTGATGATGAAGGATAATACTGCGTCATGTCAAGGGTGTTCATGGTATAATCCTCGTTGTTCTCTGAATATGTTATTTCTGTACCTACAGTAAGAGTACCTCCCAATATAGAGTTTGTTGATTGTATCTTTCCTGTATACATAGAGTAGTCGCTGGTAGAGTTGGAAGAAATAGGCTCTTTGCCAGTTTCTGATGTCAACGACGAACGGTATGTAGAACCACCAAGGTAGTCGAAGTTAGCATTAATGCTCGATTTCTCGTTTAGTTTGCCATCATAGTAAGTGTTTACATGATGCATCGACGACTGTCTGAAGCTATTCACTTCGGTAGAGTTGGTGAGGCTTTGCCCATCATCACCGTCTATAAACACAGAGCCAACCTTGTGTTCCTTGCTGTTAGGATAGCGAGTGAATGAATAGCTTATGCCTGCGCTATGCTTCTTGTCGTCAGAATAGTTTATGCCTGTGTTTGCATAGATATAGTTTCGGTCGCTATAGTCTGTAAGTGTGTATGCAGGGTTTATATTCTTAGTAAAATACAGGTTCTCATTCTTTTCTTTAGTCTTGTATTTGCCATATTCCGCAGCAGCAAATATATCCCATTTGCCAATACGATAGTTTAAGTCTAAATCTTGTTCGTGGCTAAAGCGATTAAACCAATTCTCATTGCTTGCAACCTCTACGCTCAATCCTTGCTCATGGCGTATGGTTTTAATTTTCACTACAGCATTTGTACCTTGTGGATATTCAGGTCCAGGTACTAATATCAATTCCACACTTTTTATTCTGTCGGCAGCAAGTCTGTTTAGCTCGTTGTCGTCCATCACCTTCTTGTTGTTTATATATACAAGTGGCGCACCCTTGCCTTTTACGCTGATTCCATCGGCAGCAGTTTCGATGAAAGGCAACTGTCCAAGCGCCATTATTCCGCTTGCATATTTGCTGAGATTTGTATTTTCAACAAAGAAAGTGATATTTCCATCTACAGTTTTCGATGTTGGTCGTTTGCCCACAACCGACACTTCTCCTACATTATATGTAATATCCTGCAGTGTGATATTTGCCAAAGAATCCGTATGCTGCATGTATACAGGCGAATATCCAAGACCAGATATTTTTATTATGCAGCTTTTGTCTTTTGCTTGTTTCAGAATGAAAGTTCCATCATCCTTAGTTGTAGTGCCGCTGATAAACGAAGAGTCGGGCAATGACAATAACGAAACCGTCAAGTATTCTATTGGCTGACCAGAAGCATCAACAACTCGTCCTTTGATGTCTTGTGCCATTAAAGAGTTGACACTAAATAAAAGAAAGTAAAGATAGAGGAATAGTTTCTTCATGGTATTATTTATTTTATAATAGACAATATGTTTGTAATGTATTCTTTGTAGTAAGAGCAAGAGGCAAAGTTCTTTCCTTTCTCTTTGATTCTGTCTGTAGGACATCCTCCACCACATATAGGAAACACTGGGCAATTAACACATTCCTTATTATCAAATGCCGAGAAAGAAAATGCACATTCTGCCAATTTTGAAAGAGATACTTTTTGTTTTAGAAGATTACCAACAGCATAGTTTGGTTTTCCGACATGCTCTAAACATTTGTATAAATATCCCTCTGCATCTATTGCAAAACTGTTGGTAGAGCGATACATACAAGGTTGTGATAGCCCTGGCAAGCCTATAGCTTTTTTATTTTTTATATTTAGTTGGTTTATATGTTTAATGTATTCGAACCTCTCTGCATGATTGAAGCAAATTTTCCCATTGTCAAAGTTTGTTCGATCACCTATGACATTGTAACTTACCTCTATTCTTTTTTCATCCATCTCTTTTGGATAATGTGTGTTCATATATTCTAAAAGGTTTTCATAGCTGTCAATGTTTTGTTTATCTACTGCAACTTGGATAGAAATGTGAATTGAAGTTTTAGATAAGAGCCTATCTATTCCTTTCATGACAAAATCAAAAGAACCTTTTCCAGAATGAAAAAAACGACGTGAATCTTGTACTTCTTTAACACCATCCATAGATATTTGGATAAAATCAAGTGGAAGATCTTTTAGTAGTGTGACATTTTTTTCAGTAAGTAGACTTCCATTAGTTATCATAGAAGATGTATATTTTACATCTTTTTCTTTAAGTTCTTTATCTATACGAACTATATGTTTAAGTCCTAACAAAGGCTCACCTCCAAACCACACTATATTAATATCTTTTCCTTTATATTTGGATATATATTCAATAACAGCATTTTCTACTTCGTTATTCATGTATGCCAAAGTTTTCTTTTCTCCTTCAAAACAATAAGAACAACTGAAGTTGCATGACGTTGTAGGGCATACATATAGAAAAAGTACATCTTGACGAAACTTTTTTGTATTATGTAGATATTTATATTTATACACATCCTCATTTGCTTGGTTTATCAAAATACCCATATCTAACAATTTTTGAGTAATTTGACTTTCATGCAAACGTGCATCTTCCAAATCCGACTGTTTTATCCTAACGAAACTATGTGTTAGAGTGTTAAAGATTTGTATTTTGTCATCATCTTTGATATAAATGTTGTATTTTGATAATTGCATAATATTATTGCTTTGAAAGTTAATTTCCCACTGAAGTCTTTTTCTGTGGGAAAATTTAAGTGAAGAGAATTATGGAGTAGGGAGAAATACCTTATAACCGCATTTGCAAGTTACCGATTGTCCTCCAGCTTTGTACCCTTTGTCGCATTGGGATAAGATATTTAGATTACCTCCACCACCATATATACATTCCAATTCCATTGGACTCATCGGATTAATTTCGTTTGTAAATCCTTCATTGAAAATTTCTATTTCCATAATGATTTTTTTTATCTATTATGCCTACTCTTACAGCTTTTCGGCTTTTGCTCCTTTGGTCAGTAAGGTCTGAAATATAATTTCGTCGACTAAAAAATATTCTCTTTACTTACAAATTATAATACTATCAACCCAGAGAACACATTCTCTCCTACGTATAAGCGCAATTCAAATTCCCCCTCCAAACTTTCAGGTAATTCTACGCAACCATTTTCATCTATCTGTGTAGAAAAAACTACCATTTCATCGGAAACAATATCTATATTTGCACCTTCAAGACTGGCATCAAATATTAGTAGATTTCCATCTTGAAATGCATATATAGGCAATATAGGCGAACGTTTCATACCTCCTAAGGCCTTATAAGGAGTTGTTTTTAAAGTAACCTTCTTTTTATTGTTAGAAGGGTTCCCTGCTTCTACTGTGTTTACTGTAATTGCTAAAAAGCAACATAAGAATAAAGTTAGTAATTTCTTCATTTTGTTATTATTTGGTTTGTGTTGCAAAGATATAAACAAGTAGATGAAATCTGCGTTTTTAATGGCTATAAAAAATACACATTTTTACACATTCCTGTTCAAAAGCGGTGTGTAATATATTATAAATCAGCAAGATATAAAATTATTACACATTTTTACACATTGGTATATATTAGAGCCTTTATAATAGTTTTTGAACAGTTAAGGCATTATTTTTTAAGGCAAATCTCAAATATTCTTCCTATTAATAATAAGTGACTTTGAGAATTTATTAGTAAAATTTTTAGCTCCTGAAGTATTAAAGAGCTTCATTCCAAGTGTAGATTTAATATTAGAAACTCGTTGATTTGTAGCTTGAAGAAGAATAGCAATGTCGCCACTTGTATATCCAAATACTACCAATATACACACTTTTAATTCCTGAGCACTTAACGACATAGTAGTCGTTAAGAAATCGTATGTTTTTGGCTTATACTTTTTCATTAAAATGATAATATTAGTCCAATCGTTTTGATTTGGATGCTGATGTACATTTTGTGGAATAAGTAATTCATCAAAATGTTTCAAGACATCACGTTCCTCAATAGCTAAATGTATAGTGAGCGAAAGTTCTTTTTTCCAGTCATCAATATCTTTATTAATAATATCGAGTTCTTCATTTGACGCTTTAGGAGTTTTGGTAGTATTATTGCATATAAGTACTGTATCACTATCAAATTTTCTCCTAACTTTTTTCTGTACAAATACGAAAATAAAGAAAGTCGCCATTATTATAAATAACATACATAGCGCAATAACATATAAAATGTCATTATGCTTCGTTTTAGGATTATATTCAGCATTTACTTTAACAACATCATTACTTTGACTATTTTCCATAGTCTCCTCTAATGATTGTTGCACAAGTTCGGTATATTTTACCAAAGAATCTTTCTCACCTATTTTTTTGTAAACGAGTGCAAGCCCCCTATATCCATCATAGAGATACCCATATTTAATAACCTTTCGAAAATAATATTCGGCAGAATCTATGTTTTCTATGCCAATATTATAAAGACCTTTGATAAAATAATAATGTTCCCTTTCATGTTCTATACTATCATTTGAAAACAAGCCTCCTTGTCCTTCATATTTATGCATATAGATTTTGGCAGAATCATATTTCTCTTGTACAATAAAAGAATAAATTATTGTAGGCAGAGCTGCAGCTGCAGCCTCATGCATATTGTTATCTTCATATAGTTTTATGCACGACTTAGCTATAGCAATTGCCTGTAATGTATCTCCCGTTGCATAATAATCACCTCCTATAAGTTCTTTGCCCCTTATATACTGATAAATATCTCCTGCCTTCAAGGCATAAATGCTCGCCTTTTGATGTGTCATTAATGCTTCTGTATATAAATGGTTATCTACATAAAGTGGTGCCATTTGACCATATATCCTAAACAAGGTGTTATAATTGCAATTATCATCGGTTGTATCAGCATAACATAGCGCCTGTTTATAACATTCTATTGCCTTTGGTGCATCATTCATATCTCTATAAATGCAGCCCAAGAGATATCGGCTCTGCATCTTTTCGTTATCAGAGCCATTGCGATCGTAGTATGCCACAACCTCAGAGAATGCGCTGTTGGTAGGCATATGCATATACAACTTGTTTTTAGCCGTTGCCATGAGCAAACGCCATTTCATATTAACTTTCTTTGCCGACGCTATATTCTGAGTCTTTTTAATAGTGCAAAGACTGTCGTAGGCAGCTTGCGGATTTTCATCCATAATGGAATCTATATGGTCAAGACGCGACAACAACGGATTGTTGTCGCTGCAGCTAACAGCAAATATTAGGATTAAGAATAGTATATATCGCATTTAGTAAGGGCTTATTACAATTAAGTGCAAAATTAATACAAATTGGGGGAAATACAAAACGAGCGAGCCAATAATTTTGACTCGCCCGTTAGCAGATATTATATAAAGACAATACCGCATTTTTATTGCTATTATTGTATGTTACTAAAAGCGGAAGCCTATAGAAACATATAAGCCATGATAGTTGTTTAAGCCCTTTGTTCTGAAATCATGGAACGAGTAGCCAACACCAACAACAGGAGAGAAGCTTGACTTTGGATTGCCTACCCAATACAAGCCCAACTTATAAGCAGTATTCTTGAAATCAGAACTACCTATGGTTGAGGTTACCGATGCTCTCAACTCAAAAGCATCATTATTCTCAATTGTTGGAGGAAGAATAGTATAACTCAGTCCACCACCAAGGTTTATTGCCTGGTTGTATTTGTGCGTCGTTCCATCCTTTGGAATAAAATAGGTGCCCTCAGAAAGCGCATGGAGTGAGAAACGGTTTGTTAGACTATAATTCAAGTCAATATTTGCTCCGAAAGGAGTCATTTTGTCTTTAGGTGTGCCTGTGCCTAAGCCAAGCTCCATATGGAATTTGTCTAATGCGCTTTGAGCGTTGCTGCACAATGGTGTTGCTGATACTAAAGATAATAGCAACATGCTAAATAGTGTTTGTTTGTGTTTCATAACTGAATGTTTTGGTTTGGGTTTCTGCAAAAGTATCATTTTTTCTTCAACCGAACAAACAATATAGTGTCATTTTATCTAACATTAACTGTTAATACGTCTTGAACAATCTGTATTTTAAGTAGTTATGAATAGTTAACAAAAAACTAAAAGTGATGGCAATATCTATTGTTTTATGTAATTTTGCCAAAGAATATAGAATACACATTATTATATATATACTATATGATAAAGATTAAGCTCAACACCCATTTGAAAATAGCTATTGGATATATCGTGCTGATAGTAGTGCTGGGATTTTCGGGCTGGCTACTATATAGCAATATGCGGTCGCAACAGAATGTGAGCGAGGCTTCGGTCATTTTTATGCGCCGACAGAATGCTGCCGAACAAATGATATATAGCATGCTTAAGGTTAGTACTGCCGAGCGTGCTGTATGTCTTGGACAGGTGGAAGAGTGGGGAAGCTACAACGAAGCTGTAGACTCAGCACGTAAGGCAACGGCAGGCTTGCGCTCGTTGGTAAGTGATCCACGACAGCAAGAGCGTATAGACTCGCTGCAACTGCTATTGACTATGAAATATAATAATGTGCGACTTGTTATTGCAGAATTATTGAACGATAAGTCGGATTCCCTATATTATAATAAGGTGAAGAATCTACATAGCGGACATGATTCGCTTGTGATTCGTCCGAAGACTGCCGAAATCAAAGAAAACAAGCAGACCGTGTATGAGGTGATAAAGACGAAGCGTGGCTTCTTTGCTCGTCTTGCCGATGCTTTCCGCAAGCAATATGCCGATACTGTGAGCGTTCGCCAAGAAGAACTTGGACAAGTAACCGACTCCGTGGGTCATACCATCAATATTGCTGATACCGTGGCTGATGTGCTGTCAGAGATTAAACTTGCTGAAAACAAGGCTAAACAGCAACATAAGGATATTGTAAATCGCAAAGCACGCAATCTGCAGATGGTTAGCATGCAGCTGGCTCAGCGTATGCAGCAACTATTGGAAGATGTTCAGGGTGGAGAACGTAGGTATCTGCAGCGAGCATTAGACAAAGACCTCGTAGTTCGTAAGGCAGCTTTTCGCAAGGTGGAAATGCTTGCAGCCCTGTCGGTGGTATGCGTGGTGATACTCCTGCTTTTCATCTATCGCGATATGCGCAAGGAACGTATCTATCGCAATTATCTCGTTCAGGCTAAGGCTGAAACCGAAAAGCTTATGGCGCAGCGCGAGCGACTGCTCCTTACTATAACCCACGACATCAAAGCTCCTGCAGCATCAATATCTGGTTTTATAGAATTGCTGTCCGACCAAGTATCAGGCGAAAAAGCAAAGGCATGGCTTAGCAATATCCAGTCGTCTGCCAACCATCTGCTAAACCTTGTTACCGCTCTTTTGAACTATCATCAGTTAGAGGATGGTAAGATAAAACCACAGAATGTCAGCTTCCGTCCATCGCAGCTCATAGAGAGTTGTGTGGCAGAGCGTCTGCCTCAGGCAATGGAGAAATCTCTTGCCTTGGAATGTCATACCCAGAGGTGTGGTTCAAAGATGTGTGTTGCCGATGCTTTCAGGATAAAGCAGATTATCGACAACCTCGTTAGCAATGCCTTGAAATATACCAAAGAGGGTAGGGTTGTGGTTGATGCCTCTGTCGTTGGTGGCGGTTGGCTAACCGTGAAGGTTGCCGACACAGGCGTAGGAATGACAGAAGAAGAATGTGAACGAGTGTTCCAAGCTTTCACCCGATTGCCTGGAGCACAAGGCATCGAGGGTGTAGGTCTTGGCTTGTCAATAGCCAAAGAAAACATAAAGATACTGGGTGGCGACATCCAATTGCAGAGCACCAAGGGCAAAGGCTCTGTATTCACAGTCAGAGTGCCTGTGGCTATCGATTCCAACGATAGTGCAAAATATAAAGATGCTAAACGAGATGCGCCAAGCAGCAATATCACTAAGCATATTGCCGATACCGACACGTACAAAGTGCTGATTGTTGACGATGACTCATTGCAGTTGCAATTGCTAAAGGAATTGCTTGCCAATGTCAAGCCTGGACGTTGGAATGTCATAGCTTGTCAACATGTAGACGAGGCTATGCGTATGATTAAAACTTGGCATCCGCATATCCTCTTTGCAGATATTGAAATGCCAGAAATGGGCGGACGAGAACTAATCAGCAATATCGATCATAGCAATATGGTTGTAGTTGCTATGACTGCTCATGAGCGAAGCATCGAATCAGAGTTGCATAGCGCAGGCTTCGATGCTTGTCTGTTTAAGCCTTTTGGCGCAGCTGGACTGACTACGCTTTTGTCGCAGCTTACTAACAAAGAGATTGCTTCCGTTCGCGACATTGCTCCTGATGCAGCTTCATCATCTGCCGACGGCAATCAGTCGCAAGATAATGACTCTCCATCTAATCGTTTTGCAGCATTAACCGTCTTTGCCGATGGCGATGTTGAGGCTGAGCGCACCATATTGACAGATTTCAAAACGAGTCTTGACGAATATATATCAAGGTTGACCTCTGCTTTGAATATAGAATCAGAAGTCGCATCAGCTGAAGAAGATGCTACATCTCTGTCTGCCCAGATAAAAGAAATTGGTAGCGTAGCGCATAAGCTCTTGCCAATAGCCTCTATGCTCAACCTCACAACTCTCAACACCATTCAGCAGTTGTCGCCCGAGCATATCGCTGAACTTGAACCTTCGCAAGCCAATAAACTTGCTGCCGAAGTGCTTGATGAACTGCGTGGAGTGGAGGAAGAATTAGTAAAAATGATATAGATAAACCACAAATCCATAAAAACCTATGAAAAAATGAAGCTTGCTTCGATGGCCAACGAAGCAGGCTTCAATCGCCAACGAAGCTTACTTCGTTGGGCATCGAAGCTATATTCATTTTTGACACATATTTCCCGTGAATTTGTAATAAACAAAAAAAGTCTTGCAAGTAGATACTTACAAGACTTTTTTGTAGCGGGGGTGGGACCCGAACCCACGACCTCCGGATTATGAATCCGACGCTCTAACCAGCTGAGCTATCCCGCCATCGTTGTTTGCGGGTGCAAAGGTACATTAAACTTTTGAATCTTCCAAATAAAAACAAAACTTTTTTTCTGTGATTGAAAAAATAAGATGATAATATAATACATATTGATGCAAAAAAAGCATTTGCAATAAAAAATCAAGAAAATATAATGTCAATATAAAATAAAATATTACTTTTGCAAAATCTTATAAAAAAGGCGTTACAGGCGCTTTGATTTTTGACTGTACAAGAACTTCGCAAACTCATCTGTTCGTTTCCGTCTAACAGGGCAACGTGAAGATCTTTCTATGGTAGAATCAAGCAGCTTTGTATGGCTCCACGTTCTTTTTAGTGTGAAATCTTATATTATATTTTTAAATCTATTATCGGGTTAGAAGCCATACCGATATAAATATAACAACTACTATAAGTTATGAAAAAACTTATGTTTTTTACTGCAATGATTCTTACTATGGGTCTTGCATCATGCTCAAGCGATGACGAACCAACACAGGAAACAACAAAAGTGAAGCTTGCACCATCAAAAGCGTCGAAAGTGACATTCTATTCTAATGGCAATGAACTCGATGCAAATGGTAATGCTGTAGGTACAAACGCAAACGCAAACGCAAAGACTGCACCTTTCTATGTTACACGTGCAGAAGGAAATGAAAATCCAGATTCAGTAGAGGTTAATTTCTCTATCAATGAGCGTCAGTATCCGTCAAACGATACCAAGCTTTCTATCCACGTACGTTCGGTGAGCGATGTTACCGTCTTTATCCCAACTCCTGCAGAGTACTACTGCCCAGTTGATGATATGCTTATCGTGCAGTCTCACTCACAAAATGTCGAGACTTATGGTTCTAACGAACATGCTGAAATGGTTATCGATGGCAACAAGGTTGAACTTGATATAGCTTTTGCAAATGATGGTATTACTATCACAACAAGCGGTATGAACGAAAATGTTCAGAACTATTTGCAGAGTAGATTCCACGATGGTCTGACATTCGAGATCTGCAACTACTTCAATACAGAGAAGGCTGTAGCAGGCGGAAGCACTCAAGCAATTTCTAAGGAAGAACTGAAGAATATACTTGACCGTACCATAATTACTTTCACACACACTCCTGCTGTTTTTGCCAATGCTTATGGCTTGCTTAAAGGTAATGCAACAGCTGGCGAAAAAGAAGTTAAGATTATGGAAGACGACCAGGAAGTAACCTATCACGTGCGTGCACTTGATTGTAAGGTTGTGCCTTTTTACTTAACTCTCTTCAATACAGATGTTGCCGAGGGCGTTTCTAATGGTCACACATCTTATTTCTACACATACACACGCAGATAAGTATCAGTAGAATCAACAAATAATTTCGATGACTTTACTTTAGTTATCGGCTTTACGGCAAGGCTTTTGTTTCAAATAGCCTTGCCGTTTTTTTTTTTTTGCTTGACTTGTATTTATCATTTTACTAAAGTTTCGGATTTGATTCCAAACGGGCTTTCAGCCCGTCACTGCCTAAATCCGAAACTTTAGTCATTTTACCTGATAAAAGGAAAAAAAGTCGTTTTTCTTTGGTCATTACATTATAAAACAGTATTTTTGCTACACTTTCTTTAGCTTTATTTGCAGACAATATATTAAAAAAGAAATAATTATGGAAGGTATTTATATTATTTTCGCAGGCGTAGGTATAGTAGCTCTCGCCTTGTATCTTTGGTCTTCATATACCAAAAGTGGCAGAAAATGGCTTGAAAGTTTATAAACTATAGTGGTTTATTTAATTATAATAAAAAAAGAGTGAAGAATCTAATAGCTATAAAACTATTAAATTCTTCACTCTTCACTCTTCGTTCTTCACTTAACCTCTTACAGAGGGTACTCTTCGAATGCGTATAATACTGTGGTGAGATATCTTTCGCCAGTATCAGGGAGGATGGCTACAATCTTCTTACCTTTATTCTCTGGTCGCTTGGCAAGGATGGTAGCAGCATAGGCTGCAGCACCAGATGATATGCCAACGAGCAAGCCTTCCTGTTGTGCAAGCTGACGACTAGAACGGATGGCGTCGTCGTTTTCAATATCCAAGACCTCGTCGATTACTGATGCATCGTAGGTGTCAGGGACGAAGCCTGCACCAATGCCTTGGATTTTATGCGGACCACTCTTACCTCCATTCAGTACTGGCGATGAGGCTGGCTCTACAGCTACTACCTTGATATTAGGATTCTTCTCCTTAAGATATTTGCCGATACCTGATATTGTTCCACCTGTACCAACTCCACCAACAACGATGTCGACTGTACCATCTGTATCTTCCCAAATTTCAGGACCCGTTGTCTGATAGTGGATTTGTGGGTTGGCAGGGTTAACAAACTGGCCAAGGATAACAGCTCCAGGGATAGAAGCTCGCAACTCTTCTGCAGCTTTTATAGCACCAGGCATACCATCGGCACCAGGTGTTAGTCGAACTTCTGCACCATAAGCCTTAACAAGGTTGCGACGCTCTACACTCATGGTCTCAGGCATAGTAAGGATGAGCTTATAGCCTTTTACTGCAGCAACGAGAGCTTCGCCAACACCGGTGTTGCCACTTGTAGGCTCTATGATAGTAGCACCAGGCTTTAGAATGCCTTTGCGCTCAGCATCTTCAATCATAGAAAATGCTACACGGTCTTTGATGCTACCGCCAGGGTTGAAATATTCCACCTTAGCGATGATGGGTGTTTCCGCTCCATGTTGTTTGGAGAATTTGCTAAGCTCCACAAGAGGAGTGTGGCCGATAAGGTCGGTTATTTGTTTTGCGATTTTCATATCACTCTGGTTTATACGATTATACATATTCGAAAGCCTCTTTGAGAGCATCGAGCAAGTCGTCGATATTCTCGATACCGATGCTCAAGCGAATGGTAGAAGGATAGATATGCTCCTGCTCCAATTCCTCAGGGCTCATTTGTGAGTGTGTTGTTGTGGCTGGATGTATCACGAGCGACTTCACATCGGCAACATTTGCCAAGAGTGAGAATATGCGCAAGTGGTCGATGAATGCCCATGCTTCTTTCTGACCTCCCTTGATTTCGAAGGTGAAGATGCTACCTGCTCCATTAGGATAGAGCTTCTTGTATAGCTCATGGTCTGGGTGAGAAGGGAGTGAAGGGTGGTTAACCTTGGTGACCTTAGGGTTGTTGGCAAGATATTCCACTACCTTAAGTGCATTCTGCACGTGGCGCTCTACACGAAGGCTGAGAGTCTCCAAGCCCTGAAGCAATATCCATGCATTGAAAGGACTGATGGTAGCACCAGTATCACGAAGGATGACGGCACGAATTCTTGTTACGAAAGCTGCTGCGCCTGCTACGTCAGCAAATACTGCACCATGGTATGAAGGGTCTGGCTTGGCAAGGGTAGGGAACTTGTCGGCATTAGCCTTCCAGTCGAACTTACCACCATCTACGATTACGCCACCGAGCGAACTACCATGACCGCCAATGAACTTTGTGGCAGAATGAACAACGATGTCGGCTCCATGTTCGATAGGACGAATGAGGTAAGGAGTGCCGAAGGTGTTGTCGATGATGAGAGGGATGTTATGACGATGAGCAATCTCTGCAAGACGGTCGATATCTGTGACGTCAGAGTTTGGATTGCCGAAAGTCTCAGCATAGAGCGCCTTGGTGTTAGGCTTGATGGCAGCCTCTACTTCATCAAAGTTGCGTACATCAACGATAGTGTATGTAACGCCCTGAGTTGTCAATGTGTGAGTGATGAGGTTGAACGAGCCACCATAAAGGTTGTCGGCTGCTACCACATGGTCACCATTCTGAAGGATGTTCTGCAAAGCGTAGGTTACGGCAGCAGCACCAGAAGCAACTGCGAGTCCGGCTACGCCACCCTCAAGGGCTGCAACACGATCTTCGAATACTCCCTGAGTGGAGTTTGTTAGTCGACCATAGATATTACCTGCATCGCGAAGACCAAAGCGGTCGGCAGCATGCTGCGAGTTGCGGAACACATAACTTGTGGTCTGATATATAGGCACTGCTCTTGCATCAGTTGCAGGATCTGGATTCTCTTGTCCAACGTGGAGTTGTAGGGTCTCGAAACGGAGTTTTCTTTCGTTGCTCATAAATAGTTTCCTTTCTTTTATTTGTTTTTATGTTGTTGTCTATTTATTGTGATACCATAAATTGTGTTTGTGTATCTTTATGTTCACGGTTGCAAAGGTACGGCGAAATTCTGATACTGGAAATAGCATAATTGCGTCATTTGTACTACCACAAATGTGGTATATGAGTGATATTAGCCCTAAATTGACATGATTCTGGGTGTTTACACCTTATTATATATATAAGGACAGAGATTTTATATATAACAATATGGCGTCTTTAATAAAAATGTAACATGTTGGTAATATGTGTGAAAGAAAATAGTGCTATCTTTGCAACCGTAATACAATATATATGAATATATTATGGTGAACGATTTAACAGATGGCACAGCCAATAAGGGTTACCGCATTCTTGTGGTAGATGACGAGGAAGACTTGTGTGAAATCCTAAAGTTTAATCTTGAGACAGAGGGATATACCGTAGAAACAGCTAATTCGGCAGAAGAGGCGCTGACATTGGATATTGCCAGTTTCAACCTTTTGCTCCTTGATGTTATGATGGGAGGCATGTCGGGCTATTCACTCGCCAAGAAGTTGAAGTCAGCTCCTGCTACAGCACAGATTCCTATCATCTTCCTTACCGCTCGTGATAGTGAGAACGATACCATTACTGGTTTCAATATCGGTGCCGACGACTATATCTCAAAGCCTTTCTCTATTCGTGAGGTGATGGTGAGAATTAGAGCCGTGCTCCGTCGTACTTCTGAAACTCCTGATACAGAGGCTCATCAGATGATACGCTATCAGGGCTTGGAGATGAACCTTGATAAGAAGACTGTTACTGTAGATGGCGAAGATGTGCCATTTACTAAGACCGAGTTTGAACTGTTGAAGCTGTTGCTCGAAGAACGCGGAAGAGTCTTTTCACGCCAGGAACTCATCGATAAAGTTTGGCCTAAGGATGTGCTGGTGCTCGACCGCACAGTAGATGTCAACATCACTCGTATGAGAAAGAAGATAGGAAGATTCTCAAAGTGTATTGTTACCCGCTTGGGCTTCGGATATTATTTTGACGCATGATGAATATGAAACTAACAGTAGGTCAGAAACTATATGCTTCGGTAATGGCAATATTCCTTGTCTTTGCCGTGGCATTAATCATGTTTCAGCAAAACAGGGAAAAGCAATTTAAGATAGAAGCCCTGAATATAAGGTTGCAAGGCTACAACGACCATATGGCAGAGTCGCTCGATACCATGGAGCTAATAGGCTTTGGCGCTATGAAAAAGTATGTGGCTATGCACAATATGCCTGGACTTAGAGTCACCATCATCAATACTAAGGGCGATGTGATATACGACAATAAGCTCAGCAAACCTACTCATGCTGCCAACCACTTAAACCGTCCTGAGATTCGTCAGGCGTTGGCTACAGGAAAAGGATATACTGTTGACAGAAAGAGCAATACTCTGAATCACGACTATTTCTATTCTGCCACATATTATCCACAACGCAAAGTAATTGTTCGTAGTGCGTTGCCTTACGACAACAATCTTATTCGTTCGCTAAGCGCTGACCAACATTATATCTGGTTTACCCTTGGTGCATTGCTTGTATTGACTATTGTGTTGTGGCGATTTACTCGCAGACTTGGCAAGAATGTAGGCAAGCTACGACTCTTTGCATATAAAGCCGACCATAACGAATCTTTAGAGACTGAAGACTTGGCAGAATTTCCTAACGATGAGTTAGGCGAAATAGCAGAGCGAATAATAAAGATTTATAAGCGTTTGCAGTCTACACGTAAAGAGCAAGATATGTTGAAGCGACAGCTCACTCAGAATATCGCCCACGAGCTAAAGACTCCTGTGGCAAGTATTCAGGGCTATTTGGAGACAATACTTGGCAACGACGATATGAGTGAAGAAACAAAGAAGCAGTTTATGCAACGATGCTTTGCTCAAAGCCAACGCCTCACAGCTTTGCTTCACGATATTTCTACTCTGAATCGTATGGACGATGCTCCACAAGAAACTGAGTTTGGTGAGGTGGATATAACACAGATGGTGGCAACAATAAAGAGTGAGACAGCCTTGCAATTGGCAGAGAAAGATATGGCTTTCAATAATCTGTTGCCTAAGGATCTTGCCGTTAAGGGCAACCAGAGTTTGCTATATAGCGTGTTCCGAAATCTTGTGGATAATGCTATTGCATACGCTGGTGTTGGTACCACGATTATACTCTCGGCTCAGAAGGAAGGTCCTATGTGGCATTTCATATTCAAGGATAATGGAGTGGGAGTGCCTCGCGAACATCTGCCACGACTCTTCGAACGTTTCTATCGTGTAGACAAGGGACGTAGCAGAAAGATGGGAGGTACAGGCTTAGGACTCGCCATAGTGAAGAATGCCGTATTGCTACATGGTGGCAGAATATCGGTAGACAATCAGCTTTCTGGTGGCTTAATATTCGATTTCACCCTGCCTGCTTGCTAAAATATAGTAGGCGTATATATTAAATATGTAAAAAACAATAATCCTTTTGGGTTATTGTTTTTTGCATTTTATAAGATAGGCTGCACTCGGAAATAAAAAAGAAAACTTCGTATTTCTTTTGTTATTCCACTCGTTTATACTATCTTTGCAAATAGCTAAAGTTTCAGTTCGACATATTGTCGAGTGCAGTTTGTTATAATAAAACCTAAATTAGAAAATGACTATTACACAGGCAGAAAAGATGCATGCTGTAGCTATTGCAAAATTGATAATGCAAGCTATGAACTACGATTGTTGCCAGTATTTCGCAGGACCAGAGCATACACTTCAAGACTTTGAGGATATGATGATTCGTCTTGTTGAGGCTGACAATAGCCAATATAGTTATCGCAATTCTATTGTCGCTTTGGCTGACGATGGCAATGTGGCAGGCGTATGCGTAAGTTATGATGGCAAAGACCTTCGTGAACTCCGTAATGCTTTTGTTGCAGCAGCTCTTGAAGCTTTTGGTAGAGACTTTTCTGATATCGACGACGAGACACAGGCTGGCGAACTATATCTCGATAGCATAGCTGTTGATGAGCGCTATCGTCGTCAGGGTATAGCAAAGAAATTGCTGAAAGCAACAATAGAAAAGGCTGGCAGATTGAATATCCCAGCTGTGGGATTACTTGTTGACAAAGGCAATCCTGATGCCGAGCGTCTATATACAGCTTGCGGCTTTGAATATGTCAACGACTCTGCGTGGGGCGGTCATCCTATGCGTCATTTGCAGGTGAAAGCATAACCATCATTCTAAATTTGTAGACACAACATTCAAACACTCATTACTATGCAGATAAGTAAATATTTGGTTGTTAACCCTCGAGACGTTCAATGGGGTCTTACCGTTAACACCGTAGGATATGAAGAGATAGGAGTTGCCGATACTTATCCAACTCGCGGACATGCCGATGGCTACTATTTCGATATTGATAAAGGACGTGTTCTAAACGAATACCAGTTGCTATATATAACCGAAGGTGAGGGAGTCTTTAATTCTGCTCATGCCAAGGATGTACCATTAAAGGCTGGCGATCTCTTCTTGCTGTTCCCAGGTGAGTGGCATACCTATTATCCTACTGGCAAGCATGGATGGAAGAGCTATTGGATAGGCTTTAAGGGTAAGAATGTCGACGACCGTGTGAAGGCAGGCTTCTTGTCGGTAGATAAGCCTATATACCATGTAGGTTTTAGTGCCGACATCATACGTCTGTATGAAGAAGCATATAAGCGAGCACAAGAAGAGGCTCCATATTTACAACAGATATTGGCAGGCATCGTGAACCATCTCGTTGGATTGATGTATGCTCTTGAGCGTAGTATGGAACTTTCAAAAGACCACACTCGAGTCGACATGATAAACCTTGCCCGCCTAAGAATACGTGAATCGTTGGAGGTTGACCTTACCATACAGCAGGTGGCAGAAGATTTGGGAGTTAGCTATAGCAACTTCCGTAAGCTGTTTAAGGAGTTTACAGGTATCTCACCAGCTCTATATCAGCAAGACCTCCGCTTGCAGCGTGCCAAAGAACTACTTGCTACTACCACCCTTAGCATCAAGGAAATAGCTTATCGCTTGCGCTTCGAGTCGCCAGATTACTTCTCGTCGAAGTTTAAGATTAAGACTGGTAAGAAGCCAAGCGAGTTTAGAAATATGTAGGCATAGCAACCTGAGAACAACTACTAATTATATATTTAACACAAAAACACAAAGAGTTATATTATGGAGAATATTAGAACAAAGAAATCGGTAACAACATTGTTGTTTGATTGCTTGATGTTGACAATTGCGTGGGCGTCATTCTTCTTTGAAGAAACTGCAGGCGTGTGGGGAAAAGTGATTTATGCTGCCTGTTTCATCTTTGCATTAATAGATGTAACACTCTGGACTACAGGCAATAAGCAAGTAAAAGCGATAACATCTAAGGAGGTAGGTCTTTGCGTGGTGCAAGCCTTGCTTGTTATAGCGTTAGCTGTGTATGGTATAGTTGAAGCGGTGGCTGTAATTAGCAATCCTGCTGCAATAGTGTTTGTTGCAATGGCTGTTGGGGTGATAATATTTGCAGGTTTCATAGGAGTGAAAGCCTTGAAGAAGCAACCAAGTTTTTATCATGAGTTTCGCTTTGGCGCATCCTTCGATGTTGTGTTAGCTTTGTTCTTGACATATGATTTCGTAAACAAAGGTATTGGCGAAGAGCTTACCTTATTTATATTGTCTTTAGCCCTGCTTGCTGTAGACTTGTCTCGCTCTCTGATACGTCAGAAATAGCTTGTTATATATACCTTAATATGGCGACCATCCTCTTTATTCTATGAGGGTGGTCGCCATTGTTTTTATATCCTTGTTTGTTCCCCTTATATAGGTATGCTCGATATGCTGTTAAGATAGCTATACCTACTATAGGTGAAGGTAAGCCTTTGATTACCAATATTTAGGTATTGCGATGCTCGCTGAATAGCCATAATTTTGCACACAAAAATAAATATTTAGCAAAATTATGAAAACAAGAAGTAAGGTTTTGATGTTTGCTGCAGCCGCTATGACAATGCTGCCAAATATAGCTTCTGCCCAGTTGCATGTGGGAGGATATGGTGAAGCAGCATATAGTAGAAATTTCTATAGCGACCACGTGAGCCGTTATAGTTTGGCAGATGAGCACAAGGATGATCCAAGTCATGGTCGTTTTGATATTCCTCATGCTGTTGTATACCTAAGCTACGACTTCGGCAAAGGTTGGTCGATGGGCTCTGAGATAGAGTTTGAACATGGTGGAGTAGGTATGGCATACGAGAAAGAAGACGAAGAAGGAGGCGAATGGGAGCAGGAAGTAGAGAAAGGTGGAGAAGTAGAGCTCGAGCAGTTCTGGATTCAGAAGTCTTTCGCTAAATGGGCTAACATCAAGGCTGGACATATCGTGGTTCCTGTAGGTTTGAACAATGCTCACCACGAGCCATTGAACTTCTTTACAGTATATCGTCCTGAGGGGGAGAATACCATTATGCCAAGCACCTGGCATCAAACGGGTGTAAGTTTTTGGGGACGCACAAAGAACTGGCGCTATGAGTTGCAGTTCCTTGCAGGTCTCAATTCAGACAACTTCACAAACACAGGTTGGATAAACAAAGGTCCTGGTACTCCTACCGAAGGCGAGATAGCAACAAAATATGGTACAGCCCTTCGCCTTGACAACTATAGCATCAAGGGATTGCGCATTGGTTTGAGTGGATATTATGGTCATGCCATTGGCAACTCATATCCAAACAATAAGAATGGTGCAGAGTCGAAGTATAAAGGAGTTGTAGCCGTTGGTGCAGTCGACTTCACTTACGACGATCACAACTGGATAGTTCGTGGACAAGCCGACTATGGATATTTGAGCGATGCACAGCAGTTGAAGTATTTCACCAACCGCTTGAATGGTCTTTCGCCATTCCATCATTCCGCTTTCGTTAGCAAGAATGCCTTTGCCTATGGTATTGAAGCAGGCTACAACGTGTTCTCGCAGATAGAGAAACTACGCAAGGAAGAGCAGAAACTCTATGTCTTTGGTCGCTATGAGCACTATAATCCATATGCTTCTAAGACCAAGAATACATCTTACGACTATACCAATGTTAAGCGCATGGCAGTTGGTATCAACTATTTCCCTGTTAAGCAGGTGGCTATCAAGGCAGAGTATTCTCACCGATTCTTGAAGAGCCAGTACAACAACGAGCCTGCAATAAATATTGGTGTTGCTTACGAAGGCTGGTTCCTGTAAGCAAACGTTGGTTCTTAGCGAAAGATAAAACATAAATAAACAATTTATAAACACAAAAAAGGATGAAAAAGATTTTTAAGAGTGCCGTGATGCTCATGGCAGTATTGGCGTTGCCATTAGGTTTTACTTCTTGTGATAGCGATGACGATCCAGACGATGGCACAAAGTATACTAACAAAGCTTATGGTCAGAGCGCTATGGATGCATGCGATGAACTTTGTAATGCTCTTCGTGATGCATACAAGGAGGTTAACGACGCTAATCTTACCGATGAGCAGGAAGCTTACTTGAAGAATGTTTTTGCTAATGCTGTTGATAACACCATTCAGCCTACATATAAGAATTTGGCTGATGCCGTAGAGCGTCTTCACACCGCACTCCCTAAAAGTGTAAATACAAGCAACCTCACACAGCAGAATATTAATGATGCTTGTGAAGCATTCAAGGATGCACGTGCATTGTGGGAGAAGAGCGAGGCTTTCCTTGGTGGTGCAGCTTCAGACTTTGAGATTGACCCACATATCGACTCATGGCCATTGAACCGTAACCTCCTTCACTCATATTTCGCAACAGGCAAATTTAGCGATGAAGCAATTGAGGATGCTTCTATCCTTGGTTTCCACGCTCTTGAGTTTATCTTGTTCCGCAATGGTCAGCCACGTAAGGTAGCTGAATTCCAGGGCTACGACACATACAAAGGTTTCACCGATGTTAAGGGCTCAGAGGAGTTGAAGTATGCAGAGGTTGTTATCGAAGACTTGGTAAACCACGTTTACGAGCTTGAAGTAGCATGGTCAGAGAATCCTAACGCTGAGCGTCTTGCTGCTGTTAAGGCTGCAGGTCTTGAGTATCAGACCGAGAAGGGTGTTTCATATGCTGCAAACCTTAAGAACGCTGGAAACAAGCAGATTAGTAAGTTCGCTACTTTGAAGATTGCTCTCCAGCAGCTCATCTCTTTGGAAGAAGGTTCAGCATGGGGTATCTCTAACGAGGTAGGTACAGCAAAGATTGCTAACCCATTCCAGGCTGGTGACATCAGCTATGTAGAGTCACCATATAGCTACAACTCTATTACCGACTTCCAGAATAACATCCGTTCTATCGAGAACCTATGGTATGGTGGCACAAATGGTACAAGTTCTAACGCTCAGTACAGTCTCCACAAGTTCTTCCAGGCTAATGCCACAGCTAAGGGTCAGCGTGTAGAAGCTGCCATCCAGAATGCTATCAACAAGATCGGTGCTATGCCTTACCCATTCGTTAAGTATGTGAGCACCGTTTGGAACTTGAAGTTTGACGAGGTTAACCCAGAGTAATTTTTATTAGCTTAGTATATATATTATTTATTGTGCATCTCGTCGATACCTAAAATTGGCGAGATGCTATTATGCATAAAATAAACAACTTAAAAAAACGGTATATTATGAATTATCTAAGGATTAGTAAAATGTTGATGGCAGGACTCATGGCGTTGCCTATGGTGTCTTGTTCTGACGACGATGCGCCAGTAAACGATAAGCTTACCGGCAATTCGCAGTTTGGTAAAGCCAACGAAGTGTTTGCTGCATCAGAATGGTTTCCTGGTGGTGAGCTTGGTACTGACGAAGGTATGAGCTATTCGGCAGAAACCCCTGCTACCACAAAGCAAGGTTTGTCTACCAGCTTTAATAAGGGTGAAGACTTTTTTGAGCATATCTATACTATTGCTGATGCTCCTCGTAAAGGTCTTGGTCCTGCATGGGTGCGCACAAGTTGTATACATTGCCACCCAGGCTATGGTCATGGCAAGGTGCAGAATCAGTATCTTGGCGACAAGTTTGGCAATGGCTATCTGCTCGTAATATATCACCCTACAGCAGGTTCTGCAGTTGATGCCGAAGGCAATACATACGAATATGCGGCTAATTCATATATCAAAGAAGTTACAGGTATGCCACAGACAAAGGCTATGGCTCCATTCTCAGCACCTATCGACGAGAAGCAGATGAATATCGACTGGGTACCTGTATCATCTATGCCAAGTGGACTTGCTATGAAGTTCCCTAAGGATGGCGAGGAGTTTAAGCTGCAATATCCTGAGGTTACAATCCCTCAGTCAGCCTTCAACACTTATCCAAAGCCTACCAACTATGAGGTACGCCTTGAGTCAACAATCGGTATCTATGGTACTGGTCTTCTTGATGCTATCGATGAGGAAGATATGAAGAAGGTATATCAGCAGGAAGCTAAATACGCAGAACTCAACCCTCTTATGTGGGATAAGGAGAAGAACGATTGGGCATCAACAGCATGGTATACATTGGCTGACAACCAAAAGAAAGTCAAGAAGTTTACTTATGCTATGACCCGTGCCTCATTGCAGGATGGTCCTGGTGCTAACGCAATTTGGAATATCACTAACGTTACTCGTTCAGACCGTCATTATCTCTATACCACAGCTCAATGGGCTAAGTATCAGTCAGAACAACCTAAGGTGATAGAAGAAATCAAGAAGAACGGCAAGAGCGAAACTTCAGTATTGCATCCTTACTATGCTGATGGTACCGATGAGGGTATCAAGAAAAGAGTGTACGAGCTCTTGAGCTGCAACACCGCAAAGAAGAAGAATATCTTTGAGGAATATCTCTTGAATGGTGCTCCATATAATGGTGAAGAAGAGATGAGCAACAAAGACTACTACGACTTCATGGTATGGCATCGTGGTCTTGCTGTTCCTGCAGCCCGCAACCTCGACGATGCTCAGGTGCAGGAGGGTAAGAAGCTCTTCACACAATGGAACTGCGCTACCTGCCATAAGCCATCTTGGACAACAGGCGAAGACAACTATTGGGTAGACAATGCCATCAAAGCTTATGCCGAGAGTGTAGGCAAGAATGCTAACGAGATGTTGCCAAAATATCCTAAGCAGACCATCTATCCTTACACCGACTTGGTTCAGCACCGCTTGTTTATGGCAAATGACATACGTACAGGCTGGTGTCGTACCACACCATTGTGGGGACGTGGATTGTCAAACTTGCTCACAGGTAGAGACGACCGTTTGCACGACTGTCGTGCACGCAACGTAGTTGAGGCTATCATGTGGCATTGCTACGACAAGCGCAGCGATGCTTACAACGCAGCACTCAACTTCTATAATGCTACCAAGGAGCAGCGCGATGCAGTAGTTGCATTCATCAATGCTATATAATCTGTATACATGGTATAAACAAGAACAGCCAAGCTCTTAGCAACTTGGCTGTTTTTTTGCTTATCATAGTTATATGTCAGAATAAACTTCTATCTTTGCAACGTCAAATATAGAATCTATATTTTTTGAATCTTTGCAAATAGCAAACGCAAACAAATCTGGAAATGATTAAAAAGATTATCTCTATACTATATATCCTTGTGCTCGTGAGCATGGCTGTAGCCACAATCGTGGAGAAGGCTCAAGGCACAGACTATGTGCATACGCATATCTATGGCTCGTGGTGGTTTATATTGCTATGGGCTGTGATGACGGCACTCGGCATTTTCTATATCATCAAGCGGAAAGTTAGCCGTGCGTCAACACTTGTTCTGCATCTGTCGTTTGTAGTGATATTGGCAGGTGCATTGGTTACTCACATAACAGCTAAGCGAGGCATGATACATCTGAGAGTGGGGCAGACCGTGAACTCATATATGACAAATAATGGCGAAGAAGGAATGAAAGAAGAGCTGTTGCCATTTTCGGTATGCTTGCAACGCTTTGAAACAAAGATGCATGATGGCACTAATGCTGCAGCCGACTATTCTTCGCGATTTACTATTGTTGATGGCAACGAAAAGAGCGAAGGCTTCGTGGCGATGAATAATATCTATTCTCATCGCTCGTTTAGGTTTTATCAGCAGTCGTATGATGAAGACGGGAAGGGTAGTGTGCTTGCAATAAATGCCGACCCCTACGGCATTCCTATAACATATACCGGCTACGCGCTACTCTTTATAGCCCTCGTTTGGATGCTCGTCGACCCTAAGGGAAGCTATCGCCGATTGCTCTCAAACGACTTGATAAAGAAAGGTGTGCTTGCCATAGCCTTGCTCTTTACTATTGGTATAGGTAATGGCAACAAGGCGTATGCCCAGTCGTCGCCAGCATCATCAGACAATCTGCAACAGGCTGTATTGCCTAAGGCAGAAGCTGAAAAGTTTGGCAAACTTTGCATATTGTACAACAATCGCATTTGTCCTGTGCAGACCTATGCTCTTGACTTCTGTAAGAAGATATATGGAGCACGCTCATATAGAGGACTCTCGGCAGAACAAGTGCTGTCGGGATGGCTATTCTATGGCGAAGTATGGGAAAACGAACCTTTCATAAAGATTAAGAGTGGCGAACTGAAATCTACTATGCAGTTGCCAGATTATTGCTCTATGAAGACTTTCTTTAATAGCGAAATGGGAGGCTATATCATAGGGCAATATGTACAGGAATTCTATAGTGGTAACCAAGATAAGTTTCATCAGCAGGCGGCAGATATAGATGGCAAACTGCAACTTATCGTTAATCTGCGTCGTGGAATATCGATGAAGGTGTTGCCATATACCTTTACCAAGAATGTAAAGGCTACAAGAAACGAACCATTCATCAAGGCGGGCACCACAAGATGGTATGCGCCTGTAGACAGGTTGCCTATGGCTGTGGAGCGTCAGCATGCTATGTATATAAATAATGTGTTCTCGTTGCTCTACGAAGATGTTAGAGCAGGCAAGATGGATAATGTGGATATCTATCTCGAAAAGATGAAGAAATATCAGAGCATGAGCGCAGGAAGTTCGTTGCCTACAGTTGCCCAATATCGAGCTGAACGCATCATCAACGCCTTTCCTTTTGCCACAATCCTTTTCATGGTAAACCTCACGCTTGGCTTTATAGCCCTATTCTATACCATCTATCGCATGACAAAGAAGCGCCATGCCAAGGTGCTCGATGTGGCTTTGCCAATACTTCTTTGTTTGTCGTTTGCAGCCTTGACCTTCGGCTTGGCTTTGCGCTGGATAGTGAGTGGCAATATTCCTATGTCGAACGGCTACGAGAGTATGCTCACGGTGGCATGGTTTGTGATGCTGATAGCCATAGTTATGCAGATGAAGATACGCCTGATGATGGTGTTTGGCTTCCTGCTCTCAGGTTTCTTCTTGCTTGTGAGCCATATCAATCAGATGGACCCTGCCATAGGACAGATGATGCCAGTATTGAATAGTCCGCTACTGAGCCTGCATGTCAGCATCATAATGATGAGCTATGCTCTGCTGTCGTTGACATTTATCTGTGGCATCATGGGCTTGGCTATGCGCTCGCATGCAGAAGCTTTGCAGGTGTTGAGCCGAATATTCCTCTATCCTGCCATCACTTGCATGGGCTTCGGCATCTTTATTGGTGCCATTTGGGCAAACGTTAGTTGGGGAAATTATTGGAGTTGGGATAGCAAAGAAACATGGGCGCTTATCACCTTTATGCTATATGCCGTGGTGGTACACACTCAGAGCTTACCATTATTCCGTAAGCCAATAGCATACCACGTATATATGACCTTAGCTTTCTTGAGTATCATCATGACATACTTTGGTGTGAACTACTTCCTTACAGGCATGCACTCGTATGCATAAGCGATTAGTCGCACCGGCTTATGCGACTATTCGAAAGTGCGTATGCGACTAATCGCATGAGCTTATACGACTAGTCGCATAAAAGTGAAGAGTGAAGAGTGAAGAGTGAAGAATCAAATAGCAATAAGACTAATGGATTCTTCACTCTTCGTTCTTCACTCTTTACTTAAATTCTTCACTCTTCACTCTTCGTTCTTCACTTAGAAAACGAATGTTCTAAGTGCCCAGTAGCTTACGATACCGGCGATATATCCTAAGAAAGCAACCCAAGAGATGTGCTTCATATACCAGCCGAAAGTGATCTTCTCTAAGCCCATAACAACAACACCTGCGGCACTACCGATGATGAGCATAGAACCACCCACACCAGCACAGTATGCCAAGAGCTGCCAGAAGATTCCGTCGACAGCCATATCGCCTACAGCCTGTACAGGATACATACCCATACAACCAGCTACGAGAGGCACATTGTCGACAATACTTGATAGCACACCAATGATACCTGTAACGAGATAGTGGTTGCCATCAAACCAAACGTTGAGACCTTCGCCAAGCTGTGCCAAGGCTCCGATAGTCTGCAAAGAGCCTACAGCCATCAAGATACCGAGGAAGAAGAGAATGGTAGACATATCGATGCGAGTGAGCATACGGCTTACGCGCTTCTGCATACCGTCGCTATCGTCGTGCTCAAGGTGGCGATACATGCTCTCTGTAACGGTCCAAAGAATACCGAGAACAAGCAAAATACCTACGAATGGAGGCAGATGGGTGATGGTCTTGAAGATAGGAACAAAAATCAAACCGCCTACACCAAGGAAGAAGATAAGCTTACGCTGAGAGGCTGTGAGATAGTCTTCTTCTGCGTTTGCTGCCTTCTTGGCTTCTGGTACAACCAGCTCGCCCTTAAGGCTTAACGAAAGAACGTAGGCAGGGATAACCATAGAAACGATAGAAGGTATCAGCACTTCGGTGATAACACCAGCTGCTGTGATAACGCCCTTGTTCCAAAGCATGATGGTTGTTACGTCGCCAATAGGCGAGAACGCACCACCAGAGTTGGCTGCGATGATGACAAGCGAAGCATATATGACACGATCTTTGCGCTCTTTGACGAGCTTGCGCAATATCATAATCATCACGATAGAAGTGGTGAGGTTGTCGAGGATGGCACTAAGAATAAAGGTCATGATGGCAATACGCCATAGCAATGAGCGTTTACTCTTGGTCTTCAGAGTGTCTTTGACAAAGTTGAAGCCGCCATTCTGGTCGACAAGTTCAACGATGGTCATGGCACCCATAAGGAAGAAAAGGGTAGTGCCGGTTTCACCAAGGTGCTCCTCGATAATCTTGCTCACGGCATTAGCCATCTGACTGTGGTCGACGCTTGCGAGAGCAGGAACAAGAGAGGCTGGGTCGATCATAAAGATGGTCCAGCAGACTACGAACATAAGCAAGGCTATCGCAGCCTTGTTGATTTTAGTTACGCTTTCAATGGCTATGAAAAGATAGCCGATAACGAATGCCAAGATAATGGCAATTGATAATGTAGACATGTTTTTTTAGAAAAGTATAATTGTAATTTGATTAATTAAGGTGCAAACTTACACATTTTTTTTCATACTATCGACCTAATCTTGTTTTTTCTGCATATTTCTCCATACCTATTTATAAAATATGTATATTTACCAATCTCAAAACTTAATGAACAAAAATCAAATAACCATGTTGCCGACATTATTAAAAGGATTATCTTTGCAAACGACTAAACCTAACTAGTCAATAACTAATTAAGTAACTAAACTAAATCACGATATTAAACTATCCGCAAAGATGGAACAACCAAAACATTTCTTTGCTGTCGACCTTGGTGCTACAAGCGGCAGAACTATCATAGGTACTATCGAAAATGGAAAGATGGTGCTCGAAGAGCTTACTCGCTTTGACAACAACCTTATCCAGACTGGTGGACATTTCTATTGGGATATCTACGCTCTGTATAATGAGATTATTAAAGGATTGAAGCTCGTAGCAAAAAAGGAAATCGAAATCCAAAGCATCGGTATTGATACTTGGGGTGTTGACTTCGTATGTGTAGACAAGAATGGCAGCTTATTGCGCAACCCTCTTGCTTATCGCGACCCTCACACCTTCGGTAAGATGGAGGAATATTTCGATAAATGTATGCCTAAGGAAAAAGTTTATGATATTACTGGTATACAGTTTATGAACTTCAACTCCCTGTTCCAGCTTTATGCTATGAAGCAGGCACAGGATGTGGCACTCGAAAATGCAGATAAGATATTGTTTGTGCCAGATGCCCTTAGCTATATGCTCACAGGTAAGGCTGTATGCGAATATACCATCGCTTCTACATCACAGATGCTTGACCCTCGCACTCACGACCTCGACAATTCGCTCGTAGAGAGTGTAGGATTGAAGCGTAGCCAGTTTGGCGAAATGGTAAACCCAGGCACAAAGATAGGTACTCTTACTGAAGAGGTTCAGAATATGACAGGTCTTGGAGCAATCCCTGTAATTGCTGTAGCTGGTCATGATACAGGTAGCGCCGTAGCTGCTGTGCCTGCAAAGAACGAGAAGTTTGCTTATTTGAGTAGCGGCACATGGAGCCTTATGGGTATCGAGACAAAGAATGCTGTTATCAACGAGCGTAGCTTCGACCTCAACTTCACCAACGAGGGCGGTATAGAGAATACTACTCGATTCTTGAAGAATATCTGCGGTATGTGGATATATGAGCGTTGCCGTAAGGAATGGAAGGATGCTGAAGGCTTGGGTCATGCAGAGTTGCAGTCGGCAGCTATGAAGTGTGAACCTTTCCGCAGTATCATCAATCCTGACGACGAATTGTTCGTAAACCCTGCTTCTATGGTTGAGGCTATCAACGAATATTGCCGTCGCACAAATCAGCCAGAGCCTGTTGGCTATGCTCAGACTTGCCGTTGCATCTTCGACTCTTTGGCTTTGCGCTATCGTCAGGTTATAACATGGCTTAAGGAATTTGCTGACTTTGATATCGACGTATTGCATATCATTGGTGGAGGTTCGAAGAATGAATATCTCGACCAGTTTACTGCAAACTCTTGTGGTGTTAAGGTGTTGGCAGGTCCTCAGGAGGGTACAGCTATCGGCAATATCATGCTTCAGGCTAAGGCTGCCGGCTTGGTAGACGACATCTGGCAGATGCGCGCCATCATAGCAAACAGCATAGAGCTAAAGGCTTTCGAACCTCAGGACAAGGAGATTTGGGATGCCGCTTACGAGAAATATCTTGAAATAACAAAATAATATTTAATAAAAACATAAACTATAAAAACTAACATGAAAACAGAATTGGTATCAAAGGCTTATGAAGTAGCCAAAGAGCGTTATGCCGAAATCGGTATCGACACAGAAAAAGTATTGAAGCAGTTGCAGGACTTCCACCTCTCTTTGCATTGCTGGCAAGCAGACGACGTAAAGGGATTCGAGGTACAGGCTGGTGCTTTGTCGGGTGGTATTCAGTCGACAGGTGACTTCCCTGGTGCAGCTCGCAATATCGACGAACTCCGTCAGGATATCCTCAAGGCTAAGAGCCTTATTCCTGGTAACCACCGCTTGAATCTTCACGAGATTTATGGCGACTTCAAGGGCAAGGTTGTAGACCGCGACGAGGTGACTGTAGAATACTTCCAGTCATGGATTGATTGGGCTAAGGAGAACAACACTAAGCTCGACTTCAACTCTTCAAGCTTCTCTCATCCAAAGTCTGGTAGCCTTTCATTGGCTAATCCTGATGAGGGCATCCGTCAGTTCTGGGTAGAGCACACAAAGCGTTGCCGTGATATCGCTAATGCTATGGGTGAGGCTCAGAATGATCCATGTATCATGAACCTTTGGGTACACGATGGTTGCAAGGACGTTTCTGTAAACCACGCTTTGTATCGCAACACTTTGAAGAAGTCGCTCGACGAAATCTTTGAGAAGAAGCAGCCTATGATGAAGGATTGTATCGAGGGTAAGGTGTTCGGTATCGGTCTTGAGTCGTTTACTGTTGGTTCTCACGACTTCTATACTGCTTATGCTGCTCAGAACGACAAGATTTTGACTATCGATACTGGTCACTATCATCCAACAGAGTCGCCTGCTGATAAGGTTTCAGCTGTGCTTCCATTCCTCAAGGAGTTGATGCTCCACGTTTCTCGTCCTGTACGTTGGGACTCAGACCACGTAACAATCATGGACGACCCAACACAGGAGTTGTTCTTCGAGATTGTTCGTGCAAATGCTCTCGACCGTGTACACTATGGTCTTGACTTCTTCGATGGCTCTATCAACCGTATCGGTGCTTACGTTATTGGTTCTCGTGCTGCTCAGAAGTGCATGCTTCGTGCTCTTCTCGAACCAAAGGAGACTATCTCTAAGCTCGAACTTGCAGGCGAAGGCTACAAGGTGCTCGCTCTTATCGAGGAGCAGAAGGCTATGCCATGGCAGGCTGTATACGACGAGTTCTGCGTTCGCAATAATGTTCCTGTTGGTCAGGAATTCATCGCAGACATCGATCAGTATGTTGCTGACGTAACTTCTAAGCGATAAACAATGGAGATTATTATCGGACTACTTATCATAGCTGCTGGAGCATTTTGCCAATCCAGCAGCTATGTTCCTATCAATAAGGTTAAGGACTGGAGCTGGGAAAGCTATTGGATAGTACAGGGCGTTTTTGCTTGGCTGGTACTTCCATTGCTTGGCGCTCTGCTCGCTGTGCCTGCGGGACATAACCTATTTGAACTCTTTACTGTTGCTCCAGGATTTAATGTCTGGATGACTATATTCTTCGGAATCCTCTGGGGTGTTGGTGGATTGACCTTCGGACTCTCTATGCGCTACCTTGGTGTGGCTCTCGGACAGTCTATAGCTCTTGGAACATGTGCCGGACTTGGTACCATTATGGGACCTTTGTTGCTCGACTTGTTCTTCCCTGAACTTAATGCTCTCAATGCACTTACCATCTCTGTTGTAATCGGAGTATTGGTTACTCTGCTTGGTATCGGCGTTATTGGCTATGCAGGCTCTTTGAAGGTTGCATCGTTGTCGGACGAAGAAATGAAGTCGGCAGTTAGTGATTTCAACTTCCCTAAGGGATTGGCTATCGCCATCTTGGCTGGTTTGATGAGTGGATGCTTCAACGTAGGTTTGGAGTTTGGTAAGGATATCAACTTCGGTGCTGATACTCCTGACATGTTTAAAACTCTGCCTGCTACAATGCTCGTTACCTTTGGTGGCTTTATAACAAATGCCATCTACTGCTTCTATCAGAATCAGGTGAACCACACTTGGGGCGATTACAAGAAGAAAGCCGTTTGGGGTAATAACCTTATGTTCTGTTTGCTTGCAGGTGCATTGTGGTATAGCCAGTTCTTCGGCTTGTCGTTGGGTAAAGGATTCCTCACAGAGGCTCCAACTCTGATGACACTTTCGTTCTGTATCCTTATGGCGCTCAACGTTACATTCTCTAATGTTTGGGGCATTATCCTTAAGGAGTGGGCAGGATGCAATAAGAAGACTATAGCAGTATTGATATTGGGTATTGCTATTCTTGTGTTCTCAACATTCTTGCCACAGATGATTTAGAATTTTGGTTAGATTAGAATAATTGATATGAAAAAGGCGTGCAACGGATTTCCTTTCGGAATTCAGTTGTACGCCTTTAACTTTATAGTTGTTGCGTTAGTTATCTTGGCAAGTTGAATGCTACTGTCATTTCGTGCATCTGCTCTTGTGACATGCCGTCAGGCTCAAAGCCCATGCACTTAGCATCGATGTATATCTTAGCACTCTTAGAGAGTACGTCAATCTGGTCGAAAGCATCCATTGCATCAAGACCCTTAGCAAAGACTCCGTGCTTCTCCCACATCACAACATCGTAGTTTTCAAGCTCTGCGAGTGTGGCATCAGCAAGCTTAACGCTTCCTGGCAACTCGTAAGGTACGATGCCGAGACCTAATGGGCAGAAAGCCTTTGTTTCAGGAATCATGCTCCAAAGAATGTTTGTAAGCACGTCTTTACCCATGAACTTCTTGTTGTGGCTCATAGCGATGAGCTCGATAGGGTGGGTGTGAACGGTTGCCTTGTAAGCAGAACCACTCTCAATCATGCGGTTGTGAACAGTAAGGTGGCTTGGCAATTCGCTGGTAGGATTAACCACGTTGTCGGCAATGATAACATAGCTTGCGCAGTCGTCAAGGATGCGGATTACAGAACCATTCTCCATAGGCTTGCAAGCAAGGTCGCGCATACGCTTGCCTGTTCCCTTGCAATAGAAATAGCAACCTTTGAGATAAGGAAGGGTAACGCCAATCTGCTTAACTTCGCTGATGGCTGGCATCGCTCTAACTTCGTCGTCGATAAGGTCGGTAATGTTTACTGTGATGTTTCCACCATTACGCTCAGCCCATCCGTTTTGCCACAGATAGCCTGCTACTTCGGCTGTCTTCTCAACCTCAGCAGCGAGAGCAGGACGGCCTTCCAAAATACTTTTCATATTGATTGTTATTAAATTAGTAACTTGTATTATTGTTGTGATGGCAAAGTTACGTATTATAATTTAATCCTACGCCTAAAGATTTGATTTTTTTACAATAGGTTTTGATAATGAGCTTAAGTGGCTGCACTCGGTAATAAAAAAGAAAACTTCGTATTTCTTTTGTTATTATATAAGATAGGCTACGCTCGGCAATGTGTGAGCAAGCTCACATTGCCCTCACTTGCACTATCTTTCCACTCGTTTGAATAAATTTCTTACGCTCAAGAATGCAAATACATTTGCATTCTCTTCGCTTAATCGAAATTTTGCACTATCTTTGCAGTATGAATCTTCAAGATACAACAACAGTAAAATGGAGCGAGAATGTAATTATCGCTGATGCTGACTATGTAGACCATGTGGCTTTCGACCTCACGGTTAACTTTGAACGTATGCTGGGTAGACGTATTCCTGCTGCTGATATTAGTCAATGGGCTGTATGCGTGGCTCTTGATGGCGGACTAAGACCTGGTGAACATGAAACGCAGTTGGTGTTGGTGCACAATCGCGACTCTAAGAAGATGGACAACTTCAAACCATCTGACTATGAAACAGAACTGAATGCTCAGGCTTTCAAAGATGAACAACTTGGAGAATTCCTTGTTACATCTCTTCCTGTTGAAGATATGGTGACAAAGAATCAGTTTATGGTAGAACTGCTTCAGGCAGTGTTGGCTCAGGAACCTGTTAAGCGCATTATGGTAATACCAAATGCTGATACTCCTGAGCTATATGACGAATTGCGCCATGTGCTGAAGAATGTGGACGATGAGCAGAAACGCGTCACTCTCTTCGCTATGCAACCTATGATGGGTGGCAACTTCCGTCAGGAGATACTCGGATATTCTCTTCTTAGCGCTTTGGGTATCAGGGCTGATGAGATAAAATAAACTTTCAATATAGAATATTAAACATTAAAAAATAATAGTAAATGAGCAAAGTACTTATGATTGGTGCCGGAGGTGTAGCTACCGTTGCGGCATTTAAGATTGTTCAGAACTCTGACGTTTTTACAGAGTTTATGATTGCAAGCCGTCGTAAGCAGAAATGTGACGACTTGGTAGCTGCCATTAAGGCAAAGGGATATAAGGCTGACATCAAGACCGCACAGGTAGATGCTGACGATGTGGAGCAGTTGAAGGCATTGTTCAACGACTATAAGCCTGAACTCGTTATCAACCTCGCATTGCCTTATCAGGATCTTACAATCATGGATGCTTGTTTGGCTTGCGGATGCAACTATATGGATACCGCTAACTATGAGCCAAAGGATGAGGCGCACTTTGAGTATTCTTGGCAGTGGGCTTATCGTGAGCGTTTTGAGCTGGCTGGTCTTACTGCTATCCTTGGTTGTGGTTTCGACCCAGGTGTAACAAGCATCTTCACAGCTTATGCTGCTAAGCATCATTTCGATGAGATTCAGTATCTCGATATTGTAGACTGCAATGCTGGTAACCACCACAAGGCTTTCGCTACAAACTTCAACCCTGAAATCAATATCCGAGAGATTACTCAGAAGGGTCTTTACTATGAGAATGGTAAGTATATCGAGACTGAGCCAATGGAGATTCATAAGCCATTGACTTATCCTAACATCGGTCCTCGCGAATCTTACCTCTTGCACCATGAGGAGATTGAATCGTTGGTTATCAACTATCCAACTATCAAGCGTGCACGCTTCTGGATGACATTCGGTCAGCAGTATCTCACATATCTCGACTGCATCGAGAACCTTGGCATGAGCCGTATCGACGAAATTGAGTATGAGGCTCCATTGGCTGATGGTACAGGTACAGCTAAGGTTAAGATTGTGCCATTGCAGTTCTTGAAGGCTGTGTTGCCTAACCCACAGGATCTTGGCGAGAACTATGAGGGCGAGACAAGTATCGGTTGCCGCATTCGTGGTTTGAAGGATGGTAAGGAGCACACCTATTATATATATAATAACTGCAAGCACCAGGATGCTTACAACGAGACTGGTATGCAGGGCGTTTCTTATACCACAGGTGTGCCTGCTATGATTGGCGCTATGATGTTCTGCAAGGGTCTTTGGAGAAAACCAGGCGTACATAATGTTGAGGAGTTTGATCCAGATCCATTCATGGAAGAGCTCAACAAGCAGGGATTGCCTTGGCACGAGCAGTTTGATGGCGACTTGGAGCTGTAATACTCCATTATTTTCTTAACCCCAATAACCTCATAAATTAATATTTATGGCAAAAGAAAACGAAGACGCAAAAAAGGCTATGCAAGAGGGTAAGCTGAAAGCCCTGCAAGCAGCCATGTCTAAGATAGAAAAAGATTTCGGTAAAGGCTCTATCATGCGTATGGGTGATGAGCAGATTGAAAATGTAGAGGTTATCCCTACTGGTAGCATCGGTCTTGATGTTGCTCTTGGCGTAGGTGGCTATCCTAAAGGTCGTATCATCGAGATTTATGGTCCTGAGTCGTCTGGTAAGACAACTCTTGCTATCCACGCTATTGCTGAAGCTCAGAAGAATGGCGGTATTGCTGCATTCATCGATGCTGAGCATGCTTTCGACCGTTTCTATGCTGCCAAGCTTGGTGTAGATGTCGACAATCTGTGGATATCTCAGCCAGATAATGGTGAGCAGGCTTTGGAGATTGCAGATCAGCTGATACGCTCAAGCGCTATTGATATCATCGTTATCGACTCTGTGGCTGCGCTTACTCCTAAGAAGGAGATTGAAGGCGATATGGGCGACTCTGCTGTAGGTCTTCAGGCACGACTCATGAGTCAGGCTTTGCGTAAGCTCACTTCTACGATATCTAAGACCAACACCACTTGTATCTTCATCAACCAGTTGCGCGAGAAGATTGGTGTGATGTTTGGTAATCCAGAGACAACCACTGGTGGTAATGCTTTGAAGTTCTATTCAAGTGTTCGTTTGGATATCCGCAAGGTTACAGCTATCAAGGATGGTGACCAGATAATCGGTAACCAAGTACGTGTGAAGGTAATCAAAAACAAGGTTGCTCCTCCTTTCCGTAAGGCTGAGTTTGAAATCATGTTTGGCGAGGGTATATCTAAGATAGGTGAAATCCTCGACCTTGGTGTTGACTACGGAATAATCCAGAAGTCAGGCTCTTGGTTTAGCTACAATGGAACAAAGTTGGCACAGGGTAGGGATGCCACAAAGGCTATGCTAAGAGATAATCCTGAATTGTGCGAAGAACTCGAAGGACTTATCAAGCAGGCTATTGCTGATAAGAAGGAAGGATAAAACAATTTATCAACCAATATCTGACAAGGCTGCATGCTATTAGTCGCAAAGACTATGGTGTGCAGCCTTTTTCTGTCAAATTGTCATATTGCTGTCGCATCTCTTATAGTCATATTCCTTTGGCACATGGTTTGCAAATATATCGGTGTACATGTGTGGTGCATGTATATAATAATATGTATAATAACAAAAAAATAAATATAACTATGGGAAAGATTATTGGAATCGACTTAGGAACTACAAACAGTTGCGTTGCTGTATTCGAAGGCAACGAACCAGTAGTAATTGCAAATAGCGAAGGTAAGCGTACAACACCTTCTGTTGTAGGCTTCGTAAAGGATGGTGAACGTAAGGTTGGTGACCCTGCTAAGCGTCAGGCTATCACAAACCCAAAGAACACCGTTTATTCTATCAAGCGTTTCATGGGTGAGACATACGAGCAGTGCGCTAAGGAAGTTACTCGCGTACCTTATACTGTAACTAACGAGGGTGGTTTCCCACGTGTAGACATCGAAGGTCGTAAGTATACTCCACAGGAGATTTCTGCTATGATTCTTCAGAAGATGAAGAAGACTGCTGAAGACTATCTCGGACAGGAAGTTACCGAGGCTGTCATCACCGTTCCTGCTTACTTCTCTGACTCACAGCGTCAGGCTACTAAGGAGGCTGGTCAGATTGCAGGTCTTGATGTAAAGCGTATCGTTAACGAGCCAACAGCAGCTGCTCTTGCTTATGGTGTAGACAAGGCTGACAAGGATATGAAGATTGCCGTATTCGACCTTGGTGGTGGTACTTTCGATATCTCTATCCTTGAGTTCGGTAGCGGTGTATTTGAGGTTCTTTCTACTAATGGTGATACTCACCTTGGTGGTGATGACTTTGACCAGGTAATTATCGATTGGCTTGTTCAGGGCTTCAAGGCTGACGAGGGTATCGACCTTACAAAGGATCCAATGGCTATGCAGCGCTTGAAGGAAGCTGCTGAGAAGGCTAAGATTGAGTTGTCATCTACAACTTCTACAGAAATCAACTTGCCTTATATCAGCGCAGAGGGTGGTATGCCTAAGCACTTGGTTAAGACATTGACTCGTTCACAGTTCGAGCAGTTGGCACACAACCTTATCCAGGCTTGTCTCGTACCTTGCCAGAACGCTATGCGTGATGCTAAGCTTCAGACATCAGATATTGATGAGGTTATCCTCGTAGGTGGTTCAAGCCGTATCCCTGCTGTTCAGACTTTGGTTAAGAACTACTTCGGCAAAGAGCCTTCAAAGGGTGTAAACCCAGATGAGGTTGTTGCTGTTGGTGCTGCTATCCAGGGTGCTGTGCTTACAGGTGATAAGAGCGATATCGTTCTTCTCGATGTTACTCCTCTTACCCTCGGTATCGAGACTATGGGTGGTGTAATGACAAAGCTTATTGAGGCTAACACTACAATTCCTTGCAAGAAGAGCGAGACATTCTCTACTGCTGTCGACAATCAGACTGCTGTAACAATCCATGTTCTTCAGGGTGAGCGTCCAATGGCTGCACAGAATAAGTCTATCGGTCAGTTCAATCTTGAGGGTATTGCTCCAGCTCGTCGTGGTGTTCCACAGATTGAGGTTACATTCGATATCGATGCTAACGGTATCTTGAATGTTAGCGCTAAGGATAAGGCTACAGGTAAGGAGCAGGCTATCCGTATCGAGGCTTCAAGCGGCTTGAGCGAGGAGGAAATCAAGCGTATGAAGGCTGAGGCAGAGCAGAATGCTGCTGCTGATAAGGCTGAGCGTGAGCGTGTAGATAAGATGAATCAAGCTGACTCTATGATCTTCACCACCGAGAACTTTTTGAAGGACAATGGTGATAAGATTCCTGCAGACCAGAAGTCAGGTATCGAGTCTGCTCTCCAGCAGCTCAAGGATGCTCATAAGGCTGGCGACGTTGCCGCTATCGATACTGCTATCAACAACCTCAACCAGGTTATGCAGGCTGCTTCTGCTCAGATGTATCAGGGAGCTCAGGGTGCTCAGCCAGGTGCTGATGCCGGCTTCAATGGTGCTCAGGGTGGTCAGCAGGCAGGTGGTCAGAACGACAATGTCCAGGATGCCGACTTCGAGGA
>CAKQMS010000002.1 GCA_934254985.1 uncultured Prevotella sp. | reverse complement strand
ATCATGTATCGTTTGGCAACTCAGTTTTTGGGTTAGCATCTGCACAGCCCTCCACAGGGTTTGTCGGGTGCGCCTAATTCTTGTAATGTTTCTTGTAGTGCTTGTCGTATTTGTGTGGCTTGCCTGGTCGTCCAAAGTCGCCTCTGTGGTGAGGGTGATGCTTGTCTGATTTCCAATTCTGTTTTGGATACTTAGCATATATATTATGTATGTAAACGTTGTTGCGCCAACTGATAGGACGATAGAAGTAGTACGACTTCTTGTATTTCTTCCATTGCTTATCCGAGAGAATGTGCTTTAGTTGCTTATTGCGATATTTCCAACCATGAGAGTCGATATCGCGATAGCTTCTGATGCCATCAAGGTAAGTGAGGTTGATGTTTAATATGTTGTTGCGTTGAACATTACTCAAACCCAGTTCCACCACCATTTTATCTGTGATAAAACGAGCTTCTGTCTGAATATCTACCAGTCTCTGAGCATTTACAGATGCTATCATCATGAATGCTGCTACGATTGCTAATAATGTACGTTTCATAATTCCAATTGTTTTTAGAGTTATTACTTATTTCTTTTTTCTGATGCAAAGATAGCCCTTTCCTTTTATTATTGCAAGGGGGAATTCTATAAAGCGTAGTATGGTTTTCCCTAAAAGGGTAGGGCTTTCGCCTATTCAGAAGTTATAGAAGTTTTTTACTACTTTTGTTAAGCCGAAATCAAGAATTTTCGCTTATGAACCATTATGGACTTGATAGTTTCAAATGGAATCACTATCTTTGTCCCCGACATTTTATAATTTTAAAATGAAATAGAATAGTGTATGAAACATGTAAATGCTTATCCTTTTGTTGGTAAGGATTACGAGAAAGGATTCTTGAATAGTGGTAAGAAAGTCTTGATATTAGGGCATAGCCACTATGATGCAGATAGTGCAGGTTGTCCTTGCCATCATAGTTTTACTATAGATATGATGGACGGATTCTTGAGTGGAGAAGATGGAGTTTTTTATAAAGGCTTCACAAGCCAAACTAAAGCTTTGTTGAATCGAGAGATTTCTGTTGATGATCGAGAATATGTATGGAATCAAGTAGCATTCTATAATTTCGTTCAGTTCAATCTTGAGGCTCCTGGTGTGAAAGAGACCGATGAACAATTTAACGATTCTATTCCAGCCTTCAAGGAGGTTCTTGAAGAGTTGAAACCTGATGTTATCATTGTTTGGGGCTATGGTCTTTTTGATAGACTTTGTGGTCTTGGGGAAACGGATGGAGAAGAAATGTCTCTTACCAATGGAGAAAAGGTTTATACCCGTTGGTTTTCTACCTGTGGTAAAGACAAGGCACTAATGATTCGTCAACATCATCCATCTCGATCTTATTCTTGGGGAGAATGGGGTAAGGTATATCAAGATTTGTTTAATGATAAGATGTAAAAATGGAGAATAAAAATTTTTTTCTGTGCTCTATTATTTTAGGAGCCTTAATCTTGTTTGGTGCATGGTATTTTCAGGTATTTACAGATTTGGAAGTACCAAGTCGCTTGTTAGCCGCAATTTTAGGCGTTGTTATTACGGCAATAATCACACAATTGCTTTTGAGCGGTCAGACAAACAAAGAAGTAGTCCTTAATCAAGAACAGCAAAAATGGCAGGCTGATCAAGATAAAAAGAAACAAGAGCATCAAGAAAAATTAGCAAAGGAAACAAGAGAATGGCAGGAAAAGCAAACTCTTCAAACAAAGGAGTGGCAGGAACAACAAGATAAGAAAACAGAACAATGGCGTATTGAGCATGATAGGAACAATACTGTATTTTGCGAGAAACTTAAAATCTACAAGAACTTTCTTGACACGTTGTATAGTGCCGTGAAAGACGAAGGATTGACAGATAAAGAAAAAATAGAACTGCAATATAAAACATCGCTTGTTGCAATGCATTGTGAGCCTCAAAATATTCTTGAACTTAGTGAGGCTGTCAAAAAGGTGATTACAATGATGTGCAAACCCGATCGACAAAGAAGTTCTAATGACAATGTGTTGTTAGAAACTCTTTTTGATGTTGTCGAGGCATTGCGCAAGGATTTGTATGCCAAAGATGACATCAAGACATTCTCGGATGATTTGAGGCGGAAGACTATAAATAATTTTAATGACGCTTATAGTAATGCGAAGGAGGGTAATGCAGAAGTGAAAGATGTCAAACCTCATTTGTCAGTAGATTTGAATGTCTTATCTGACATAAGTTGTATGCTAAAATCTGACAAAATTGAACCTTCAGCAAAATCAAAGTCCAACGAAGTCGTATTATCTGAGAAATCAAAAGTCTATAACACCTATGCATGGGATATGGCTGTCAAAACCTGGCAAGATAAAGATAAATGTTGGTTGATAAAAGCAATGGAAAGCGAGGACTGTCCTTTGCTGATTACTCGTAATGATGGTAATCCAGGAATGATAGACATGGGATTCTATGATAATCATTATTTTATTCAGGCTCGTTATGAAGGTGATTGGAACTTCTCAAAGTGCTTGAAATGGGATAATGGTGGAAGAAGACAACGTGAAATGTGGTGGGAGTATCCAACTCTGTCAATGGATGTACCAAAAGGTGGCTTTATTGATAAGTTCAAGTCTTCGCCTGAACTCCAGCAACAAATCATTAAGCGAGTGGAATATTTGCAAGACATAATTTTGAAGACTCATAGAACCCATCTTTGGATGCAGGAAGTGGGCGAACCTAAAAATTGGAATTTGTTCACTTGGTATTGGACAACGCTTGCTTGTGAAAGCCAGAGTGAGGAAAAAGGTAAGATTTATATGGATACTTTGCCTGTTGATGGCAAAGATGCTGTTGCTATCCAATTGGGTAATCGTGCAAATAGTATTGAGCAACTAAAGGATATCTTGACACATATGGGTCTTTCTGATAGACTTGGAGAGATTCAAGAAGATGGTTGTTTCATAACTCTGGAAGAGGTGGCTTCGTTAAGACCTGAAGATGTTGGAAAGCGTCTTAGACATTGGGCTTGCCTTATTTCTCAGAAAGTCTTGAATGAAAAATGACTGGATAAAGTGGTAAAGAATCATGCTAAGATGAAAAGTTTCGCTGCAATAGATTTTGAAACCGCCAATCAGCACCGTTCCAGCGTGTGCAGTGTCGGGGTGGTAGTTGTGTGTGATGGTAAGGTGGTGGATAAATTGTATCGGCTGATAAAGCCTAATCCCAACTACTATACTTATATATGTACCCAAGTGCATGGATTAACGGAGGCGGATACTGATACTGCATTGTCTTTCCCCAAAGTGTGGGCGGAGATAGCTCCTCGTGTACAAGGATTGCCATTGGTGGCGCATAATAGTCCATTTGATGAGAGTTGCTTGAAGGCGGCATTTGCGGCTTATGGTATGAAATATCCTAACTATCGCTTCTATTGCACTTGCCGTGCTTCAAGAAAATTGTTGGGAGACAAACTGCCAAATCATCAACTTCAAACTGTGGCTGCTTATTGTGGCTATGATTTGACAGCGCATCACCATGCTTTGGCGGATGCAGAGGCTTGTGCTGCTATTGGTATTAAACTTATCGATTTTGAGAAAGAGTAAAAAAGATAGGAGAACTATCTAAAAAATAAGTCAAACAATTTCATTAGTGTCCCGTTAAAATTTTGAATTTGTCGCATAACTATCTGTATATTAAAGTAATACAAGTGTTTTTAAAGTAAACCGATTTGAATTTGACACTTAATCAAACTAACATAAGATGTTATATAAGTGCTTGAATATCAAGAACGGAATTCCGAGAATTTGAGCTCAGATGATATTTCAAGATTTTAACGGGACAGCAGTGAAACAATTTAAAAAGTTAAGATTATGGGAAGAGTTTTTGCTGTACGCCCTAAGCGTATCAAGAGAACGAATGGGCAAGTGTTGACTCCTGAAATGGAGATTACTGTTACAACTAAATCATATACTTGCGATCCATTTTATAATGGAGCGAAGGAGATACAGGAGCAGTACATGCGTATGTATCAGTTCGACTATAAGAAGAGTTGTTGCAGCAAAGCAGATTTTGAGTTTAAGCAATTAGACTGATATTTAAATAAGAGGGTGTATCAGGATTTCTGACACACCCTCTTATTTAAGTTGTCATATAGAATCTTTATCCTGCAAGAAATCAAATACGTCCATAAATACGATGCCGTCATCGTTTTGGTATTTCTTGATGATGTCGCCTGTTATCACATACTTCATAAAACTATCGTCTATACGTAGCAAAGAGGCAAGTTCTTGTTTTGTCTTCTCCTTGTCTGGCAAACTGAGAGCCGACTGGATGTAGCAGCGTTTGTAGCCTTGGTTGCAAACAAAGTCAACTTCGAGCATCCGTCTCACCTTGGTTCCTTTTTCGTCCACGCTGTTGATTTCCACGTTGCCAATGTCCACACTATATCCACGGTAACGAAGTTCATTATAGATGGCATTCTCCATCAGATGGGTTTTCTCTTGTTGGCGGAAGCCGAGAAGTGCATTGCGAATGCCTAAGTCCGAAAAATAATATTTCAATGGTGTTCCGATATACTTACGACCTTTTACGTCATAGCGATTGCATGGCTCAAGCAAGAACGCATCTGCAAGATATTCGATGTATTTCTTGATGGTTGCAGAGCTTATAGAGACATTCTTTACAGATTGGAAAGTATTGGCAAGTCGTTGCGGATTGGTAAGTCCGCCAATTCCCGATGCGAGAATCTTGAATAAATCGTTGAGTTCTGCATCGTTCTTTATCTTGTTTCTGTTGATGACATCTATCATGTAAGTCTCAGTCAAGAGGCTGTTCAGAAGTCTCACTTTTTCTTCTTCTGTCTTTTGTAGAACAACAGGCGGAAGACCACCATAAAGCAAATATTCGTTCCAACCATCCTGCTTGTCGCCATCATATACGGTCATAAATTCAGCAAAGCTGAGTGGTGAAACGGGTATTTGGTATCCTCGTCCACGAAATTCGGTTATTATATCCTTGGATAGGAAGCGTGCATTGCTTCCCGTCACATAAACATCAGCATTGGAAATATGCAATAATCCATTTAGTACATCTTCAAACTCGTCAAGCATCTGTACCTCATCAAGCAGAATGTAATAAGGTTGGTCGTCAGCAATCTTCTCTTTTACATACTTATAAAACTTGTCGGGATTGCGAAACTCCTTGAAGGCATAGTCATCGAATGCCATTTCTATGATGTGGTCGGGCATGACTCCATCGTCTTCAAGGAAACGCTTGAAGAGACGAAACAGCAGAAAGGATTTTCCGCAACGGCGCATACCGGTAATGATTTTTACCAGTCCATTATGGCGTGAACTAACCAACTCTTGTAGATATTTGTCTCTATTTACAATCATAACGGAAAAGATTTTTGCGGATTTCCGCATTTTTATTTTGCAAAAATAACACCTTTACTGATTCCATGTGAGATTTTTGCGGATTTCCGCAGTTTTCTTTCGTAGAATTAACGGTTACGGCCTGATATTTTAAGTTCGTTAACTTATAATGGTAAATACAGAATCATCCCTCAGAGAGAGATGATTTTCTTGCATTTCTATCTTTCTCTTCTCACAAATCGTTTGAGCAGGAAGGTGAGGAAGTAGGGGAAGGTGTAAAACTTGCCATTGAAACCGATGTTCTTATTGCAGAGTTTAATACCATATTTTTCTATAAACCCTCATGTGGCTTTCCCTAAAAGGGTAGGGCTTTCGCCTATGATAAGCTTCCACTATGTAACAAGATTGTATCATTCTTTATGTGCTTGTTAAAACGCTTGTAACACCTTTGACATAATATTCCATTACTTTTGCACCCGAATTCAGACGAGCATTCGTCGACTGTCAAAAAGGATTATAATACAAATCATATAAATGAAAGAAATGAAAGCAATGAGAGTATGTGGCAATAGTGTTGCCATGATGTTAATGGTAGCTTATTTGCTACTTGGTAGTCTACAAATGCAGGCACAAAACCGTGCAGAATGGGAGAAGTTGAAGGGCGACGTTACCCTCTATATGACCAACGATATGGGTCGCAACGGCTATTACGACCAAAAGCCTATTGCCGAACTTATGGGCGAGATGGCAGGAGTGGTAGATCCTGAATGTGTGCTTGCCGTTGGCGACATCCACCATTTTAATGGTGTGGCTTCTTTGCAAGACCCTCTTTGGATGACAAATTACGAATTGATTTATTCTCATCCCGATTTGATGCTCGATTGGTTTCCTGTTTGTGGCAACCATGAATATCGTGGCAACACACAAGCTTTTATGGACTATGGCAAGGTGAGCCGTCGCTGGATGATGCCTGCAAAATATTATACTAAGGTGTTCGACCACAAGGGAACCACCATCCGCGTTGTCTTCCTCGATACCACCCCTCTCATCGATTCTTATCGTGAAAATTCTGCTGTCTATCCAGATGCATGCAAGCAGGATATGCAGGCTCAGCTCTCTTGGCTCGATGAAACTTTGAAGAATGCCAAGGAAGATTGGGTAGTTGTAGTTGGTCATCATCCTATATATGCCGAAACAAGCAAAAAGGAAAATGAGCGCCTCGATATGCAGAAACGCTTGCTTCCTGTCCTACATAAATATAATAATGTGGCAATTTATGCTTGCGGCCACATCCACAACTTCCAGCACATCCAGAAGAAGGGCGACAATATCGACTACGTAGTAAATTCTTCTTCTTCATTGGCTCGCCCTGTAAAGCCTATCGATGGAACCGTATTCTGTAGTCCTGCAGATGGCTTCTCGGTATTTACTGCCGACAAAACTCAACTAAGAATGTCGATGATAGATAAAGATGGCAACATCATACACACTATTTCAAAGGTAAAAAGAGTAAAAAGGTAAAAGAGTAAAAAAGGTAAAAGAGTGAAAAAGCTTTTTTAGTGAAGAACGAAGAATTCAATAGAAATATAGATGAAAAGATTATTTATGAGTGCGGCTCTTCTGGCAGCATCGGCTACAGCCATTCAAGCCCACACACTCGATGGTATAGTCAAGGATAACAAGACGGGCGAACCGCTCATCGGTACCGTGATTAGAGTAAAGGAGTTGCCAAACGTAGGCACCACTACAGGTCTCGACGGTTCGTTCACTTTGCATGAATTGCCAGACAAGGGTAAATACACCCTCGTGGTTACCTTTATGGCATACAAGACCAAGGAGATTGTAGTGGATGTTGCCAACGACGAGAAGGTTGACATCCCTATGGATGAAGACTTGAAGCAACTTGGCGAAGTTGTGGTTACCGGTCATCGTGAGTATCGTAGCGACCGTAGTGCCGTGGAAACCGTGAAGAATGCTGGCAACGTGCTCAACGTGATGAGCCAGCAGAGCATCCAGCTCTCGCCAGATGTCAACGTGGCAAGCGTGTTGCAACGTGTGTCGGGTGTAACTATGGAGCGTGATGCTTCGGGCGAGGCTTCATATGCCATTCTCCGAGGTATGGACAAACGATATAACTACACTCTCGTAAATGGCGTTAAGATTCCAAGTCCTGACGATAAAAACCGTTATATTCCTTTGAATATCTTCCCTTCTGATTTGATGGATCGTTTGGTAGTATCAAAGTCGTTGACTGCCGATATGGAGGGCGATGCTGCTGGTGGAGTGGTGGATATGGTTATGAAGGATGCACCTTCTCGTTTCCAGCTCCAGGCTAATGCCGCTATCGGAACAACAGATTACTTTTGGAAGGATGGCAGAGATTATCTAACCAGCAATCGTTCCGACTATACCAAGAAAGCACCTTACGAGGCTTTTGGCTCAGAATATAAAGCCTGCATAAGCGACTTCAAGAATGGTCCTATGCAGCTGAAGAGCCATTCTATGCCAGCTCCTAACTTCGTTGGCGGTCTCTCTATAGGCAATCGTTTTTGGAACGACCGTCTTGGCGTGATGCTTGCAGGAAGCGTTCAGAATACATTCCGCGGTACTGAGCGCACATACAACTCAGTAAAGATGGCGTCGGGCGAACAGGCTATGTATATTTCTAAATTGAATCATCGCTACTATAGCATCCACGACCTCACCACGGGTGCTCATGCTAAGATTGATTTAACCTTGCCTGGACATAAGATTGAATGGTACAACATGTATGTGCGCACCAATTCCAAGGGTGTGAGATACAACAATACCATCGGTACCGAATATATCGGAGCCAATAGCTATACTCAGGATGACGAGATTCGCTCGCTCTCAACCACTCAGAGCATCTTTGCTACCAACTTGAAGGGTACTCATCACCTTACCAAAAACTTCACTCTCGATTGGTCGGGCATCTTCTCGCAAGCCAAGGAGGAAGATCCTGACAGAACTTACGTAACATTATCAAATTCTGTTTCTACAGAAGCTGCTGCCGACGGCAATATCCTTTCGGGTAATCTTTGGGATACTAACAAGAATATCACCAAGACTTTCCCTAAGGATGCTGAGCGCAGATTCCAGCACAACAAGGATACCGACTGGGCGGGCTACATCAACCTCACCTACGATACTCGTTTCGCCAACGATGTTGAGGCTCTTTGGAAGGCTGGCGCACAATATCGTCGTAAGGAGCGTAGCAATAGATATTATTCTTATATCTTCAGTCCTGCCGACAACGCGCAGGATTTAGACGGCAACGGATTAGAGCAGTTTGATAATGTTGACTGGGTTTGCAAGACTCCTTATTCTCAGGCGTCGCAGCTCAACTACGATTCTAAGGAGCATATTGGTGGTGCTTACGCCATGGTTACCTTTAAGAGCAAGCTCGGTGAGTTGAATGCTGGCTTCCGTGCCGAGCATACAAACCAAATATACACCATGCTTCAGCATTTCCGCAACATGGGACAGACTGGCGAACAGAGCTATTGGGACTATCTGCCTTCGGCTTCGCTCAAGTGGACTCCAACCAAGAAGATGAACGTGCGTCTTTCTTACTATCGTTCTATCAACCGTCCTGGATTCTACGAGATTGTGCCTTACCAGATTATGGGCGAGGAATATCAGGAGAAGGGTAATCCAAACCTTAAGCGTGCACGCATCGACAATATCGACTTGCGTTGGGAGTGGTTCCCAAGCAATACCGAGCAGGTTCTTGCTGGCGTATTCTATAAGTATCTCAAAGACCCTATCGAGCAGGTGTTCGTAACTTCTGATGGTAAGATTGGTGCCGGAACAGATGCCTACTATATGCCAGACAACTTAGGTAATGCCAAAAACATGGGATTCGAGATTGATGTTATCAAATACATCCGCCACTTCGGAATCAAAGCCAACTATACCTACACATACTCTAAAATCACTACATCGAAGCGTGAATATAAAGAGGGTAGTGCTGAATATAAGTCGGGTGTCACTCAGAGTCGTCCTCTCGTAAATCAGGCTCCTCATACCGCCAACATCTCCTTGCTCTACAAGGATACAGAGAATGGATGGAATGCGCAGCTTGCCTCTTCGTTCACAGGTGCCAAGCTCGCTTTGGTTTCTCCTTTCAAGGATGCCGACCAATGGGATAAGGCTATGTTTGGTCTCGACCTTAGCGCCGAAAAGCAATTCAAGAATGGCTTCTCTATATTCGTCAAGGCCAACAACCTTCTCGATGCTAAGCGCGAGAGATATTTGAAGACTGTAAACGAGAGCAACCTTCAGTATGCAGGACAGAAGAGCGACAAAACCGTCATAGGTACATATAAATATGGTAGAACCTTCCTTCTTGGTGTCCGCTATAAGCTTTAAAAAGTAAAAAACTAAAAAAGATGAAAAAGATAAATTCTTTCGCTTGTTTGCTGCTGATGGCGGCAACAGCCGTGTTCTCAACATCATGCGAGAACGACAATATCAATCCATACGACTATACAAATAATAATGGTGGTAGCAACGAGAATCAGGGCTCTACCGATGTCATCAAAACTGCTATTGCAGAATATCCTGTGGGCTCTTTGGTTTGGACCAAGGATACCACTCTTAGCGAGAGCATAGAGATTCCTGAGGGCACTTCGCTCTATATAGAGCCAGGCGTAACCGTTACTTGCAAGTCGGATGTTAAAGTGCCTGTAGAAATTGTTGTCTTGGGCAATCTCTATTGTATGGGAACAGCCGAAAAGCCAGTTGTCTTTACTTCCGATACCAAGAAGCCTGCCGATTGGGGTGGCATCATCTGTGGATATAATTCAGACGAGGTGGTACTCAACCATGTTGAGGTTGCCTATGCTTGCGCTACTCCTACCGAGAGTTCGGCTTCTTTCCAAAACAAGCTTTTCAAGACCACTATCGATGGTGGTGTGCCTGCCTTCCACTTCTGTAATGTGAATGGTAAGTTTGTGATGGCTAACTGTTTCTTCCACGACAACTACAACGACCAGACTTACTTCACAGGCGGAAATGGTGTTATCATCAACAATATCTTTGCAGATAGCGGTAACTCTACTGATGGTGGCGAGGCTATCAACGTGAAGGCTGGTTGCAAGCTCGATGTTGCCAACAACGTTATCTACAACGCCTGCACCAACGCCTTCAAGCTCTCTAATGCCGGCAATAGCGAGACTATTCCGCTTACCGAGATGACCGTTTACAACAACACTATGATTGATTGCGGATGGCGTCGTAAAAAGAATAAGAAGGGTGGTTCTGTTTGGGTAGAAAAGGCAGCAAAGCCAATCTTCGTCAACAACCTCATCTATGATTGTCGCTATGGTTTGAAGCAACCTGCCAAAGATGGCGTAGATATGGAACATAGCCGTTTGGCTCCAAACTATTATTATGCTTCTACCGAAACTGGAGTAAAGCAGATGGCTAAGGATGCCGACCTTGCTATATGGTTTGATAACGATATCAAGAGTAGCGTGGCTGGTCAGTTCAATCCTCTCTTCAAGAGCTTCAAGCAAAGCGAGAATATGAACGTCAACTGCGAAGGAGATGATGTTGCCACGGGTGCTCCTCTTGCCTTCGATACTACTTGGAATTTCAACTTTCAGGATAACAGTCCTGCTCTCTCAGGTGGTGTAACAGACTTCTCACCTCTCTTCCCTAATGGTCTTCCATTCTTCGGACTCAAGAAGGTTAACTTCCTCGATACCAAGAATGATATGAACTATTACTTCATGGCTCCACTACCAAGCGTTAGATTCGGATCTTCTTTATAATATGAATTTCTTTATAATCAGAATTTCTTTATAATCAGAATTTTGTTGTAATCTGATATCGTTGTAATCTATTTCATTGTAATCAGATATATGTGTCCTTTTCAAACACGTACGTATGCGCACCTTTACGCATGCGTGCGTGTTGTAAATTTTTTAAGCAAGAAGGTCAGAAAGTACGGAAAAGTATAAAACTTGCCATTAAAACCGATATTCTTGTTGCAGAGTTTAATGCCATATTTTATATCTGGATATTTGCCATCTTGAGCTGTAAGTTTAGTGAGCGACTTTGTGGCATTATCTGTTGCTTTCACTTCTACAGGAATAAGCGACTGAGTATCGCGAATGAAGAAATCCATTTCTATGGTCGACTTGTCGTTGCGATAGAAGTAGAGATTATACCCTTGTTTAACGAGCATATCGCCAACCACATTCTCGTAGATGGCGCCTTTGTATGTGCCGTAGTTCTTGTTTACTCTCATATCTTCTTGCGATTCCTCATCAAGTGATGCTACAAGCAAACCTGTATCCTTATAGTATAGTTTGTATGATTTAGGATCATAGTTGCCCTTTAGTGGCAACGAAACTTTTGCCAAGCAGTAGCAAACGTTGATGATGCCAGCATCGCGAAGCCATTCCACGGTTCCCACATATTCCCTATTTCGTGCTCCACGCGCAATCTTGCTAATAAGAAACTTCTTGTTGTCTTGTCCCAAGAATACAGATATGTGGTCATAAACATTCTTGATTTTCCCTTTGTCGAGGCCTTGTGCATATTTCGTAATGTCTTCCTCGTAGTCGAGAAGTAGTTGGCGTTGCATTTTTAGCGTGCCACTAAAGTTATCGTTGTTTACAAACATATTTACCACAGCAGGCATTCCGCCTATTGTCATATACTCTCGAAATAGTCCTCCTAACACATCCATTTCTATATTGCTAAGAGGTGTGACTGTAACCATCTTTTCGTATAGCCGTTCTATGAAATCCTCATCATACCCTTTAGCCCACAAAAACTCTTCAAAGTCCATGGAGTGCATGGTGTAGTCTTCTTTATATCCCACACTATTCGATTCTATCTCTAGATAGTTGATGCCCATAAGCGAACCTGAGCAAATTACATCGTATCTGCCATCTATTTTGAATGCTTTTAGGCTTGTAGCGCAAGCAGGACAATCTTGCATTTCGTCGAAGAAGAATAGTGTGTTGTTTGCCTCAATCTTTATGGAAGGGTCGATGAGAGTAAGGTTTCTGATGATGCTATCTACATCATAACCATCCTCAAAAATAGCCTTGTACTTTTGTTGCAATACGAAGTTGATAGCAACCACATTTTTATAGTTGTCGTAGGCGAATTGCATGATAGAAGCTGTCTTTCCAACCTGTCGTGCTCCTTTCACGATAAGTGGCATTCTGTTCTCGTCTTCTTTCCAATTCTTTAGATATTTATCTATCTTTCTTCGTAATAGCTTCATAATCAATAATTTTGTGGGTTGGTTTATGGTGCAAAGATAGTGCTTTATCACAAAATACCCAAGGTTTTTAGTCTTAAAATCACAAAATTCCTGATGTTTTTAGCTGTTTTATCACAAAATTCCGAGTGTTTTATACTGTTTTATCACAAAATTCCTAATGATTTAGCTCGTAGAATCACATTTTTCCTAATTTAATGTTGATTGGTATCATATCTTTCCTTTTTATTCATGTAGGCTGATATTATATGGAAAAGCGAATAATCGTGGTCTATATTTCGAATAATCGTGGTGTACAATTCGAATAGTCGTATAGTTCAATTCGATTAGTCGTATAGTTCAATTCGAATAGTCGTATAGTGCAATTTGACTACTCGCGAAGTGCAAATCGAGTAGTCGCATAGGCATACGAGGGTAGTGAAACACAAAAATGGCTATATTTGCGTGTTTTTCAAGAAGTGGGGGAATCTTTGAAACAAAAGGCTATAGTGTGGTTTTGATGCTTGTTGAATCTGAAATATGATGTTTTAGCCCCGTTTTTGCAGAGTTATAGCCTTAGAAAGAGAGGTTGATTGATATTTCTTTCCATGGTTTCTTTTCATGGCTTAGCTGGTTAATGGTTGATTATCAGCCTTTTAGAGAAGTTTTAGTATACAGAGAAAACTATAAGCGTTTCAACGTTTCAGCGTTTCAGTTAATAAAATAGGTACCCCCTATTTCAATCTTCTTTATATAATATATTGATTATTAATTAGTTATAAGTATTTAAAATAGGGGTATGAAACAAACTGATGCATTTTTTTAACTGAAACGCTGAAACATTGAAACGCTTTTGCTTATCGATTAGCATTCAACTTGTATATGGTGCGATAGCCGTAGATGCCGATAATGACGAAGCATAAAAGCGGCAAAACAAACGAGGCGTTTACGGCAGGATGGCCAAACACTTGATGCTGGTCGATGATGAGACCTTGGAGCGGAGGCATCAACGCACCACCAACAATTGCCATTACCAGGAAGGCGGCACCCAAAGCTGTATCCTTGGCATCTACATTCTCAAGAGCTATACCGTAGATAGTAGGGAACATTAGCGACATAAAGATGCTGATGCCTACCAGGCTGTAGAGACCCACGATGCCCACGATGAAGATGGCACCTAATGAGCATATTGCTGCTCCGATAGCAAATAGCATGAGCAGACGACGAGTGTTGATATACTTCATCAAGAATGTAGAGATGAAACGACCAGAAAGGAATAGCGTCATCGCCACGATGTTGTATTTTTGTGCCGTAGCCTTGTCTATGCCAAGATAGTCGGCATACTGGATGATGAATGTCCAAGTCATTATCTGTGCTGCCACATAGAACATCTGAGCAGCCACGCCCTCGCGATAGATGCGGTTGTGCCACAAATTAGATAGCGAGGCTCTGACGTTGGTAAGTTCTGCGTTGTCGGTTTGCGTCTTAGGCATTCGTGTTATGGCTATGATAACGAGTATTGCCAATACCACCAAGCCTATGGCTACATACGGGTCGCGTATTACTGCCAAGTCGTGTAGTCGGATATCGGCTTTCTCAGCTTCGCTAAGTGTTGAGAACAACAATTTGCCTGCTGCATCTCTACGATCGCTCCATAGTTGTGGCAACACAATAAACGAGGCTACTGCCATGCCCGAAAGCGAGCCCATAGGGTTGAAGGCTTGAGCAAGGTTTAGTCGTCGTGTAGCCGTTTCTTTTGAACCAAGCGACAGGATGAAAGGGTTTGCCGTGGTCTCTAAGAAAGCTAAGCCAAATGTGAGGATGTAGAGCGAGAAACAGAAGAATGTGAAGCTCTGTAGTTGGGCTGCAGGAATAAATAGAAAGGCACCTATGGCGTAGAGAGCCAATCCCAAGATTATTCCGCGCTTAAAGCTATACTTACGAATGAAAAAAGCCGCAGGCAAAGCCATCGTGGCGTAGCCGCCATAGAAGGCGAACTGCACCATCGATGCCTTGGTTGCCGACAATTCCATTACTGTTTGAAAGGCTGCCACCATCGGGTTAGTGATGTCGTTGGCAAAGCCCCAAAGTACAAACAGCGTGGTGATAAGTATGAAAGTTAATAGATACTTACGTTCAATCATTTTTGTTTATTTGTATATAGGTCCGAAGTTCTGACATGCACGGTAGTCGGCACCTTCCTTATCCATGCCGAAAGCGTTCCATGCTGCAGGGCGGAAGATTTCGCTATCCTTTACGTTGTGCATGCATACAGGTATGCGAAGGATAGAGCATAGTGTGAGCACATCGGCGCCAATATGTCCGTAGGCAATAGCACCATGGTTGGCTCCCCATGCGTTCATTACTGAATAAACATCCTTGAAGCAGTCTTTAGAAGCATCTGTGCGTGGCACAAACCATGTGGTAGGCCATGTAGGGTCGGTACGCTTGTCGAGCTTGTCGTGAACGTCGGCATCCAATTCTACCGACCATCCTTCTGCCAACTGTAGCACAGGCCCCAAGCCCTTTACCATGTTTAGACGCATCATAGTCATAGGCATGCCGCCACGGCTAACGAAATGAGCAGAATAGCCACCACCACGGAAGTAGTCTCTATCAGCAGGCATCCAGCTGGTAGCCTCGATACAAGCCTCTACGTCTGCTTCGGTCATATTCCAAGGTTCCTTCATCGTTGGGTTGCCCTCGGCATCAGTCATAGCGCCAGTAGCGTCGAGAGTTGTGGCACCACTATTGATAAGGTGGATAAATCCGCCTGCAGCCAATCCTGTAGGACGCTTGCCTGTTGTGCGCTCCACAGCCTCAGGACTCCAATAAGTACGAATGTCGCTAAACATCACACCACGGTTGGTAAGCAAATGACCGAAGAGCATAGAAACGCCATTTAGCGAGTCGTTCTCGGTAGCCAAGATGTCAGCTTCGCGAATGCCATTCCAGTCGAACGATGTACACATCAACGACTCAGGGAAGTCGAAGTTTGGCTTATAGTCGGTCCATTGGCGCTGCCCCTGCACACCACCCAGAATAGCGTTGTGGCCCAAAGCCTCTTCCTCGTAGCCTAATTCGAGTAGGCGAGGGTTGCCATGCATAAGGTCGCGGATAATCATCATGTTCTTAACCGTGAACTCCCAGTCTTCGTCTTTCTCCTTGCGAGTTTTGCCCTTGCCCTTTCCGTTGAAAGTTGTCATAGGAGTGCCAGGGAATAGTGCGCGATCTTCATTATAGTCGTGTCCCTCGTGAGGTTTAGCGTATTTCTCTACCCACTTCATGGCACGCTCAAATTCCTCATGGTCGTAGATACCGAAGTCTACACGACGAAGAATCTCTACCAGCTCCACATATTCTGTGCGCATGCCTAAATAGTTTTGGAAGAAGTCGGCATCAACAATAGAGCCTGCAATACCCATACAGGTGTTGCCCAACGACAGATAGCTCTTGCCACGCATAGTAGCCACAGCCTGAGCCGCACGAGCAAAACGAAGTATCTTTTCTGCTACATCGGCAGGTATGGTGTTGTCGTTCAATTCCTGCACGTCGTGACCATAGATGCCAAAGGCTGGCAATCCCTTTTGTGCATGAGCAGCCAATACGGCAGCCAAATATACAGCACCAGGGCGCTCAGTTCCGTTGAATCCCCATACAGCCTTAGGATAGTGAGGATTCATATCCATAGTCTCCGAACCATAACACCAGCATGACGTTACGGTAATGGTAGAGCCTACGCCCTCGCGTTCGAACTTCTCGGCACAAGCAGCACTCTCGGCAACACGACCGATGGTAGAGTCGGCGATGATACATTCTACAGGCGAACCGTCGCCATTACGAAGATTCTTCTCTATGAGTTCTTTTACTGCATTGGCCAAAGCCATAGTCTTCTCTTCAAGACACTCACGAACACCACCCTGACGACCGTCGATGGTAGGGCGAATACCAATTTTTGGATATTTGTTCATTTTAATTTTGTTTGGTTAATAATTGTTAGGTTATAGTTGTTATAATAATTATGCTTTGGTTATCTGCAAGCCAACTTTACTGACTTATACACCTTGTTGTCTTTCATCACTTGGACGATATACGCTCCCTTGCCATTATGAAGAGCAACGTTCACAAGCTGACCTTCGTGAGCATCAATCTCTGCCCTTTGCATCAAGATGCCTGCTGGCGAGATGATGAGAATGGAGTAGTGGGCAGACTCAGCAAAGCGGAAGTTTACGCTCTTGTCATAAGGAGTTATGGCAATGTCGTTGGCATGGATATCTTCGATGCTGCTCGAACCATCAACCTCTACGATTCCTGCCTTCGATATAGAGTCTACGCCCCAAGTGTTGGAGAGCGTGAGCTTTACGTCCTTTGTGCCACCTCGGGTGTAAGAAATAGTTGCCACGTTGCCCTCTTCCTTGATGATGGAAGCATCGTTGGCTGCACCAAGTTGCCATTCGGCTTTGGTGTTTACAAGTATGGAGCCTGTGATGCCAGGATAGCCTATTTCGTTGGTGTTGGCAGAAAGCTGAACATATTGTGCCATATTGGTGTTTTCGCCAGAAGCATCGGCAACCTTCACCATGCTTGCTGCACATTCTTTAAGCGCACCATGGTTAGGGAACATTCCCTTGTCGTCGATTTCCTCGAAGGTATAGTAAGCTTGCAAACCTTCAGGATTTTTGCCCTCTGCATATCCCTTCATGGCTTGTTGCACCTCGTTGTCCGTTAGCGCCTTGTTCCATACCTGCACTTCGTCGATAGCACCATCAAAAGCCGACTTGTATGTGCCGCCACCACCTACGTAGATGTTGGCAACATGAGTGGTGTCTATGCGTAGGTCGAGTTTGCCAAGTTCTTCGCGTCGTGTAGAACTATAGATATGGTATGGACCAGCCACACATTTTCCATTGATGTATATTTTCTGCACCTTTTGTTCGTCTTGTGTCACCACCAAGTGTGTCCATACATTAGGCTGAATACTATATCCGTAGGTTATCATCTCACCCTCGTCGGCTGCTGTGCTACCATTGCTCAGGGTGTTGAATGATATTTCGTTGGCAGGATGTGTTGTGCCTGTAGTCTCGTCGGTGATTTCAGGTCTTACCAGTACCCATATATCACCCCAATTGTTGCGAGGCCATAGGTCGTAGATGCTGTTTTTAGAGATGAGGTTTGTGCCATCCTTGTCGTGCGACCATTTGTTGGCTTTAAACCACATGCCGATAGAGAAAGCCGTAGATTGCTGTGTGGCAGCAGGAATAGAGAGCATCTCAGGGTCTGAGATTACAACCGCCCTTGATACCTTGCCGTCAGCCTTACGTGAGGTGTAGGTATAGTCTACATTCTCGCCAGCACTTATCTTTGCTTTATTTGCCGATAAAGAATAGAGCTTTGGCATGGCTCCTGTAGCCTCAGGAGTAATCTTGATGAAACCACGAGTGGCGGTCTCTTTGCCTTCGGCATCGGTCGTTATTACGTCGTAGACACCTTCCTTGTCAATCTTTGTTGTTATGGCTGTAGCATCCTTGGCTGTAGCCACAATATTGCCATCAGCAGCATCAACAATCTTCCATTCCTTGGCTGCAGGCATGAGGTTGTCTTCGTAGCCAACCGTAAACTCCTCGTTAGGTTTGATGATGCTGTGGTCTATGGCAAGCGAAGACTTGTGAGCGTTGTATTCCACCTGCTGATATTCGCTCCAAGCAATATCAGACCCCTGTTTACCATCAGGCGACACGGCACGCACTCCAAAGCGGCACATACGTTCGCCATTAGCAACAAGCGGAGCACCAACAACATAGGCTGCCCACGACTCTGTGGCTGTTAGCAACTTAGCCTCTTCGCCCTTTTGCTGGAAGTATATTTCGTAATACCATGTGCCAACCTCGTCGTTGTATGTCTTCTCGTCGCCAGTCTCCTCTTTCGAAGCGTATCTCATCTTGAAGTCTACGCTATTATACCAGCCACGCAACACCTCAATCTCCTTAATCTTAGGCTGTATGGTGGCGAACGATTGCTCAGGATTGCGCAAAGCCAGTTCGCCTATATTTATCTGATAGTTTGCATCAGTATTTTCGAGCGCTACACCTATCATCGCCACTACGTCGTTGGCTTGCAGACCGAGCTTGGATAGTGGGGTGGTGAAGGTGGTCCATTCGCCCTGCTTAGCTGCAGGAATATCTATCTCCTTGTAGTTGTTGACATCGTTTTTCAATGCCACAAAGAGTTTGGCATGCGACTCGTTGCCACTCTTGAGCTTGTATGTTACCGACAGCTCGTATGAAGGCTGTGTGGCGAGCATAGTCTTGAAGAGTTTTATGCGCGAAAAGTCGGTAGCGCCATATAGTCGAAGACTTGAGCCACCTGTATAAACCTCATCCCACGATAGTTCGGCTTTGGCAAGCGACTGGATAGAGGCTGCTGTGACCTTATCGCTACGGTCGGTAATCCAAAAGCGCCAAGTAGGCAGATAGTCTTGAAGGTTTAGGTTGTACCACTTAGAGTCGAAAGCCACCTTACCTTCCTTATAGAATTTTAGTCCGTTGCCAAGGTTGAAACGAGTTACGAAAGGCACATCCTGAATGGTAGACTTAGCTGTGAGCAGACGAGCCAAACCATGGAATGTCTTGAGGTCGGTATTAGAGAGCGAGCAGTCGGTTCTTACCTCTGGCAACAAGCCAGGATTGCGATAGCCGCCAGAGAATATCATCTCTTGCTTTAGCTGATAAGCCTTCTGTATAGCCATGTCGGAAGTTCCGTCGTCGGTAGCACTTTGATGTATGAGGCTTTCAGAATGAGCACCCCAAAAGCCTACAGATGTTTCGTTGTCTATTAGCGCCTGCCAATAGTCGTTTTTCAAGGCTCTGCCCTGAATGTCGAAGCCTGCATAATAGTCGTAAGGGTCGCGCTTCAAAGCCTTGGCATTCTTAGTTGAAGCTTGAAGCAAATAGTCAGACCAATCGTAGTTGGCAAACAGCTGGTCGGTAACGATGTTTCCACCCGTGCCAAACATCTTTTGGTTGTATCTGTTGATGCCCTTGTCGGCTGCTACGTCGCCCTCGTCGTTGGTCACGTCATACCATTGCAACTCAAACTTCCAGCCTATCGACTCTGCCTTTTTGTGCATATCGGCAAAGAATTCCTGGATTACAGCCATGGTAGAAGGATTTGAGCCAAACTCCGAGTTTACGCCAAGTCCGTTGATACCATAATATTTCATGAGCTTGGCAAGCTTCAAAGAGTTTTTGAATTTGCCTTTCTCGTCCTTCTCCGTTAGGGTTTTGAAGGTGAGCGAATATCTGTCAGTCTTGGTTAGCGACAAGTCTGCATCCCAAGGCACAGCCAATACGCAACCTACCGTTACGCCATTCTTGGCAGCAGCATCCGACAAGCCTGCCGACACTCTGAGCCAAGGTGCCGACCAGTTGCCATGACAGTTGATGTATGACCACATAGAGAAGTTGTCGCCCTCGAAACAATATCGTGGCAACGCCTTCCATGTTGTCGTTGGGTCGTCGAGAGGTGTCCACAATAGCATCTTTCTGCCCGTAGGTACAGAGGCATGAATATGGTAGTCGCCATCCGTGATGCGAGGCAACGGACGTTGACGAGAAATGAAAAACTCATCATCTATCTTCGACAAACCCTCAGGAGGAGTTCCTGCCTGCCAACTATCAAAAAACTGATGGAAGTTGTCCCACGAGAGTCGCACATCGCCAGTATCGGTATGTATGGTCTCGAAGTCGAAGTTGTGGTCGGGAGTTCGTTGAGCCGTTGCTGCAAAGCTAAGGCCCATGGCTGCGATGATAAGAATATGTCTTTTTTTCATGCTTGCTGTTGTTTGTTATATTGCAAATATACACATATTATATTATACATATTGTTAAATTGCCGAAAAAACATCATTTTTTCTCGTTTCATATCTCCTATGTGTGGGGAAAAGAGTACTTTTGCATCGATTATTTAAGAATAAAGCTAAAAAAAGTAAGGTAAAAGATTTATTATGGAAACCTCACATGCTAATCAGGTAGAGCTGCGCAATCTTCAGATGGAAGACTACGACCAGCTCGCACGATCATTTAAACGTATTTATGCTGATTCTGATGTGTTTTGGACTCATGCACAAATCAAAAAGCTCATCACCATTTTCCCAGAGGGACAGGTGGTTGTTATCGTTGGCGACAAGATAGTAGGCTGTGCCCTATCAATCATCGTTGACTACGACATGGTGAAGGGCGACCACACTTATGCTAAGGTTACAGGCGACGAAACCTTCAATACTCACAATCCAAAAGGAAATATTCTATATGGTATCGAGGTGTTTATACATCCAGACTATCGTGGTATGCGTTTGGCACGTCGTATGTATGAGTATCGCAAGGAATTGTGTGAGAAGTTGAACCTTAAGGCTATCATGTTTGGTGGCAGAATACCTAACTATCATAAGTATGCCGACACCATGCGCCCTAAGGAGTATATCGAGAAGGTACGCTCGCGCGAAATCTACGACCCTGTGCTTACATTCCAGTTGTCTAACGATTTCCACGTGCGCCGAGTTATACGCAACTATCTGCCTAACGACGAGGAGTCGAAGCATTGCGCAACCTTGTTGCAATGGGATAACATCTATTATCAGCCACCTACACAGTCGATAGTAGAGAAGCGCCCAACGGTAAGAATCGGAATGGTGCAATGGCAGATGCGACCATACCACAGCATCGACGACTTGTTTGAGCAGGTGGAATTCTTCGTAGATTCTGTTTCTGATTATAAGTCAGACTTCATCCTCTTCCCTGAGTATTTTAATGCTCCGTTGATGGCTCGATTTAATGATATGGGCGAGGCACAGTCTATCCGCGCCATGGCTCAATATACAGAGAAGATTCGCGACCGCTTTGTTGAACTTGCCATAAGCTACAACATCAATATTATCACGGGTAGTATGCCTTTTGTGAAGGAAGATGGCGCCTTGTATAACGTGGGCTTCCTTTGCCGTCGTGATGGTTCGTATGAGATGTATGAGAAGATACATGTTACTCCAGACGAGCAGAAGTGCTGGGGATTGACAGGTGGTAGCCATGTGCAGACCTTCGATACCGACTGCGGAAAGATTGGTATATTGATTTGCTATGATGTGGAGTTCCCTGAGCTTTCACGATTGATGGCAGACGATGGTATGCAGATATTGTTTGTACCATTCATGACCGATACCCAGAATGCTTATTCGCGTGTTCGCGTTTGTGCTCAGGCTCGTGCCATTGAGAACGAATGCTATGTGGCTATTGCCGGTAGCGTGGGCAACTTGCCACGTGTGCACAATATGGACATCCAGTATGCTCAGTCGGCAGTATTCACTCCTTGCGACTTCGCATTCCCTACCGACGGTAAGCGTTCGGAGGCTACTCCAAATACCGAGATGATTCTTGTGTCGGATGTCGACCTCAATTTGCTTAACGAGCTACATACTTATGGTAGTGTGCGCAACCTTCGCGACCGTCGCAACGACCTATACGAATTGCGCATGAAGCCTGCTGCGAAATAAGCAAGGATGGCTAATAACCACATCTTGATATTTAATGAAAAGAACAAAAAGCGAGATACTAAAAGGCTACGAGGCTAAGGCTTCGGAGATAAGCCAAGAGATAAACAAGACAAAGAGCCGCGGGCGACTGCTGCTCTTTGCCCAGTTGGCTACGTTTGTGATTGTTGTCATGAGCGTTGTCGCCTATACCCTTTGGCATGAGGGAATGGTGTGTGGCATAGTGGCTGCCATTTCTGTATTGGCATATCTATTGTCGAGATATGCCGACGGAAAGAATAGCGAAAGGGCTGACCATCTAAAGGCGTTGCTACATACCTACATGGGCGAAATTGCTTATCTCGATGGCAACTTCTCAGCTTTTTATGATGGTGAGCGATATCAAAATCCTCATCATGAATTCTCTTTCGACCTTGACATCTTCGGACCGCAGTCGCTATTCCATCGCATAAATCGTAGTATCACTCGTGGCGGTAGCGATAGGCTTGCTGAATGTTGCAGTCTAAGCAATAAGACAACGATAGCTGATATTGCCAACGAACGCGAGGCTATAAACGAGATGTCAGAACTTAGCGATTTGCGTATGGAGTTTATGGCGCTTACCGATGGCGAGGTGTTGGAAACCAATAAGGTTTATGATGCCTTCGATGATGTTAAGACTTTGCAGTTGCCAAAGTTTGCAACTGCAGGTTCGGCTAAATGGTTGGCCATGGCGTCGGTAGGCATTATGGCTATGCTAATTTGCTGGTCGGCTTTTGGCTCATTACCATCAAATGTTCCGTTGCTTTGGGGATTGATGCAGACTATAGTATGCCTTACGCTTTGCGGAAAGCATATTAGCGAAGCCAATAAGGTGGTAGGAGAAATAGAACGACAGACTAAAGGCTACGCAAAGATAATGCGACTGATAGCTTCGCATGAGTATTCGGCAAAGCTAAATAAAGATGTTGCTGAGATATTGTCATCGGCAGATGCTAATGCCTTGCAGGCTCTGAAGGAGTTGACTGCTATCATCGATGCTATAGATCGTCGTGGACATGCACTATATATGGTGCTTGCTGACGCCTTGGTATTAAACGACCTTTGGCTTGTTCGCAGGTTTGCTAAGTGGAAACAGAAATATCAGGATGAGGCTTCGGCTTGGATAGATGCTGTTAGCATTTTCGATACTCGTGTGTCGATGGCTACATTCCGCTACAACGAGCCACGAGGCATAGATGCCACTATCGTGGACGAAGACAAGGTGGTGTATGATGCCAACGACTTGTATCATCCTTTCCTTGGCGACAAGGCTGTGGCTAACGATTTCAATATCCAAGATGGCAACTACTATATCGTTACTGGTGCCAACATGGCGGGCAAGAGTACATTCCTTCGTTCCGTAGGTATCAACTATATCCTTGCGCTATGTGGTATGCCTGTCTTTGCATCCAACTATAGAGTGAGCTTGTTCTCGCTATTTAGCAGCATGCGTACTTCCGACGACCTTGCCCATGGCATTTCTTATTTTAATGCCGAACTGCTCAGACTAAAGCAGCTAATAGATACTTGCCGAGAGAATAGTCGCACGCTAATAATCCTCGACGAGATATTGAAGGGAACAAATTCTGCCGACAAACTAAATGGTTCACGAATGTTTCTTGAGGCTATGTCGAAGATGCCTGTAACGGGTATCATAGCCACCCACGACCTTGAACTGTCTAAAATGGCAGAACAATATCCGCAACGTTTCCACAACTATTGCTTCGAGATAGAACTTGGCGCCAGCGTCACCTATTCTTATAAGATAACGCCAGGTGTGGCTCGTAACCAAAATGCCACTTTCTTGCTTAAAGAGATATTGAAATAAGCGAGCAGATAGATTTTTCCCAAAAACAGAGATAGATCCAAAAAAACTGCGTAAAAAAACGCAATAGGCTTCGATGCCCAACGAAGCCTGCTTCAAGTGTCAATGAAGCCTGCTTCGTTGGCACTTGAAGCAGGCTTCATTTTTTTTAGCTTTATTTATAATACGAGTTGACTCAGTTATTCTACCACCTCCCATTTGAATACAGAGCCATTCTTGCGAGCAGGGTCTGGACCTTTGCAATCTACAGAATATGGACTTCCTGTGGTAGGACTCTTGCAGAGGTATGTATGGCGATTGTACGACATAAGCATAAACTCATGGTCGAGATAGTCTTGATACATGAATACTTCTGCCTGAGTCTCGTCGTTGGTCATTCTAACATCTCCTGGCATGCCGATGCCTGAAGCCATGATGTATCTGCCGTCGGCACATTGAACTATGAGCTTGCCATTACCCTTGTCGATAAGACGGAAGTGGGTAGAAGGACGTTTGTTGCCACGGCTGGTGTCATAGAGCACACCATGGCGAGTGGCTTCGGCAGGAAGATTGGTTGCAAGGTTGATGATGCGGATGGTCTTGCCCCAAGGAATGTTTTGCGAACGGTCGGCTTTAGGTTCTATAACCTTGAAGTTGTCGAATAGGGCATAGCCGCCACGTTTGCCTTTGCTGTTGAAGGCGAAGAGACATGGACGCGAACCTTGGAATGTTATGAGCTGATAGCTCAAAGTCATCTTGTTGCCTGCAGGAATAAAGTCGCTACCGTTGAGCGAATATTTGTATTGTGCGCAGTCGTTGTCGTAGTCGCCATCGAGCATCAGCCATAGTTTACCCTTCTTTGGATTGATATCGATGGTGATGGTATCATTATCCACTTGCTGGAACCATTGCAATTTGATGCTCTTACCATTCTTCACCACGCCAAGCCATGAGCAAGGCATATTTATATTGCCAAGACCTGCCACGTCGCCATCCTTTAGGTTGTTTATATCAAGCTCTACGATGGTTTGCGAAACTGGTCCGATAGCTCGTTGGGTAAGGGTGTTGCGAGCCCAAAGAAGTTGTGATGCAGGCATCGACTCTATACGGAGTTTTCCACCCTTCAAGCTCCATAGCTTGTCGTCAGGATTATGGTTCCATTGCCATATACGTTGTAAGGTTTTGCCGTTGAAGTCGTCATTACGTTGGTAAGGAGCGCGAGGTTCAACCTTAGCACCTGTAGATGGTTTTTCCCAAGTGCGAGGAGCACGACCGAGGTTGCCTTCAAGTCCGATGAATGGCCATCCGTCTTTCCATGTTATTGGCATGAGGTCGACAGTACGACCTATAGAATGGAAGTCCTGCATAAGCAAAGCCCACCATTGACCATCGGGAGTGGAAACGATACCGCCTTGATGAGCGTTGGTGCAAGCAGTAGCGTTATGGTTAGGCATTTTTATCTTGATAGGAGTGCCGTTGTCAACGATGCGACCTTTAACCTCCGTCATAGGACCAGGATGATAGCCGTAGGTTTCGTCGGCAGTAATGGTGATGGTCTCGTATGGTCCCCAAATGCTCTTAGAGCGAGAGCAGAGTGTGCGTCCATTTGGTTTATAGTCGGTAGAGATAAGATAGTACATGCCGTTAATCTTATACATGTGATGTCCTTCGCCTACGCCTGTTCCCTCAGGAATAATCTCGCGGTCGGTACCTGGTACAGGCTCACTAAGGTCGGGCTTTAGCTCGCAACATCTCACGCTACCATATCCATGAATGGCATATATCTTGTCGTCGTCGAAGAGTATAGAGAGGTCGTAGATGTTGCCCTTAACCATTACATGCTTCCATGGACCACGAATATCGTCGGCAATATAAGCCTGAAGTCCCTTGCCGTTGACATTAGTAAATACATAGAATTTACCTTTGTTATAGCGGATGCAAGGAGCCCATACGCCCTGACCATAAACCTCTTTGCCGCCAACAAGCGAGAAGGCAGGGTCGTTGAAGTCGAAGCGGTCGAAGCAATAGCTGATCTGCTCCCAGTTTACGAGGTCTTTGGAATGCAAGATGTTTACTCCTGGTACTGTGTGCATGGTAGTACCAGCAAGATAGTAGTCGTCGCCAACACGCAAGATATCGGGGTCAGAGAACTCATCATAGAACAAAGGATTCGTGAAGGTTCCGTTGCCATTATCGGCTGTCCACGACTGTTGAGCCATAGCGCTATTGCCTATGCCCAATAGGGTTGCGATAATAAGATGCTTTAAATTCATTAATACGTTAGTTATTGGTTTTATATTATAGTAGATAGTATGTCTTTATTAGTTGGTACAAAGATAGTTATAAAAGTGTAGAAATACAACTAATAGAGTAATAAAACGTATGAATTAGATAATTATGATACGTTATGGATAAAGAAAAAGGGTTGCAGTCCATCTTTTCGAGGATTGCAACCCTTTATACCTTTTTATATATATAAGAGTTTAGGAAACTCTATCATATAATCTATATGTAGCTTTAGATAGCTTTTTAGAGCTGAGCCAACTCAACAACCTTGTCGACAGCTGCGCTCAAGCCATCCTTGTTCTTACCACCAGCCTGTGCATAGTGAGGTTGACCGCCACCACCACCTTGAATCAACTTGGCAGCTTCGCGAATCATCTTACCTGCATTAAGGTTGTGGTCCTTAACCATATCGTCGCTAAACATTACGCTAAGCATAGGCTTATCGTTGCTGACAGAACCTACTACGCAAACGAGATTCTCAGGCAAAGCCTCGCGAACCTTGAATACCAAGTCCTTAGCTGCTGCTGGCTCCATAGGCAATACGGCAGTAACAACATTTACGCCATTAACAACCTTAGCGTTGGCTACGAGCTTCTCCTTAGCGCGCTCAACTGCCTGAGCCTGGAACTTCTCAACATCCTTCTTCAAAGCGTCGTGCTCGTCGATATACTTTCTGATAACGCCTTCAAGATCCTTAGCGTTGTTGAACAAGCCCTTCAAAGCTACGATAGTGTCTTGCAAAGTGTAGATAGCCTCTTCGCTTGCCTTACCTGTAAGAGCCTCGATACGGCGGATGCCGGCAGCTACGCTACTCTCAGAGATAATCTTGAAGAAACCAATCTTACCTGTGCTCTTAGCGTGGATACCACCACAGAACTCAGCTGAAGGACCGAAGCGAACAACACGAACCTTGTCGCCATACTTCTCGCCAAAGAGGGCGATAGCGCCAAGTTCCTTAGCTTCTTCGATAGGAGTATCACGATGCTCGTCGAGTGGATAGTCGGCACGAATCATCTCGTTGACCATACGCTCTACCTTGCGAAGCTCCTCGTCTGTTACCTTCTGGAAGTGAGAGAAGTCGAAACGCAAAGTGTCCTTGTCTACATAAGAACCCTTCTGCTCTACGTGCTCGCCCAAAACCTGCTTCAAGCAATAGTCGAGCAAGTGGGTTGCAGTATGGTTAGCAGCGCTACCCTCACGAGAGTCGATATCTACACAAGCCATGAAGTCGGCTGAGATATTCTTAGGCAATTGCTTAACGATATGGATGCTCTGGTTGTTTTCGCGCTTGGTGTCGATAATCTCGATAGTCTCATCCTCGCTAACGAGTACACCCTTGTCGCCAACCTGTCCACCCATTTCGCCATAGAAAGGAGTGTTGTCGAGTACCAACTCATAGAAGGTGTTCTTCTTCTGAGTTACCTTGCGATAGCGAAGAATGTGGCACTCATATTCTGTATAGTCGTAACCAACGAAGTTCTGGTCGCCTTCCTGCAATACTTCCCAGTCGCCATTCTCTACCACGGCAGCATTACGAGCACGCTCTTTCTGCTTCTTCATCTCCTCGTCGAAGCCCTTTTCGTCAACTGTATAGCCATTCTCACGGCAGATAAGTTCGGTAAGGTCGAGAGGGAAACCGTAGGTATCGAAGAGACGGAATGCACATGTACCGTCGAGCTGAGTCTGACCATGAGCCTTGAGCTCGTCCATGTCACCATTCAAGAGGTTGATACCCTTCTCCAAAGTGCGGAGGAATGAATCCTCTTCCTCTTTCATCACGCGAGTGATAAGTTCCTGCTGAGCAGGAAGCTCAGGGAAGGCAGCACCCATCTGCTCTACCAATACATTAACGAGCTTGTACATGAATGCCTGCTTCTGGTCGAGGAATGTGTAAGCATAACGAACGGCACGGCGCAAGATACGACGGATTACGTAACCAGCCTTAGCATTGCTTGGCAACTGGCCGTCAGCAATAGAGAAAGCTACTGCACGGAGGTGGTCGGCGCAAACACGCATAGCGATGTCGATCTTCTCTTGCTCATCCTTGCCCTCGCCATTTTCACCAGTAGGAGTAGTAAAGCCATACTTCTTGCCAGAGATAGCCTCGATTTCCTTGATGATAGGCTGGAAGATGTCGGTATCATAGTTAGAGTGCTTGTCCTGCAACATGCGAACCAAGCGCTCGAAGCCCATACCAGTATCAATAACGTTCATAGCCAATGGCTCGAGCGAACCATCAGCCTTGCGGTTATACTGCATGAATACGATGTTCCAGATTTCGATTACCTGTGGGTTGTCTTTGTTTACCAACTCACGACCAGGTACCTGAGCCTTCTCTTCTGGAGTACGAGAGTCTACGTGAATCTCAGAGCAAGGACCGCAAGGACCTGTATCGCCCATCTCCCAGAAGTTGTCGTGCTTGTTACCATTGATGATGTGGTCTGCTGGCACGTGCTTAGCCCAATAGCTTGCTGCCTCGTCGTCGCGCTTCAAGCCTTCTTCCTCGCTACCCTCGAAAACGGTAACGTAGAGATCGTCAGGATTAAGCTTCAATATTTCTGTCAAATATTCCCAAGCCATATCAATGGCGCCCTCTTTGAAGTAGTCGCCGAAGCTCCAGTTACCGAGCATCTCGAACATGGTGTGGTGGTAAGTATCGTGACCAACCTCTTCGAGGTCGTTGTGCTTACCGCTTACACGGAGACACTTCTGAGTATCAACACGACGAACATCCTTGCCTGGGTCTTTAGTGCCGAGGATGATGTCTTTCCATTGGTTCATACCTGCATTTGTAAACATCAGCGTAGGGTCGTCTTTGATTACCATTGGTGCTGATGGTACAATCTTGTGGCCTTTGCCTTCAAAGAACTTCTTGAAGGACTCGCGCACTTCATTAGCTGTCATCATTTCTGTTTGTATGTTTTTGTTTTATTTATCCTTGATATTTTAATCTTCTTAGCTTATTGCAGCCATGTTATAGCTTAGACAAGAAGCTGATGATTAAAAACTTGTGCAAAGATACTAATAAAATGACGATTGTAGATTGAAATATGCAAAATATTTACTATCTTTGTCCCAAATTAGATGTAATTTGTCAACTATGGCTCTTAATACAGATAAAAACCTTAAGATATATTTCTCTATAAAGGAGGTAGCGCAGCAATTGGGTGTTGCTGAGAGTACGTTGCGTTTCTGGGAATCAGAGTTCCCTCAGATTAAGCCTCGTACAGCCAGAGGAACGGGTATCAGACAGTATACGGAGAAGGATATAGAACAGCTCAAGGTTGTCTATAACCTTATCAAAGTGCGTGGCTTCAAGATTGCTGCAGCTAAGAAGATGCTTGCGGCTAATCGTGAGGGTGCCGATCGTAGTGCAGATATCCTTGAGACTTTGATATCTGTAAGAGACCAGCTTAAGGATTTGAAGAAACATCTCGATTCTTTGGTATAATCATTATCTTGTCTATAACTTCTTTGGTATAAGAAGATTATATTGCATGATATGCAAACAGCACATAGCCAGACTCATGTCTTTGGCTATGTGCTGTTTGCTTTTATAATGTTTTTATATTCTTATTTATTTCATGCAAGATGGAAGCCAGCTTGTATCGCTATGGAAAACCTTTTCGATGGTTATTCCTTGTGCTTCTTTCTTTGTTAGCTGATGGCTCCAGCCAACTCGCTTTGAAGTATTGGCACCAGCGCCTGTATTGTTATACTCTTGATAGCGAGCAGTCTTTTCGTTCGCAGGATTTCTCCAGTTCTCCCATCCCTCAGGTCTGATATGGCTATCCATGGTGCAGTTCATAAACAAGGTATGAGCATATGGACGCCATGGGCGACCGAGATACACCTTATTTATATTGTCTGCTGCCGTGAGGTGGCAATGGTTGAATATGTAGCCGTAAGTCTGGTTGGCAGGAGTAGAGGCTGCTGTGATATAGCTATTAGCCTTTGAGTGGATGGTGCACGACTCAAACCAAGCTGTAGAAGGACCAAAGATGAAGTCGGTAGTGCCTTCGATATAGCAGTCTTTGAATAGCTGGCGAGTAGAGGCTTTGCCTGTGTAGATAGTATCTTGATGTCCGAGGAAACGGCAGTTGATGAACGATAGACGGTCGCCTTCGGTATGTAGGGCAACAGCCTGACCAAGTCGAGCAGAATTGTTTTCGATGGTGATATTCTTCAAGGTTATGTCGTTGCCTTGTATCTTTAGAGTGTAAGTACGGAAAGTACCCATACCCTTGCCTGTTTCAGGAAGCTTTATGTTGGCATGGTCGTCGTAGGTGATGATGGTATTGTCGCGGTCTTCGCCACATATTTCTATGTTGTCGAGCCATGAAGGGATAACGAGTTTTTCCTTATAGACTCCTTTCTTAACGTATATCACCTTGTGATATTCCATGAAAGCACGACAAACCTCTATGGCTTCGCTAATGTTGCGGAATTCGGCTGTACCGTCGCGAGCCACGAAGATGGTATCTGGGTTGTCGTATTTGTTGGCGCCCATAGCCGTGATGGCTGAGAGCATAAGTAGTAGAGTTGTTGTAATTAGCTTCATAGTTTGTTTATGTTTTTATTATGCCTCGCCTTGAGGTGAAGCCGTAGAAACGGCTTCACACGAGGAAGAAAAACGAGGATGAAAAATAGGATGGGGTGTAGATATAGGGATATTTACATTATTTGTTTAACTTCCTTGAGGTCGTCAATCTTTTTGAGAGCGTTTACAATCTCTTGAACTTCAGAGCGATCGTGAACACGAATTTCTATCTTGCCATCATAGATACCCTCGTCGGCATTGATGGTGATGCGATGGATGTTGACATCAAGCTTCTCTGATATCACCTCAGATATATCGTGAAGCATGCCCTTGCGGTCGATACCTCTAATCTGGATAGTTGCATCAAAGAACAATACCTTGTGCATATCCCATTTAGCATCAAGGATGCGATTGCCGAAACTTGACTTTAGTCGGTTGGCAACAGGGCACGCACGGTTGTGTATCTCCACTTGGTTTTTGTTGTCGATATATCCCAGAATGTCGTCGCCAGGAATAGCATGACAGCAAGTAGGAAGGATATACATGCCGATGGTCTTCTCGGAGATTACGCAAGGAATCTTCTTGTTGAATTCTTTGCTTACCACAAGCTTCTTGTCGCTTGGTGGCACAGTCTCCTTCTTCTCTTTGCCTTTATTAAGGAAAGGTACAAACTTTCTCCATCCTCCGCCAGAGCTTTCGCTCTTTTGGCTCTTACCATGGAGCTCGTTGATATCTTTTTCGCCAAGTATGATAGTTCTGTTGCCTAATCCAAGGAATAAGTCTTCAGGCTTTTGCACGCCATGGAATGAACAAAGCTTATCGAGAACAGATGTTGAAAGCTCTATTTCATTCGTCTGGAGCCATTGCTTGAGAGTTTCTTCGCCCTTCTTCTGAGTCTCGCGGTTGTCGCGGCGTAATATTGCTTGTATCTTTGCCTTAGCCTTTGCTGTAGAAACAAAGTTTATCCAGTCTGGCTGTACATGTTGCGACTTAGAAGTAAGCACTTCTACCTGGTCGCCACTATTGAGTTTATGGCTTAGCGGTACGAGCTTATGGTTTACTTTGGCTCCGATACAATGGCTACCAAGGAAGGTGTGTATTTGGAATGCAAAGTCGAGGACAGTACAGTTGGCAGGCATCGTCTTCACCTCGCCCTTAGGAGTAAACACGAATATTTCAGATGCAAAAAGGTTGAGCTTTATAGCATCGAGGAAGTCCATGGCATCAGGCTGTGGGTCGTCGAGAATCTCCTTGATAGTGCTTAGCCAATCGTTGAGCTCGCCATCGTCTTCATGTCCATCGTTTCCATCTTTATATTTCCAATGCGCAGCAAAACCTTGTTCTGCTATCTCGTCCATACGGTCGCTACGAATCTGTACCTCAATCCACTTACCCTGCTTAGACATCAAAGTGACGTGGAGAGCCTGATAGCCATTTGCCTTAGGATGGTTGAGCCAGTCGCGCAGACGGTCTGGATGGCTCTTGTATATTCTGCTTATTGCAACATAAATGTTGAAACATTCGTTGATTTCGTTGGCGCGCTCTTTAGGAGTAAAGATGATGCGCACGGCAAGAATATCATAAATCTCATCAAACGAAACATGCTTGTTTTGCATCTTATTCCAAATAGAATAAGGACTCTTCACTCTTGCCTTGATTTCATATTGTATGCCAAGAGAGTCGAGGGCTGCACGAATAGGAGTGGTGAAGTCTTTGAAGAGCTTTTGGCGTTGCTCTTCCGACATAGAAAGCTTATTTGTAATATCCTTATATTCTTCAGGATGCTCATACTTGAAGCTAAGGTCTTCAAGTTCAGTCTTTATCTTGTTGAGTCCAAGACGGTTGGCGAGAGGAGCATAGATATACATCGTTTCGCCAGCAATCTTGTATTGCTTGTTAGGAGCTTGCGAAGCCAAAGTGCGCATGTTGTGCAGACGGTCGCAAATCTTAATCAATATCACTCGGATATCGTCGCTCATAGTGAGCAGCAACTTCTTGAAGTTTTCGGCTTGAGCCGAAGCCTTGTCTCCGAATATACCACCACTAATCTTGGTAAGTCCGTCTACAATCATAGCTATCTTCGAACCGAAGATATTCTCGATGTCTTCTACCGAGTAGTCGGTATCTTCGACAACATCATGCAGGAGTGCGGCACAAATACTTGTTGAGCCAAGTCCCATCTCCTCGCATGCTATCTGCGCAACGGCAATAGGGTGCATGATATATGGTTCGCCCGATAGTCGTCTCACACCTTTGTGTGCTTGGCGGGCGAAGTTGAAAGCCTTGGTGATGATATCCACCTTTTTGCGATGAGGAGAATCGAGATAAGTCTTCATGAGCTTATCGAAAGCCGCGGTTATCATCTTGTCGTCGGCAATTTCTCTCTCTTTGTTGATAGTGTCCTGATTGTCCATTGTCATGTCCTCCAAAATTTATTATTGTTGTTTGGACCACGTGATAATAAGATTATAATTGATGGTTAGTGTGGGGCGTGGGGCAAGCGAAGGATTATTTCACCTTCAGCTTTTTGCCAGCCCTGATGCCTGAGCCCTTAATACCATTGAGCCTCTTTAGTTTAGCTACAGTTGTATTGTTGCGAGCTGCGATAGCACCAAGAGTGTCACCCTGACGTATGGTTACGCTCTTTGTTCTTTTTCTACTTTTACGGCTCTTGCTTCTTTTGCTTGAAGAGTGGCGTGACGATCTTGAGTCTTTGTAAGCTAAGTTGCTTGTGTTTACGCTAACCTCAGCACGCTTTGTAGTAACGTTCTCAGGAACATAAGCATAGATAGAATCCTGATTGTCGATAAAAGCTATTGTCTTTGACTCAGGCAAACGGATAGCAGAAGGTTTGTAGCTACCGTTTACGATGTTGCGACGGTATTGTGGGTTGAGGTTTGCTATCAGATCTTGAGGAATGTTGAGCACCTTTGATATCTGCTCAAAGTGTACGTCGCGGTCTACCATAACGGTATCTGTCTTTACAGGCAAAGTTGTTGTCATTGGACAGATGTTGTGGTCGCAATAGTAGTTCATGATATAGTTGGCTGCGATAAATGCAGGCACATATCCGCGAGTTTCCTTTGGCAAGTAAGGGTATATTTCCCAATAGTCCTTAGCGCCATTAGCTCTATGTATAGCCTTGTTGATGTTGTCTGGTCCGCAGTTGTAGGCTGCGATAACGAGATTCCAATCGCCGAATATCTTGTAGAGGTCGCTAAGATAGTTGGCTGCAGCATACGATGACTTCACAGGGTCGCAACGTTCGTCGACCATAGAGTTTACCTCAAGTCCATATTGCTTACCTGTGGTAACCATAAACTGCCAAAGACCTGTAGCGCCAACTCTTGATACCGCTTTAGGGTTAAGAGCCGACTCTATAACAGGCAAGTATTTCAGTTCGAGAGGCAAACCATAGGTTTCGAGAGCCTGCTCGAATATAGGGATGTAGAAGTTTTGTGCTCCGAGCATATAGCTTACAGAGCGACGCAAGCGACCACTATAGCGGTCAATGAACTGCTGTACCACCTCGTTGTATGGCATCTCTATGATAGTAGGCATGCGGTTGAGGCGTTGTTTGTAGGTGTCCTTGTCGTATACAGGGTTCACGTCCGACATATTGCAGTTGTTGTCGGGCTTCAGATAAGTCTTTGCGTTGTAGAGGTTGAGCAAGCTGTCAAGCTCGTATGTCATGGCTTCGGGTACTTCAAATTCTTCCTCGTTGCCTTCTTCGTCAGTAACAATTATTTCTGTGTCATCGTTTTGAGCAGACATGAAGCTTGGCATGCAAAACATCATGGCGGCTGCTATCAAAAATGTTTTCTTCATTATGTTTTTTATATCTGTAGAATTCGTTTATGTTCTTTTATGTTGTTTAGCTATATGGCATATATATAATAAGGTGTAAGCGGCTCTTATATATTATATATAATAAGGTGTAGTCTTCATCAGAAGTTTAGACTACAGCTCACACCCAACGATGTATGTCGGCTACCTGTGAAATCGGTCTTGCTGCTTATCACAGCAGGCGACACTCTCATACTCAAGTCGTGGCTGATGTCGAATTCTGATAGCGAGGCATCTACGTAGGCATCTATCACAGAAAATGCGTAGACTCCAAGCATACAGAAGAAACTCATATCGCGCCAACGACGGTATCTATCCTTACGCTTCTTGAAGATAGTCTTCCAGCGTTCCATATTCTCAGCCGTTATCTGATTGCCGAGATGTAGAAATTGGTTGTAGCTCTCCGTTGTAGGGTCGTCGTCCATGATGTCGAGATATGCTTGCGAATAGTCGCGATACATCATGTTGTTCCATCTCATGGCGTAGGCGCATCCTACGAATCCGCCATAGATGATAGGCAACTTCCAGTATTTGCGGTTGTATATCTGTCCTGCTCCAGGCAAAACCAATGCCAACCACATAGCCCTCTTAGGGTCTGGTTTCCATGTTGCCCAGTCGCGGCGATGCTTAGTGGTGTCTGTAGCTGCAACGATTTGCTTTGGAGTCTTTATCTCCTCGGTCATCATTTTTAGCGAGTCGGCTTTCCAGGCAGAGTCGGTATATGCCAACTGCTCTGTCGCGATAGCCACTCTGCTAATGCTGTCGATGCGTTCCACCTTCTTGGCGATGGTGTCGCTAACTGAGGTTTCGGCTTTTTGAGCATACACGTTCAAGCAAGCCGAGACAAGCAAAGCTATCCCAACCACGATACAACGTAGAGTGTAGGAAAAAGTGTTACCCACAGTATTATTGTCCTTTCAGTTTGTCGAACATGTTCATGATTTTCTCCAGCTCCTCTTCGTTAGCGAAAGGAATGCTGATTTTGCCCTTGCCCTTAGGAGAGCAAGTGAGCTGCACCTTAGTATCAAGGAATTGCGATAGGCGAGTCTTCACAGCCGAAAGCTCTTCCGACAAGGCATTTTTGGCAACAATCTTCTTCTTGCTGCTCTCTATGTCTTCGCCATTCTTCAGGTGTTGAACCATCTCCTCTACCTTGCGTACGGAATATCCATTCTTCTGAATCTCCTTGAAAAGGCGAATCTGAAGCGAAGGACTATCCAATGCCAACAAGGCACGAGCATGACCCATGTCGATTTCATGTTTCTGTAATGCCATCTGTATCTGAGCAGGAAGCTTCAGCAATCGCAGATAGTTGGTTATCGCAGCACGGCTTTTGCCTACACGCTCCGAAACCTTCTCCTGAGTCATACCAGTATTTTCAAGCAAATGCTCATAAGCAAGAGCTATCTCGATGGCGTTGAGGTCTTCGCGTTGGATATTCTCCACGAGCGCCATCTCCATCACATTCTCGTCCTTGATGGTGCGGATGTATGCTGGAATAGCCTTTAGGCCGGCAAGCTGCGAAGCTCTCCATCTACGTTCTCCGGCAATAATCTGGAACTTGTTTTCTGCCACCTGTCGAAGTGTGATAGGCTGAATGATGCCAATCTCGCGAATGCTGATGGCAAGTTCCTGAAGTGCATCCTCGTCAAACTCACGTCGAGGCTGATTAGGGTTTGCTTCTATCTGGTCGATAGCAATCTCGTTGATAGTAGAGCTGCCTTGTGTGCGCACTCCCTCGGTAGAGATTAGTGCGTCGAGTCCTCTTCCTAATGCGTTGTATTTCTTGTGTATAGCCATTATATCGTTCTTCACTTAGTTTAAGAGTTCTTGTTAATGATTTCCTTAGCCAAAGCCAGGTGGTTCTTTGCTCCGTTCGACTCTGCGTCGTAGAGTATCACAGGCAATCCGTGGCTTGGACATTCGCTAAGTTTCACGTTGCGCTGAATCACGGTCTTGAATACCAACTCCTGGAAGTGTCTCTTCACCTCGTCGTAAATCTGGTTGGCAAGACGAAGACGACTATCGTACATAGTGAGAAGGAAACCCTCTATTTCGAGTTTTGGATTAAGTTTGCTCTTAATAATCTTGATAGTGTTGAGGAGTTTGCTGATTCCCTCAAGGGCGAAGTATTCGCATTGCACAGGGATTATAACTGAGTCTGCGGCAGTCAAGGCATTAACGGTAATAAGACCCAACGAAGGCGAACAGTCGATGAGAATATAGTCGTAGTCGTCTCTGATAGGAGCCAACAACTGCTTGATAACCTTTTCACGGTTTTCGATATTCAGCATTTCTATTTCTGCGCCTACAAGGTCGATATGGCTTGGTATGATGTCGAGTCCGTTGATATCGGTAGTATAGATAGCATCTCTTACGTCGGCGTGGTCAATGATACATTCATAGAGCGAGCAGTCTACTTCTGCCAGGTCTATACCCAATCCTGATGAGGCGTTTGCCTGTGGGTCGGCATCTACAACGAGCACCGACTTTTCGAGAGTAGCGAGTGATGCTGCAAGGTTTATAGATGTTGTAGTCTTGCCTACACCGCCTTTCTGATTTGCTAATGCAATAATCTTTGCCATGGTTTTCTTAATCTTTGTTTGTGTAAAAGATAGCTTTCGTCTTCCTTTCCTTCATGTATGTGAAAGCCTGTCTTTACAGAATTTATTCTGCAAAGTTACATATTTTATGCGAGATAGACGTAAATTAAAGGTTTTTTCGTACTTTTGCATGCAAATTAAATATTCTCCTTACCTCAGTCCGTAGGTTTTGTAACTATACGCGAAGGCATTATGAGGTAGAAAGATACAGATGATTATGAATTCAAAAACACCTTTAATTCTCATTTCCAACGATGATGGCTACCAGGCTCCTGGTATCAATAAGCTCATAGACATGTTGCGTCCGTTAGACGTCAAGATACTCGTTTGTGCTCCCGATGGTCCACGTAGTGGCTATTCGTGTGCCTTCTCTTCCGAGTTGCCTCTAAGATTGTGGCATAAGTGGAGCGACGACAAAGTGGATGTCTGGGCATGCAATGGCACACCAGTAGACTGTGTGAAGCTTGCTATCGACCAACTGCTCGAAGGCAAAATGCCCGATATGGTTATTGGCGGAATCAATCATGGCGACAATTCTACTGTAAACAATCATTACAGCGGCACCATGGGCATAGCCAAAGAGGGTTGTATGAAATATATCCCTTCTATAGCCTTCTCGAGCTGCTATTATAATCATGATGCCAACTTTGAGCCTTTGAGCGAATATGTAAGAAATATTGTGAGCAACGTGCTTGCTAATGGTTTGCCACGTGGCGTATGCCTTAATGTCAACTTCCCTGCCATGCAGGAGTTCAAGGGCGTAAAAGTTTGTCGCATGACCTTTGGTCGTTGGATCAACGAAGTGGTGAAGGCTCATCAGCCTCGAGGCTACGACTATTATTGGATGGTTGGCGAATATGCCAACGACGAGCCTACAGCCGAAGATACCGACCAATGGGCTTTGTCGCATGGCTATGTTGCCATCACACCTACACGCATCGACGTTACGGCTTACGAGATGATCGACACCATCAAGAACTGGAATCTGTAGAACCAATCTTCATAGCATGAAATACTATATCATAGTAGGCGAGGCGAGTGGCGACCTGCATGCTTCTCATCTTATGGCATCGCTGAAAAAAGAAGACAGTCAAGCTGAGTTCCGCTTCATCGGAGGCGACCTTATGCAAGCTGTTGGTGGCACGTTGGTGAAACACTATCGTGACATGGCTTACATGGGCTTTATTCCCGTGTTGCTACATCTGCGCACCATCTTCGCCAATATGGCTTATTGCAAGCGCGATATAGTGGAGTGGAAGCCTGATGCCTTGATACTTGTCGACTATCCTGGCTTTAACCTCGATATAGCCAAATACATCCATTCTACAACGAATATTCCTATCTACTATTATATATCACCAAAGATATGGGCATGGAAGGAATGGCGCATCAAGGCAATAAAGCGCGACATCACAGCTTTGTTCTCTATCTTGCCTTTCGAGGTTCCTTTCTTCGAGCAGAAGCATGGCTACCCAATCCACTATGTGGGCAACCCTACAGCCGACGAAGTGCGTACTTTTAGTAAGGAATACAAGGAGACAAAGGATGAATTCTGCGATAGGAATAATCTTGATAAAAACAAGCCTATTATAGCGCTCCTTGCCGGTAGTCGCAAGCAGGAGATAAAAGACAACTTGCCAATGATGATACAAACGGCATCACAGTTTGCCGACTATCAGATGGTGTTGGCAGGTGCGCCTTCTATCGACGACGATTATTATAACAAATATGTGGAAGGTAGCAACGTGAAGTTGGTTCACAACGACACCTACGCTCTGCTTTCACATTCCACTTGCGCTCTCGTTACGAGTGGTACGGCTACTCTCGAAACGGCACTCTTCGGTGTGCCACAGGTGGTGTGCTATAAGACTCCTATCCCTCGCTTTATGCGATGGGCTTTCAATCATATTCTGAAAGTGAAGTATATCAGTCTTGTCAACCTCGTTGCCGACCGTGAGGTGGTGCCAGAGCTATTTGCCGATAAGTTCACCTTTAATGATATCACCCGTCAGCTCAGCCTTATCCTTCCAGGAGGCGATGGTCGCGAGGCTATGCTTCAAGGCTACGACGAGGTGAAGGCAAAGCTTGGTAATGACGTTGCGCCAGATAATGCTGCCAAGACTATGGTTGCCCTGCTGCGCAAACAATAAATAATTCATTCATTTATGCGAGTGCTTGCATAAATAAATGCGAGTAGTCGCATCGGGCAATACGACTACTCGCAAATGGCAACGCGACTATCCGCATCGGCTGATGCGAGTAGTCGCGTTTTCTCTTTTGTCTTTTTCCTAAAGAAATATCTCTATTCCTTTAGGCTTTTTCTCTTTTACTTTCTTTTTCGCCAATCATCCTTCACATAGCTCTTTGGATATGTGGTTCGATAAAGCACGTTTCCGCCCACTTCGCGAATCCAAGTGTCGAATTCGCGTTTACCTTCTTTCAATACTATCACCCTTGCTCCACGCGTCAGATGATTATATTCTGTGTTGCCACCCGAGAAGCGACCGTGAGCCAACAATACATTAAAGTAGGAAACTGCATAGTCGTTGTCGTGGTCGTGTCCACAGAACACTCCCATGATGTCGCCCATCTCCTTTATCGAAGCAAACATGCCGCTATTTATAGAAGGGCTGTATGCCTTCTCCAGTCGTGAACCATACATCGGGCATTGAGTGTTGTCTGTGGCATAGTTGAATTCAGGCAACGGAATGTGGAGGAATGCAAGCGAAGGTACTGGTCTGCCGCCATTCTTCTGCTTGTAAACCGTGGAGCGCTGTCGATACCAGGTTATCTGGTTGTGGCTTATCCATTGGTAGCCACCAATGCCGCCTATAGCCGGCTTGTTGTGAGTGTCGATGCAATATAGCACGGCTGCTGTTCGCTTGCCGTTGGATGACAGAATAGGTAGTGAATAGTCGGTATTCTTACCTTGCAATACGGGCATCACGCAGTTTGGAGTCTTCTGCATTTGGTTGTATAGGGCTACAGCTGGCGTTTTAAAGTCGTAGTCGTGGTTGCCGAAGGTCATGCAGAAAGGCACGCCAAGTTGGGCAAATGTCTTTAATACTACCGATAGGGTGCTGTCGGCAGGAGCTGAATAGATGATGTCGCCAGTTACTACCACGAGGTCGGGTTTCTCGGTCTCTACCATTTCTCTTACGCAGGCAAGACCCTGTTCCGAAGCCTTCACTCCGAGTTTATAGTGCAAATCTGTAATCTGCACAATCTTGAATAATCCTTTTTTGAAGCGTAGTGTATTTTGCGCAAAGGCTTGACCTATGCACATTAGCATGGTCAAGCCTAAGATAAGTTTCCTAAACATTTTGTTTGTCTTAGTTGAAATAATAAAGGAATACGGCTATGCCTTCGAGAGCAGGCTTGCGCTCGCCTTCTATTTCGATGCGGAAGTCGATTTCCGTCTTGCATGTGCCGCGGAGGTTCTGAATTTGGTGAAGCTTTGTCACCAAGCGAACTCTGCTGCCTGTGATGACAGGCTTGCCGAAGCGCATGTGCTCGATGCCGTAGTTAACGAGCATCTTGATGTTCTTCACCTCGATAATCTGATCCCAGAGGTATGGGAGTACAGATAGTGTGAGATAGCCGTGAGCTATGGTCGACTTGTATGGACTTTCGGTCTTTGCTCTCTCCACGTCTACGTGAATCCATTGGTGGTCGAGAGTTGCGTCAGCAAACATGTTGATGCGGTCTTGGTCTATCTGCAACCATTCGCTTGTGCCGAGCACTTCGCCAAGATGTGAGGCAAAGTCCTCGTAAGAGTTTACTATAAGTTTTTCCATGTTGTGTATAAAAATTATTTCTTGTTCTTCTTGTATTCTGCGTCGAACTTAAGAAGCTTGTTGTATTCCTTCTTTGTGATGCGCATGAAAGAGCCGTGCTGTGGTCCTGTTACGCCCTTTATGTCTACAGGGTCGTGGAAGTTGCGCAGGTTTTCGTCAGCCTTGCAAATGCGATAATGCTTAGGACGGTCGCTATACTGGATATAAGCCACGCGCCATGTCTTGTCGCCAATAAGCTGGAAAGCACTTGAGCCTTCGCATTTCTTTGTACCTTCGAAGCTCACATAGTCGTTTTCTACAGGCTCGCCCCAACCATGAGTCAAGTATTTGCTTGTAGCTGTATAGATGCCAGGCTTTCCACCTTCCTTCTTGATGAGCATATGGTATAGACCGTCGTCGAGCAGATTGATGTCGGCATCGATGGTAGCATATCCCCAGTCGAAGAGTAACTTTGGAGTGGTAATCTCTGTAAAGTCCTTGTTAGCGTAGCTATAGTACATGCGGTCGTACTTCTCTTCTGCGCGGTTTAGCATAGAGTAGTAAATCATGTATCCGCCCTTGTCGCCATTCTGCCATGTATAGTCTGGGTCCCAGAATATCTGAGGTGCCCATACGCGGTTGATAGTAGACCAGTCCTTGTATGGCGATGGTGCCGTAGGGTCTGAGAATATCTGCTGTCCCTTGCGATAGTCGAGGGTAACGCTTGTCCAATGTATCAGGTCGTCGCTCTTCAAGAGGTTGATACCATAGTTGTCCCATTTGTGCGACTTTGCTACACACATATCTGTTGTCACCATCACATATCCCTTGCCGTTGTAAGCACGGGTGATAAAGGCGTCGCGTGTGCCGCCCTCTATGCGTGCCAACTTCTTCTGGTCGAAGATAGGTTCGCCGTCGATAATGTCTTGATAGTTGTATCCGTCGCGGCTCACAGCATATGCTGTCCACTCTCCCTTATCGCTCATGTGGCAATATAGGTATCCGTAGTCGCCCTTCACAAGGTTTTGAGCCGAAGCTGTTAGAAAACATGTCATGCCAAGCGCTGTAAGCAAGGCTTTCTTTGAACTTAGAATAGTTTTGATGTTCATAATCTTTAGGTGGTTTATTATTATGGTTTTGTTAGTTGATAATCAAATGCGAGTACAAAAATACACATTATTTCGCAATTTATCAAGCGTTTGCACAAATATTCGATATAATGTGCATTATTTTATCTGCGATAAGGAGGTTGGCTGTTAATATAATCAGCAGGATAACAATATAATAAGGTGTTATATAATATAATAAGGTGTCGGCTTGTGACAATAATTGTACAATTACAGCAATGCAAACGTTTGCATATATAGTTTCGAAATTTCTTGCACTTTTTTTACCTCTCGTTTTTATATTTGCAATAACTTTGCCACAGGTAAAACAAAAGATACTTAAGCCTGAGCTAAGAAACTTAAGACAATAACTAAGATAGTTACTTAAACTGATATAATATTAACTTATATAAAAGCCTAAACGATGAAGCATTCATACATTATAGGAATGGCAATGATGCTACTTACAACGTCTGGCTCTGTAAAGGCACAAGACGTGGCGCTGAAGACCAATCTCTTAGGCTGGGCTACAACATCGCTCAACGCAGGTATAGAGATAGGTACAGCAGAGAAGCAGACAGCACAGGTGTTTGCTACGCTCAATCCATGGACATTCTCAGGAAGCAAGAGAGTGCGCATATGGAATGTTGAGCCTGAATATCGTTGGTGGACTTGCCAACGTTTCGGAGGTAGCTTCTTTGGTGTGCATGCCCTTGCTGGCGAATACAACGTTAAGAATGTCGACTTGCCATTTGGCACTTTGGCAAAGACTAAACGTGGACGCCACTATGAAGGATGGTACATCGGAGCCGGCGTTACTTACGGATACCAATGGTTGCTTTCGCAACATTGGAATCTTGAGGCTTCAGTCGGCGTAGGTTATGCATATAGTCCATACAAACTCTATGGTCGTTGCGCAAAATGCTTAGAGACATCACATCGCAACTATGTGGGACCTACAAAGGCGGCAATCAGCTTCGCATATATATTTTAGCTCTTAATCTTCAATAGACAATATAATAATCCTGAAGTTATGAAGACCAATTCACTTAAACATATCTTTTTGACTTGTCTTGTCGGAGTTGCTGCATGCAATACAGCCGTTGCGCAATCGGTTGCATCGGGTGCTGTAACGATAGACAGCGTGCAGACAAGTGTAGAGAACGAGCGGGTGGATGTTGCATTCAAGCTAAATCTCAGCAACCTAAAACTCAAGGCAGAACAGCAACTTATTCTCACTCCGATGCTTGCAGCCGATGGCGATACTACAGCTTTGCAGCCTGTCATCATCAATGGCAGGTCGCAGCAGATACGTATGATGCGAGCAAGTAAGCGTGCAAAAAAGTATACTGAAGGCAAAGAGCCTATTGTTGTGTTGCGCAAGAATGGAACTGAGCAAAGCATCAGCTATAGCCAAACCATTATGCGTAAGCAACCTTTAGAGTCTGACGTATTGCAACTCTTTGCCGCACAAGACCTCTGCGGATGTGGCGACTTACAGGATCAGGACCGTACGCTTCTCGCCAACATCGACAACCTTGATGCGTGGATGCCTGCAATAGCTTTCGTAAAACCAGCTGCCGAGGCTCGTAAGCAACGAGCAGAGAAGGGGGAGGCTTATCTTAGCTTCCGTGTCAACAAGACAGATATTGTGGTCGACCTCTTCGACAATACTCGTGAATTGGCAAAGATTACTAAGACCATCGACCTTGTGCGTGATGACAAGAACGTTGAGATTACCGGCATTAACATTCATGGCTTTGCTTCGCCCGATGGTCCTTATGCCAACAATGAGCGATTGGCACGAGAGCGTGCAGCATCGTTGAAGAATTATGTGTCACATCTTTATACTATAGATAACAAGCTGTTTAGCTCTAACTCTACACCTGAGGATTGGGACGGATTCCGCCATAAGGTGCAGCAGTCGCAACTGGCTAATAAGGAAGAAATACTAAAGATTGCAAACTCAAATCTTGCTCCCGACGACAAGGACAAGCGCATACGTCAGCTCTATCCACAGGATTATGCCGTGATAATGAGCGACATCTATCCTCGCCTTCGTCATAGCGACTATACCGTGAGCTATACTGTAAGACCTTTCTCTGTTGAGGAAGCTAAGCAGATACTCAAAACTCGTCCACAGCAGTTGTCGCTCCAAGAGATGTATCTTGTGGCACAAACCATGGAGGAAGGTTCGGCAGAATTTAATGAGGTCTTCGACATAGCCGTGCGTATGTTCCCTGATGACCCAACTGCCAACCTTAATGCAGCTTGCGCTGACTTGCAACGACGCGACGTTGCATCGGCAGAAAAACATCTGCTGAAAGCTGGCAACTCTGCTGAGGCATTGAATGCTCGTGGCGCTTTAGCAGTAATGAAAAAAGACTATGCTTTAGCTCGCCAGCTATTTGCTGATGCTGCTACTGCAGGTTCTGCTGATGCTAAGGCTAATGGCAACCGCATAGCTAACGCTAAATAAAATATGTAGGCTGTGGCGAGAGTGCCATAGCCTAAAGAAACAACAATAATCATTTATCTCTCTTTGATTTGGTAGGGTGCAAAAAACACCCTTCCAAGAACTCTTACGCTCAAAATTATAATAAATAATCAATATTCACAATTAAACTTTTTAACTATGGTAAACGTTAAGAATCTATTCGGAATGGCTGTAATGGCTACAGCTTTGGTAAGTTGCTCAAGTAGCGACGACCTCGCAACTGATGGTAAAGGCAATGAAAACAAGGCTGGTGAAGCGTATGCTTCATTTAAGATTAATCTGCCTACAACAAACGGTACTCGTGCAGCTGGTGATCCGTCGTTTAATGGCGGTGAGGCAAGTGAGTATGCAGTAAAAGACGCAACTCTCCTTGTTTTCAAGAAATCTGGTTCTGATTATATATTCAAAGAGGCTGTAGACCTTGGAAATATGGAACCTTGGCAACAAGTTAAACCTGCAGATAAAGATAAAGGTATTACAACAACAGCCAAGATAACAGCAAAATTATCTTCAGCAAGTGTAAATGCAACTGATTATTATGCTCTTATTCTTCTTAATAATAATGGAAACAAAGTTTCATATCCAACAACAGATCAAAAGTTCTCTGAGTGGAGTAAAATTGCTGTAGGACCTACACCAACATTACCATCAGTTAATTATTTGAAGTATGACAAAGGCTTCTTCATGGCTAATGCTCCTAAATATGTTGCAAATGGTGAGCCTGAGACTCTTGTTGCGATACAGAATATATGCGCAACTCAGAAAGAAGCTGAGAGTAAAGCTGCTACTACCGTGTATGTTGAGCGTGGTCTTGCAAAAGTAACTCTTGGTAGTACCTCAAAATCTAATATAGATATTACTACTGGTACTTATAACGGTGATCATGTTGACATTACTGGTTGGACTCTTGATGTGACAAATAAATATACATTCCCTGTGCATGTAACAGCGGGATTGTCAGATGGTTATGCTGATATTTGGAAGACAGGAGTTGCTGCTGGTGAAAAATATAGTGCTACAGTCGATCGCTTCTTTGATAATACACTTGCAGAATTCAAACGTGTATATTGGGGTGTAGATCCAAACTATAAGTCATCTTATACCACTGTGGATGAGTGTAAAGACCAATTTAATATGGCTACAACAGGAGACTTTAAGACTGGTCCCGATGTAAATAAACCTCAGTACTGCCTTGAGAATACATTCGACATTGCTCATATGATGCAAGGTCAGACAACACGTGTTTTGTTCTCTGCTAAGTACACACCTAAGAATTTTGCTCCAAATGAGACATTCTACAAGATGGGTAATAACTCCCAATTGTGGAAAGAAGCAGATGTCATTGCCCAAATAAAGGCTAAGGCTATGGAGGTTCTTGGTGAGGCTGATGCTGACAAGGTGAAAGTAATACTTACAGGTACAGATTTAGCAAATGCAGGTATCCATCTTATTACAACAGCGAATGTAAAGCATGGAACAGATGAGATTGAACAGCATAAGGCTGATGAAATTAATGCTAAACTTGGTTTCAAGAAAGCATCAGGAGCAGACCCTATGGTAGGTTTGTCAACATATGTAAAAGGAGTGTCTTATTACATCGCACGTATAAAGCACTTCAATGAACTTACACCGTGGAGTGCTGGCGATAAAACTTATAATAATCAAAATATTGATTGGCTTGGTCGTTATGGCGTTCTCCGCAACAACTGGTACGAACTTTCAGTAAATAGTGTTAGCGGTCCTGGTTATCCTGACATTCCTGAGGTTAAACCAACAGAACCAGATGACGAGAACAGCCAGTACATCAACGTTGAGGTTAAGATCCTTGACTGGGCTAAGCGTACTCAAGATATTAACCTCTAATCATTATTCGCAACTATCTTAACGATAGTATAAACTATATCGTGGGAGGTACGGCACAAGACCGTACTTCCCGTGATATACTTCTCTACTTGAACTTATACATTATTCAACAACGACTTTACTTAAATTAACGGCAAACATTATGTTTCACGGACTGGTTAAATCTATATGCTCACTCCTCGCCTTTGCACCCTTGCTGGCTTCTTGCTCGCTGATGCACGACGACCTTGAGCCATGCGACAATGGCGCTTACCTGCACTTCCGCTACGACTACAACACGCAGCGTGCCGACCTCTTCAACGACCATGTTGGAGGTGTCGCTGTAATGGTGTACGATAAGGACGGCAAGTTCCTTTTCCGTCAGGACGCTTTCAATACCGATACCGACGCGCCTATCCGCCGTCACGACTTTGCCGTACATCTTAACTTGCAGCCTGGCGAATACCAGTTTCTCGCCATCGCAAAGCAAAAACGATATGAGGACGCTTTGGCAAGCCCTGGTGCCAAGTTTCGTATGCATGCCCATACCGAAGGTGAGGACATGACAAAGTTTAATACCATACTCGACCGCACGGAGGCGGGCGAAATAGACGAGGTAGACTGTTCTGCTCCTCTCGACACTCTATGGCTTGGCAAGTCGCAACACCTTATTACCGTGCGCGACATGCAAGCAACCCACGATACAATCTCTTTGGTGCGCGACACAAAGCAGCTCACTATCTCGCTGCATCAGATTGACGCACCAGACAAAATCTCTGCCGATGACTTCGGCTATGAGGTAATAGCCGATAATGGCTTCATCAATTACGACAACTCTTTGGCTCGCGACTCCAAGCTTCGCTATACGCCTTTCCATACATGGACTACCGACTTCCGCGATGCTTCGGGCAACGTAAAGGAGCGTACAGCACATGCTGGACTGATGCTCTCGCGACTGGTTTACTATTCTCCTGAGGAGAACGACCGCAACGCCATGCTACATATATATAATAAGGTTACGGGCAAAACCGTGGCTCTTATCAACCTTCCCGACATCCTACAGCAGGGACGCGACGCTTATGCAGCACAAAACTACGGCATTCAGGAATACCTGGACCGAGAATACGACTATCGTCTCGACTTCTTCTTGATAGGTACCGAGTGGCAATATATCAACCTCTCTGTAGGTATACTCGACTGGGCAAAGCGCATTCAGCGCATAAGTTTGTAGAAAGAATAAAACTTGATTATTAAACCTAATTACAATAAAAACAATGAAACGACTTGCAGACATACTTCTTATTGTTGCTGCCCTGTTGTTGCTGGCAGCATGCACAGATGATGCCGACGTTTACAACACCCCAGCACCATCTGAGGGCAATCTGTGTGTCTATATACCAGTTTCCCGTGGTGCTGATGATGCTTTGGGTAGTCTGAGTCCGACCGTCCCTACATACAACGCCACTATAGACGAGTGCAAGATAAACGACCTGCATCTTTATGCTTTCCCTGTAGGGGGCGACGGTACTCTTATCTCGCAGGAACTTCCATCGCCCACAGCAGGCAGCATGATTAAAGAGAATGTTGCTTCTTATCAGCTAAAGATAAAGCCAGGCAAATATCGTGTCTACGTAGTGGCTAATATGAATGATGTGCTCGATGGCCAGACCATCACTACGGAGGACAACTTGAAGAGTGTGGTATTGTCTTATGTCCCACCGACAACGAAGCCAGGAATGCCTGTAGCCACAAACATCCCGATGATATACGAGCCTGCAACAAAAAATGCAGACGGCACACCTACCGACGGCACCATAAAGACTACCGACAAGACTGCAACAACAGTTGTGGCAAACTTGCGCTTCACATGCGTTAAGGTGTGCCTAAACCTTGTTTACGATCCAAATGCAGCTGATTCTGCGCTTAAGGCAAACGGACTGATTATCAATGATGTTAAAGCCGAGCGCCTTTCGCCATCGACAAAGCTGTTGTGGGATGGAAAGTTCAGCAACCCAAGTGTAAGCAGCGAATATGCCAAGGGCATCGAGTCGAAATTGTACGATGCCGTGGCATCTACGGGTAATGGCTCTTACTATACTTCGTGGACAGAAAACCCAGCCAATGCCAAAGTCAACAACGAGGACATCATAACAGTTGAAGGAGAGGGTGTAGCTAAACCAAAACCATCAGACAGCAAGCAAAAGTGGCTATTCCGTGCCACCTATTATCTTCCTGAGCGCTACGTGGCTAAAGCTTCACAGCAGTCGTCTCTGAAGATAGATGGAAAAATAGGTTCTAATATCGATAATAGCTACAACATTAACCTTGGCCATCGTCAGGACGAAACCTCAACAACAGAGATTCCAACTTTCCCACGCAGCACATACTACGAGATAGTAGGTCGCCTAAAGAGTCTGGGCAACATCGACCTCGACTGTGTTGTAGGTGTTAAGGATTGGGAGATGCCAACTATAGATGTCGACCTCAATCACACCACGCTTTGGGTATCAAGCACAAGTGCAAAAGTAGAATCGCAAAAAGTTGATTATATCGCCTATCTGACAAATGCAACGAACATTGAGTTCGGATGTGATACGGAGATTGAAAAGATTACAGCAGGAAAGTTACCCGTTATTGTCGCAACTAATGATATTGCAAATCATCGTGTAAGATTCAGTATAAATCCAGAACTCTCGGTAGACGACTTCCCATCAGATAAACTTTCCGGTACTGCCAAAGTATGGATAAAGGCAGGCAACATTAAGAAATATCTCGATGTAACATACGACGTTACACCATACTTTAAGGTGGACCCTGTGGATATTGTAATCTACTACGACCAAACCAATTCGTCCGAATTGACCAAGGTGGTGAACTTCTCAACCAACCTTGGTGGCATTGAGTTCCCTTCGGAGTGGTCTACGAATCCGGCAGGTGATGAATATATTGTGACGTATGCTCAGTCGACAATAAATATTAAGTGCGACAACACTAAAGTGCCTGATGGCACGTTCACCATTACGGCAACAACCAACCCTGGGACAACAACCACACATACGTTTATGGTAAAATCCTTAAACGCAATCAACGGCAAAAATATGGAGCAGCAGATACGCGTAACGGTGCGCCCACCTGCCGACCACTATATTATATATATGCGAGCCATAAACGACATGGCATGGTGTAATGGTGGCGGTACCGATGAGTATCAGCATTCGAATATGCTTGATGAGGAAGACTACAACAATGGTTCTACTGCAAACAACAACTGGCGTGACGGTTGGTATGAAGAGCAGAATGCTAAATGGAGCGAAGACCGTTTGCCGCATAATGGCTATCACTATGTTTACATCTACACACAGATAGGTGAGACAAAGGCTGATGGTAGTAAGGACGAGAATACGGCAGAATGGTATTTTGGTGGAGAGACCGATTACAAGGATTTCAATCGTAATACTGTGTCGCAGAGTACTGATAATGATAAGTATAAAGGATCGTGGTGGCCAGGTCGCTCAATGACAGCCGACAATAACAATCCCGGTTGGTACTATTACAGTATAGAAGTTAATGCTATGTCTGTTGGAAACAACAATAAGGGACAGGCAAAGACTACTGGTAAAAAGATGATAAAGCCGGGACAGACCTTACTGGTTTTTAGCAATGGAACATTCCTTGATGCAGGTTTTCAGTCGCATCGTTTCACCCATCACAACGACCCCGGCATCACTCTCTTCAACTATGAGGATAATGAAGGCTGGTATCTGTACGACCCTTTGTCGGATCCTTACTACAGAGTTTATGACGAGAAACCTACCGTTGTAGACGTAGAGTATACCATATACACCAAGGATAAAGAAATAACTGCTTGGTATTCTCTATTTGGAGTAAACAGTGGAACTGGTAATTCTAAATTTACAATGTGGTGCAATACCAACAATGTTCCTGGCGAATTTGAGTGCAAGGAATATGGAAAGGACAGCAATGGCAAAACATGGTATAAGACCATACTTCACCTCAAAGCCCCATTAGGAGAGTATGCTAAGATTCTGATGGTTAAGGTAGGTGGTGATGCCGATCAACAAGAGTTGTTCAACGGTGATAACTATCCCTCAACCAAGATGAACGGCAAGCGTTATGTTGTGGAAGGTCAATACGATCCTGACACAAAGAAATGGAAGCAGGGCGCTCCCTTTTAAAAGTAATAATTAAAAGACAACAATATGTATATCAAGAAATTGACAATTTGGTTCTTCATGCTCTTGGCTATGGTGTTGGCTGCTTGCAGCGACATCAGAGACATTGTAGGAGGCGACACGCCAGACTTGCCGTCCGATGGAGTTGTGCTGACTCTTAAGTTGCCTAATTTCACCAAGAATACAGTGGCGACACGAGCAACCGAGCAGCAAATCAACAAACTCTGCGTATTGTGCTACGATGCAGGAGACAATTATCTCGGCATGAGCAATATCACGAGTTTGGACATCAGACCCAATACCGACGGCACCTGCAAGGTGAAGGTTAAGGTTATGGAGGGAACTGCAACGCTACATATTGTAGCCAACACCGACATATCAGAGAGCGACGCCAAGGATGCTGATGGCAAGAACAACCTGTACAACGCAACACGCGAGGGCAGCCTCAACCCCGATGCTCCCATTTGTTGGGGAAGCGTAAAGGTGGACGACCTGCTTAGCCCCAGCACCAAAGTGTGGTTGTTCCGACAGTTTGCCAAAGCGTCTGTTACAAAGGATGATGATAAGGTGAAAAACTTCGAGATTACTGGTTTCAAGCTCTTCAACACGGCTAAGAGGGGCACAATAGCCACCACTAAGTTGTATACCGATGTGTCTCTGCCTTCGTCGGTAGATTACACGAATGAGAACGACTATAGTATGGGCGAGCATCCTTTCTACGAAACTCCAGCCGGCAAGGCATACATGATAATCAAGGCAAAGTATAATAATGGACCAGAGACTTATTATAAAGTGGCGTTCCAAACAAAAAATTCGGACGGCACTTTTACTCCGATGGCTCTTCTGCGCAACCATCATTATCAGGTGAAGGTCACGGCTGTAAATCATGCAGGCTATTCAACAGAAAAAGAAGCTAAAGCCAATCTGCCAGAGAACGGACTGTCTGTAGAAGTGGTTGACGACAATCCGCTTATTGTGAACATGATAGCATGTAAGGACTACGAACTTGGCGTGTGTGGCAAGCAGACTGTATTGGGTAATGCCGAGGAGGCTACAATTACGTTTGTAACAACCAAGCCAAAAGATAGTGATTATAATGGTCTTAGGGTTGTCTCGAACGATTCGTGGATTACAGTTCCAGATGATAATATATTACAAACATCGTATATTGATTTGCCAACAACAGCAGGCAATTCGAAGGGCAGATTGTACACCATTACGCTTACTCTATCCAAGAACTACCAATCGGCTGCGCATGCTGGTACTGTGACAATAACATCAGGCGACTTGTCGCTCGGTGTAGAGATTAAACAGTTGGGCTACGACTTCCGTTCCGACGAAAGCAGATTAGTGCAGATACGAGGCCTTGCAGGATTGACATCGGATGATGAAGCCAATTACTTCAAGTGGATGGATAAATCGCTTAAGGGCATAAGTCCAAAGGAGAACCAAGGCAGAGTGCGCAACGACGGACTCCACTTCTTTGTGGGCAACAACACGGTTTATTATCTCATACCGAAGCTCCCAGACGATGAAATGACGTGCAATGAATCGCGAGTGAAGGTGACATCGTTCAATGAAGGCGGAACAGATTTCTACAAGGTTACGCTTGCCAACAAAGACGAATTGCTCGACTCGAAAGACAACGATAATTATAATAGGTGGATTAGCCGTGAGGCATTCACCATTATAACTATCACCAACGCGAAAACCAAGATTACGGTAACCTATCCAGTTTATCATGTTGGATTGTTTGCACAGTTGAAAGAAACAGAAAAGCCAGTAACCGACTATCAGCTTGGCAATAGCAAGGCTTCGGGATGGTACTATTATGAGATGGTTGACGTAGAGGCTCATGTTACTAAAACAGACGGAACTACCGAGGACAAGACCTACCACATGCTCGACCGCAACCTTGGTGCCACAAACAACGGCTACTATTCTCCTTCCACAACCGCCCTTGAAGGCAACATAGGAGCAATAGGTGGTTACTTCAAAATTTCGGTAGCCGAAAATTCTAATGATGCTAAGAACCAAAACACTGTGGTAGAAGCTCTGGCAATAGGCAACTTCAAGGTGTGCGACAACATGTGTCTGCAAGGTCTTATAGACAACAATAACTTGGCGATAGTAGAGGAGAAGACTCATTATGGCGAGAAGTACAACTGTCTGAGAATTAATACGGTAGACAGGGATATTCCCCAGATATTTATCCCTATGAGCGGATATTATGAGGGCAAGACAGACAAGGATGCGGTTTACAAGGACAGCCATCATGCCAACCTATGGACACGCTCACGTTTGTCTGATTATCAAGGATTCTCGGAAAAAAGTCTTGAGTACGGCTTTTGGTATAGGAGCCTCGATGCTTTCGGCAAGAGCCTAAACTTGTCAAACTACCGATTTGTGTCGGGTTCGTCGGGAAATAACACGAAACGATATAGAGCCATGCCAGTAAGACTGGTGGCAGAATAAAAAGCTGTTATAACTATAGCTACTTTAACATTAAAGGGTTGAACTCCAAATGTAGGAGCTCAACCCTTTAATGATTATATTTCGTTTACCTTCCAATATCCTTTTCTGTTGCTACCTATGCGTGTTATCAATCCTTTTTCCTTCAATATCGCCATGTGCTTTCGTACCATTCTGTCGCTGATGCCAATAATTGTAGCCATATTATCTGTAGTAACATTACCATTAGATTTTAACAACATATAAATATTCCACGTAGAGTCTTGTATCTCGGGAAATGCTTTGAATGTTTTATCTGGAACTTTATTATCAGTTTCTATTATTTGATTGCCTTTATGAACTTCAAGAGTATTTAGAATTTCTCCAAGCATAAAGTCTATGAATTTACCAGAATTACCTGCCTCATTACTGCGTGTAATTGCATCGTAGTATTGTTGTTGGTTTGCATGCACCATGTTTTCTACAGGCAGATGTTCAAAGATAGGGTTAAGTTTACTCAATATCAATGATTGCCATAGTCTTCCCATTCGTCCATTTCCATCTATAAATGGATGTATAAATTCAAATTCGTAATGAAATACGCATGATCGGATGAGTAAATGGTCTTTACTATTATTTAGCCATTCAAACAACTCTTTCATCAAATATGGTACACGATCTGCCGATGGAGCCATGTGTACGCAACCGTGTTCTGAAAAAACTCCAACTCCTCCCTTGCGATAACAACCAGGATTGTCAATAAGAGCTTGCATCATCATGCCGTGCGCTTTTAATAAATCTTGCTCATTAAAAGCATTAAGTTTTGTAAACAAGTTATAGGTGGCAATAGCGTTCTTAACCTCTTGTATCTCATGTAGTGGTGCTATAACTGTTTTGCCATTTACAATATCTCTTACTTGCTCTTCATTAAGGGTATTTCCCTCTATCGCAAGCGAACTATGAATAGTCTTTATCTTGTTTGCCTTACGAAGTAATAAAGCATCCTCTTGTTCCAAACGAATAGCATAGCGTTCTATCAGTCTGGAAATGTCTGCAATCTTATTAATTGCTTCTGCAGATATTGTAAAAGGAGGTATATACATTGGGTAATTATTAGGAACTTTATTAGGAACTTTATTAGGAACTTATTAGGAACCGAATAGTTTATTATGGTTCCTATTTCTTTCCTGCTTTCCTTACTTTTCTCATAGCTTTGTCTCTAATCTGTCTTACTCGCTCGCGCTTTATTCCCATCACTTCGGCTATCTCTGCCATGGTGCGCTTTTCGGTATTCAGACCATATATCATGGTTACAACTTGCTTTTCACGGTCGTCGAGCAAAGGTAGGCAGACTGTTAGCTGTTCATGAATGTCGGCAATCTCTTGGTCTTCGCCAGGTATTGGCGACGATGTATCTTCTACAACACTCAGCAAGTTTACATTATCTCTGCCGCCCAAAGGTGCATCCATAGATAGTGGGGTAGAGCGCTTACGCTCGGCAGGAGTATCCATGTCGCGAGGAATACGATATAGACCAGACATTTGCTCTATCGACTGCTCCATAGCTCTGCGGATGTATGGTGCAGCATACGAAGCGAAACGACAACCGTGATTAGGCTCATATTTCTGTGCAGCCTTTATCAAAGCCATATTGCCTTCGCCTACCAAATCGTCGATATCAGCACCACGTCCCTTATATTGGTTTGCCAATGACACTACAAACTTCAAGCAAGCACGTGTCAGCTTGTCTAATGCACGCTGATTGCCCTGCTTAATCTGTGCTGCCAATTGCGCCTCTTCTTCTGCCGTTAGCATGCTGATGTTTCCTATCTCATTGATATATTTGCCAAAAGCATTATTCTTGTTGTCCATATTCGTATTCTTGTTGTGTTTTATAGACGCAAAAATACTACTAAATATCGGGAAAAACAAATTTTCCTCTGCTTTCTTGTTAATCTCATGGATATTGCGTAATTTTGCACAATACGTTCAGAAACAATATTAATTAATAAATATATATGGAAAAAATGGAATTTTTAATGGCACAAGACAAGAGTATTATTCTTCTCTACTTCTTTCTTTTCTTGGTTCTCTGTCTCCTTGTATGGGTTATTGCAGAGCTAAAGAATATGACTCTCACTTACGAGCACTCTGAAGAAGAGGAAGAGGGATGGCATGAGATGGAAGAGCATCGTGCAGACCATGAACTCAGCATCAGAGACATTTTGCACAATAGTACTTTCCGTGGTTTCAAAGCCATCTAAAGTAGAATAATATGAAGAAACAGTTTTTAGGTCTTGCACTCTTTGCTTTGGCTAACTCTGCTATGGCACAGGATGCTAACACCCTACGCATAAAAGGACAGCTTGACGTATTCACCGATTCTGTTTTGGTATACCATACTTCTCCAAAGAATGTGGTTGATACTGTTGCGCTGAAGGATGGCAAGATGGATTTTGCTATCAATCTTGATAAGCCTCAGATGATACAGCTTGCTTCTCCTGCCTTTGCTCGTGGCGAACAGCAGGCAAGACAAGCCGGACAGACTGCATGGCTCGTTGGCGTACCAGGTGAGACTATGGAGATTTCGGGCGATGAGCTTTCAAGATTAAACTATTCAGGCTCGGAGTTCTATAAGCAATATGGTATGATTGATTGCATCAAGGATAGCTTCATCGCAAAGATGAATAAATTCCAAGATGAATATCGCACTCGTCTTGCTGCAGGCGAAAACAAGCAGCAGGTGACTAACGATGTGATGAAGAAGATGGAAGCTTGCGATGGCGAATACAAGGATGCTGTGCTCGATTTCGTCAAGAATCATCCTGACTACGAGGCTTCTACAATGGCTCTCTACGAACTTGAGGACTATGATCGCATAATGAAAGCTCTTGGCTTCTTGTCAGAGCGTGTTCGCGAAGGCAGAATGAAAGATGTATACTCTGAGTTTGTAGATAATGCCAAGAAGGCTAAGGAGAGTGAGGAAAAGGCTGCCAAGTTGCAGGCTGCAGGTGTAGAAGCTCCTGACTTCACTCTCAACGATATCAATGGCAAGCCATTGACATTGTCAAGCCTTAGAGGCAAGGTTGTTGTTCTCGACTTCTGGGGCTCATGGTGCGGATGGTGTATCAAGGGTATGCCTCAGATGAAGGAATACTACGCTAAGTATAAAGGCAAGCTCGAAATTCTTGGTATCGACTGCAACGAGACTCAAGAAAAGTGGAAGGCTGCCGTTGCTAAGCATGGGTTGCCATGGCTTCATGTCTACAACCCTCGTGGTGCCAAGAATGATGTATGCCAGACCTATGCTATCAATGGTTTCCCAACAAAGATTATCATCGGTGCAGATGGCAAGATCATAAAGACCGTTGTTGGTGAAGACCCTGAGTTCTATACTATCCTCGATGGCTTGTTCGAGAAGAAATAATATAGCTTAGCAGTCTTTATTATTGAGTAGTCGTCTTTAGAAATAAAGATTAATATATAAAAAACAAAGGATGGGTGTCTCGCGACAGCCATCCTTTTTTGTAACCTTAATAATCTAATACCATGAAAAACACTCTGCAAAGTTAATATTAAAGTTTGATATTACAAAGTTCTTTCAGCATTTTTCAATTGAAGTATTAGAAAATTAATACTATTTCATTATTTTTTTTCTGCTGCAGCACAGCTCCATGATGCTAAAGCCAAGCTAAAGAACTTGCTCATGGCATCGTCGCCTCTTGATGGAAGCACCACAGGAACCTTTGTTCCCATCAGTATTCCGGCTGTATCTGCCTGTGCAAACAGAGTTATCGTCTTATAGAAACTGTTGCCAGCTTCAATATCTGGCATTATCAAAGCATCGGCCTCACCATTAATAGGCGATGTCATATTCTTTATTCTCATAGCTTCTGCCGAGCATGCCGTCTTCACGTCCATAGGACCATCGATGATGCAATCGCCAAACTCGCCTTTCTCTGCCATCTCTTTCAGCTCTACATAGTCGAGAGTCAGAGGGAATGTCTTGCCATTCACCTTTTCTGTGCAATGTATCAGCGCTATCTTTGGTCGTGGCATACCGATGCCGTGGCAAAGGTCTACAATATAGCGTACTTGTTCTATACGCTGTTGCAGGGTAGGGTATGGTATTACTGCCGAGTCGCTAAAGAACAACATCTTGTGATATGAAGGCATATGAGCCAATGCTATATGAGTCATCACGGCTCCTGGCAGTAGCAGTCCGCATTGCTTGTCGAGTATAGCTCTTAGCAGGTTGTCGGTGTTGATCATACCTTTCATCAATATGTCAACCTCTCCATTGCGTGCCATCTCTACAGCTATGTGAGCAGCCTCGTCGCGCGATTCCACTCTCACAACCTTCCAATGTGTGGCATACTTCTTCAGTCTTTCGTCGCTCATCACAATCTTTGAGCCACCAACGAAGGTGATGTCAACAAACTTACGTTCCAGCGCCCATTGGGCAGCTATACGTGATGATTCGTCTTCGGCACATACCAATGCCAAACGCCAACGCTTGTTGCGACATTCCAGTCGTGCAAGCATGTCTTTGAAGTCTTTTAATCCTTCCATAGTATTTTCAGTTTATAGGCTTTGTTTAAGATTCGTCTTTCTTATATATATAATAATGTGTATTTGGAAGTATCTACTTTATTTCTTCTTTAAATTCAGTCTTGCCAATCCTCCCTCGCTTGTTTCCTTGTAAAGCGATGGCAGGTCGCGACCAGTTTGCTTCATCACCTGTACCACCTTGTCGAACGATACCTGATGATGACCGTCTGAGAATGTGGCATATAGCTCAGCATCCAACGAGCGTGCTGCCGCAAAAGCGTTGCGCTCAATACATGGTATCTGCACAAGTCCACACATAGGGTCGCAAGTCATACCGAGGTGATGTTCCAATCCCATTTCTGCAGCATATTCTATTTGTCGTGGACCGCCACCAAACAATTGGCATGCTGCAGCCGACGCCATAGCACAAGCCACACCAACCTCTCCTTGACATCCCACTTCAGCACCGCTGATAGAAGCATTCTGCTTAACGATGTTTCCTATCAATCCTGCTGTTGCCAATGCATGCTGTATGCGCTTGTCGCTAAAGCCGTGAGCTCTTGATAGGTGATAAAGTATTCCTGGCACCACACCACACGATCCGCAGGTAGGAGCAGTAACGATAGTTCCACCAGCAGCATTCTCTTCACTCACCGCCAAGGCATATGAGAAAACAAGACCTCGGCTCTGTAGTGTTGGGCGGAAACTCTTTGTCTTAATGTAGTAATTGGCAGCCTTGCGTGGCAGATGAAGCTGACCTGGCAACACACCTTCGTGTTCCAAACCGTTTTCTACCGAGCGCTGCATAGCTTCCCATATATCTTGCAGAAAGTCCCAGATGCCTTCGTCTTCGCATTCTTCCACATATTCCCAATACTGCTTACCATTATCCAAACACCAGTTCATGATGTCTTCAAGTTTGTTGAGCGGATATGGTTCTGGAGTAGCAAACATGTCGTCGTTGTCGCCCTCAGAAAGAGCGCCACCACCTACGCTATAGACGGTCCAATCGTCTATTAACTTGTCTTGGGCATCGAAGGCTTTGAATTGCATACCATTAGGGTGGTAAGGCAATTCTATTTGTGCTTCCCATATAATCTCTACTGGAGCCAAAGGTTTTAGCACGTCTTTTATGGCTTTGTCGGTAAGGTGACCTTTGCCTGTTGCAGCGAGGCTTCCGTATAGAGTTACCTCATAGCGTGCAGCATCAGGATGTTTCTTTGAGAATAACTTAGCAGCCTTTTCAGGACCCATAGTGTGGCTGCTCGAAGGACCTTTACCTATTCTGTATAGTTCTCTTAACGATTTCATTAGTTTCTTTTCTGCAAATTTATAAATAAAAAATGAGATAAGTCTCTTTATATTCAATAAAAAAAGATAAATGTAGCAAGCTAATGACAAAGTCAAGAATATATAATGATAAAGCTGAGAATATATATAAAATGCGAGGGGATATAAAACAAAAAAGGAACTTACCATTTAGTAAGTTCCTCTTTGTTGGGATACCCGGATTCGAACCAGGAAAGGCAGGACCAGAATCTGCAGTGTTACCATTACACCATATCCCAATGTTTATCAGATGTATATTTCTGAATTGCGATGCAAAGATACTGCTTTTTACTTAATCACCAAAACTTTTCCTCTCTTTTTTATCTTTTAAGCCTCATTTTTTCTACTTTTCATACAATTTGTATGCAGAAAATAGTGTTTAGTGTTTAATGTTTAGTGTTTAATGTTTAGTGTTTAATGTTTAGTGATTAGGCAAAGAAAAACCGCATTCTATAAAGTATGAACTTTTAGAATGCGGTGTTATGTGTATCTATGATATTTATCCTTCGTTCAGATACAGACTATCTTTTACTGCTCTTTGTTTTCAGCATCGATAGCCTTGATTTTCTCTCTTACGAGCTGAGCATCATCCTTGAGCTTCTGTACCTTGCGGTTCATCTCGTCGATGAGGCTGTTGCCCTTCTTGCTACTTGCATTGAGGAAACCGAGGTTGTTCTCGTAGGTCTGTATTTCCTGCTTTAGCTGCTCATAGCGACGCATCAAGCGGCCACGCTCGCTATCCAAAGCATCCTCGCCACGCTTTGCTACATTCTTCAAGTTCGACTTGAAGTTGTCAAGACGACGACGAGCATTTGAAATATGGAATTCCTTATATAGCTTGTCTACAATCTCATGGAATTCAGCGTATACCTTATCTTTCTCCTTGAAAGGCACATGACCTACAGCGTTGTATTCAGCGATGAGCTGCTGAACCTTCTCCTGCAAGTTGTCGCCAGCTTCCTCAGCCAAAGCCTTGAGCTGTTCGATGATGCTACGCTTCTTAGCAAGATTAGCGTGCTCCTCGTTGCGTGTGCCTGCGTTAGCAGCATTGCGTGCCTCGAAGAACTTGTTGCAAGCTGTCAAGAAGTCGTTCCAAAGTTGGTCGCCAATCTTTTTCTGAGTAGTACCGATAGTCTTCCATTCCTTCTGCAAAGCAATGAGCTTATCAGAGGTAGACTTCCATTCGGTGCTATCGCAAAGCGCCTGAGCCTTTTCTACGAGAGCCTTCTTCTTAGCTGCATTCTCTGCAAGACGCTCTTTGAGCTGCTTAAAGAATTCAGCCTTGCGGTTGAAGAAGTCATCACAAGCAGCACGGAAACGCTCGAATATCTTAACGTTCATCTTCTGTGGAGCAAAACCTATGGTCTTCCATTCTGTCTGGATTTCCATGATTTCCTTTGTGCGCTTCTCCCAGTCGTTAGCTGTATTGTTTTCTTCCTTGCCTATAGCTTCCACCTTTTCGCAGAGTTCTGTCTTGCGAGCCAAGTTTGTCTCTTCCTGCTGACGCAAAGATTCAAAGTGCTGCTGGTGCTTCTTGTTGATAACAGTAGAAGCTGCCTTAAAGCGTGCCCAAATCTCTTCGCGCAACTCCTTGGCTACAGGACCAATCTCGCGATACTGCTGGTGCAACTCCTGCAACTGATGGAAGGCGCTAATCACGTCAGCCTCTTCATCAAGCTTCTCTGCTGCTTCGCAAAGTTTAGTCTTAAGATCAAGATTCTTCTTGAAGTCATATTCGCGAGCCTCGCGGTTAAGGTTCAACAAATCGTAGAACTGCTCCACATAGAGCTGATAGTTGCGCCAAAGTTCGTTAGCCTTTTCTGCAGGAACAGCCTTAATCTCTTTCCATTCCTGCTGTAGGGTCTTGAACTCCTGGTATGATTTGTTAGCTTCATCTGGCGATGTAGCCATAGCCTTTATCTTATCGATAATCTCAAGCTTACGCTTAAGGTTCTCTTGCTTTTCAGCCTCTTGCTCCATGAAAACCTTGGCTCTCTTTTCTCTGATGATAGCCATTTCTGCCTTGAAGGCTTTCTCGTCTTCATCTGGCAATAGCTGGTATTTCTCTGGGTCGCCACCTTCTTCGAGGTATTTCTTCTGTGCTTCTTCGCGCTCAGCAAAGTGAAGTTTGTAGAATACAGTCTTCAAAAAGTCTACCTCGTCTTTGCTTGGAACCTCTTCGCAATGAGCCAATTCCTTTACTCTTTCAAGCACTTCTTGTTTGTTCTTGAAAGTTGGTCTTACAGGAGCAGCCTTGCTTTCGGTTTCTTCTGCGGCAACGTTTTCTGTGTTTTCTACCTCTGCTGCGGCAACAGTCTCCTGCTGCTCTTCAGCCTGCAAACCCTGTTTAAGGGTATTTTCTTGAGAGTCCATCATGTAACTGATTTGAGTTTCTGATTCGGTTTATGGTTAGCACCTCTCATCTATATATAAGATGGTCGATGCTCAGATTTATATGTTTTACGAGTTGCAAACTTAAATAAAAAAAACGTAAAATCCTAATAAATAGGGATTTTTTTGTTGTTTTTATATCAGATGAGGCGCTTATGGCGCAAAATACCCCACGATAATCCTGTTACAAGGAATGAAATCACTATGGCAATGACAAATCCATACGGACTATCCTCCATGCCATTGATGAGGTTCATACCCAGGAGTGATGCTATGAGGGTAGGGAACATCATGATAATTGTCACGGCAGTAAGCGTACGCATCACGGTATTCATATTGTTATTGATGATGCTCGAGTAAGTGTCCATCGTCGACTCCAAGATGTCGGAGTAGATATTGGTAGTTTCTCGTGCCTGCGTCATCTCAATGTTTACGTCCTCGATAAGGTCGGCATCCAATTCGTCCACCTGTAACTTAAACTTCAGCTTTGCCAACAAGTTCTCGTTGCCACGAATAGATGTCACGAAATATGTCAATGAGTCTTGCAGACGACTTAGTCCGATAAGGCTCTCGTTGTTCACCTCGTGGTCGAGGTTGTGCTTAGCCTTTTCTATCAATGTGTTTATCTGCTTTAGTCGTTTCAGATACCACACAGAACTTGATAGGAACAAGCGGAAAATCATGTCTACATAGTCGGTGAATCCCTCTCCGCGTTTCTGCTGATAGCTCACGAAATCAATCATCATATTGGTCTCGTAGTAGCAAACTGTTATCGTAACGTCGCGCTTGTGAATGATACCAAGTGGAACTGTGGTATATGGCGTGCGTGAGCGCACCTCCTTGACGTATGGTATACGCAAGATGATGAGCATCCATCCGTCGTCGTACTCATAGCGGGCACGCTCGTCGGTATCGGAGATATCGGAAAGAAAATAGTCAGGGATATTAAATCTTTCTTCAAGTTCTTTCTGGTCCTCTTCTGTAGGGCATGTAACTTGAATCCAGCAGTTTGGTTGCCATTCAGGAATGGCTTTGAGGGTGTTTTCGATGTTCCAGTATGTTTTCATTGTGCTAATCCTCGTTTCTTTTAGGAAAAATGAGTTGTTGGCGAAGATTAGCTTACTATACTTTTGCTTATCTTCGTCTTACAATTTCTGGTTTTCCGCGTGATAGTCGTCCATGTAAGAAAAATGATTTGGTTATTTCGCTTGCAAAATTACTAATTTAGATTAAATAAATAAAGCGTTGCAACGAAAAAAATCTTCGATGCAACGCTTTTTTAATAATATAGCTTGATATAAGCTTTATTTCTCCTGAAAAATGTCTTATTTCTCGCCAATTCTTTGCATTGTTTCCTTAAGCAACTCCCAGAATGGAGCCACGGTGTCGATAAGGCAACGCTCGTTTGTGGTGTGAGGGCTACGGAGGGTTGGACCGAGCGATACAACATCCAGGTTAGGATATTTGCCCAATATCACAGAGCACTCCAAACCAGCATGGTCTACCTGTACCAATGCGTCCTCATTATTCTGCTCCTTGTAGATAGTCTTCAAGAGGTTCAATATCTCGCTGTCTGGGTTTGGATCCCAACCGCCATACTGTCCGCTGTGTACCACTCTCATGCCTGCCATGTTGAAGCAACTTTCGAGCATTGTAGCTACATAGTCTCTCATATCTTCGCGTGATGAACGAGCCAATATCTTGATATAAGCTGCACCGCCTTCGATGTCGATGATAGCGAGGTTGCTTGATGTCTCTACTACGTTAGGATAAGCAGGAATCATACGAATCACACCGTCGTGGCATGCGTAGATAGCGTCAACGAGGTTGTCCTGTATTTCTTCTGGCACCTCTGTCTTAGGAGTCTCTACATCTTCTGCAAAGAATTCTACGCCATTCTCAATGTTCTTGTATTCGTCGTTGAAGTCTGCCTTCCACTCTTCTACGAGTTCCTTAACAGCCTCTACATTCTCTTTTGGCAATGTCAAAACCACCTTGCACTCAAAAGGAATGGCGTTGCGCATACTTCCGCCATGCCATGAAGCCAAGCGAGCCTCGTAGTCCTTGATAGCTTCGCGAACGAATCTCACCATCAGCTTATTGGCGTTGGCTCTGCCTTCGTGAATCTCCAAACCAGAGTGTCCACCCTTCAATCCCTTTACTGTGACCTGCAATGCTGCATCGTTAGCATCAGTTTCTACTTCTTTGTATTCCAAATCAGCAGTAACGTCTACACCACCTGCACTACCGATAACAAACTTACCCCAAGTCTCAGAGTCGAGGTTAAGCAATACGTCTGAGTTGAGAGTGTTTGTAGGAAGACCTTCTGCACCAAACATACCTGTCTCTTCATCTGCTGTGATAAGAGCCTCGATAGGACCATGCTTCAAAGTCTTGTCTTCCATAACAGCCATGATAGCTGCTACTCCGATACCGTCGTCGGCACCAAGAGTTGTACCCTTAGCCTTCACCCATTCGCCATCGATATAGGTCTGGATAGGGTCTGTCTCAAAATTGTGGGTGCTGTCCACAGCCTTCTGTGGCACCATATCCATGTGAGCCTGCAGCAAGATAGTCTTGCGATTCTCCATTCCTGGAGTAGCAGGCTTCTTCATTACAATGTTTTCAGCCTCGTCTTTGAATACTTCAACACCTACCTTCTTACCGAAGTCGAGCAAGAACTGTTGTACTTTCTCAAGGTGTCCTGATGGACGTGGCACCTGGGTCAGCGCATCAAAGTTGCGCCAAATGCACTCAGGTTTTAGGTTTTTGATTTCAGCCATAATTATAGTTTTTAATGGTTAATGTTTAGTGTTTAATGTTTAGTGTTTAATGTTTAATGTTTAGTGTTTAATGTTTAGTGTTTAATGTCTTTTTCATTATTCACTCTTCACTCTTCACTCTTCATTCTTCCCTCTTCACTTTCTTAGTGAACGCAAGGGCAATCCAGGCATATACGCCGAGAAGCACTACGAGAAGCGTTTGCACAGAGTGAACTATCAGCACAAAGAACAAAGCATCTGTCGACTGTATGCCATACAATATCAACATTGTCTTTACAGCGAAATGCCATGGTCCTGCACCATTTGGTGTTGGCACTATCACCGCTATGCTACCAACGATAAATGTCACAAGTCCGCAAGTCAAACTCAAGTGGCTTGTCGACTCAAAACATTGGAAAGTCAAGTAGTAGTGAAGGAAATAGCTTAGCCATATACCGAGGGTGTAAGCAATGAACAAAGGAACATTCTTCACGCCCTTTAGCGATATCACTCCCTGCCATAGTCCACATAGCGTAGCCTTCACCTTATTATATATAGCAAGCTTCTTGAGCAACACATGCAGCAATATCAATACTGCAATGCAGCATATTATCGTCACTATGTATCCTGTAGCCGTAAACTGATGCAACAGTCCGTCGATACTTGTGCCTGTCTCGTTGAAGAAGTGTAGGAACACAGGTATCTGCATCAAGAACACTATGCCTGTGATGATGAGCACCAATAGCGAGTCGATGACACGTTCTGTCACCACAGTTCCCAACGCTTTCGGAAACGACACTCCATCCCATCTCTTCAACACTCCGCAGCGAGCAAACTCGCCTACGCGTGGCACCACCAAGCTCAAGGCGTACGACAAGAATATGGAGTTTATGCTCACACTCGAGCGAAGCTTCTCTCCTATAGGCTCAAGCGACTGTCGCCATCTCCATCCACGAAACATCTGTGCCAATATTCCGAAGGGAAACGACAACAGCATCCAAGTCCAATTCATCTTGTGCATCACCTCCTCTTTTATCTGCTCGAAGTCGAATCCTCGATACATCCAATAGAGTATGGCGCCGCCCAATACGAGCGACATGCCCACCTTGAATATGTTGTTTATAGCCTTTCTTGTATCCATAATTTCTGCAAAGTTACTTTTTTTTATTCAGCAATGAGCATAAAAAGGATGTTTTTAGTAAATTTTGCATAAACTTTAGCTATTGATACTTCTCGTTAGCGCAAGCATCATGCTTCTTCATTCCTAAAAACTAATAAAATCGGGCGCTTGGCTATGTTGTTATAGAAAAAATGATTATTTTTGCAACATGAAAGCAGTTAAACCAAAGAAAAATCTCGGTCAGCATTTCTTGACCGACCTCAACATAGCCAAGCGCATTGCCGATACCGTGGATGCCTGTCCTGATATTCCTGTCTTAGAGATAGGACCTGGAATGGGTGTGCTCACTCAGTATCTCATCCAGAAACCTCGTCTTGTTAAAGCCATAGAGATAGACTCTGAGTCGGTGGCTTATCTCAACGAGGCGTTCCCTGCTTTGCGCGAAAACATCATCGGCGACGACTTCCTGCGTATGGATCTCAGAGAACTCTTCGGCGGTAATCAGTTTGTGCTTACGGGCAACTATCCTTACGACATCTCTTCGCAGATATTCTTCAAGATGCTCGACTATCGCGACCTCATACCTTGCTGTACGGGTATGATTCAGCGCGAGGTGGCACAGCGCATTGCTTCGGCTCCTGGCACTAAGGCTTATGGCATATTGTCGGTGATGATTCAGGCATGGTATGATGTGGAATATCTCTTCACCGTCGATGAGAATGTGTTTAATCCGCCTCCAAAGGTGAAGAGTGCCGTAATCAGAATGACTCGCAACGATACTCGCACTCTTGGTTGCGACGAGCAACTGTTTAAGCGTGTGGTAAAGACGGTGTTCAATCAGCGTCGCAAGATGTTGCGCGTGAGCCTTCGCCAGATTATAGATGCAGCAAATGTGCCTGCCGACTTCTTCGAACATGAGCTTATGACAAAGCGCCCTGAACAACTTGCGTTGCAGCAGTTCGTTGAGCTCACCAACTATGTGGCTGAGTATATCAAGTAAATAGTCATATATATAATAATGTGGAGGAACAATATATGGATGCTACCTATTTAGATCTTACCATTCGATTGTCAATGGCATTGGCTTTAGGAGGTGCAATAGGCATAGAACGAGAATATAGAGCCAAGGAAGCGGGATTTCGCACTCATTTCCTTGTTGCTTTGGGTAGTGCCTTGTTCTGTATAGTGTCGCAATATGGCTTTGGCTTCGACCTCAAAGATTCCTCTCGTGTGGCAGCACAGGTGGTATCGGGAATAGGATTCCTCGGTGCTGGCACCATCATCTTCCAAAAGAATGTTGTGCGTGGACTTACCACGGCAGCCGGTTTATGGGTAACGGCAGCCATCGGCTTGGCTTGTGGCACGGGTATGTATGTCGCAGCCTTAGCCACCACCATCATGGTGCTGCTTGGACTCGAAGTGCTCAACTATCTCATCCCGCAGTTCGTCACTACCAACATCGAACTATCATTCTCTGCTCCTTCGCGCGACAGCGTGAAGGAACTTATCAAGCGCATAAAACTCGATGGCATGGAGGTTCACTCCTACGAGATTAAAGACCGTCGCACATCAAAGGGAGAATACCTTGAGGCTAACATCGAGGTGAAAGCAAAGCGTGGCAACTACACCCTGAAACTCTTCGACTATATGAACGAGTTTACTGATGTCACTATTTCTACGGTAGAATAGCGTTTAAAAGAACACGAAATCTCTTGCTGTTTTAAAAGAACACGAGATTTGTCGTAGACCCACTGACCAACGGGAAGTAATCGTGCGAATCTACCGAATGTAGATTAAAAACTCAATCAATAAACGTAAGCAACAGAGCCCATCGGGCTCATTCGCATTCATTCGAAAAATTCGTGTTCGTAAAAACCGCAAGCAGTTCGTGTTCTAAAAAACTCCAACTGTTCGTGGTTATGCAACAGAGCCGTGATTAGTCTTTGTGGGGGACAATACCTTGTGATAAAATCCGTACTATCTAAATCCGTTATGTTCCGGATAATTCCAATGTTGTATTTGTTGTACATGTTGTATTTGTTGTCTTAAAACTACAACCTCAACAAAGATCTTGGAGGTACTATTGTCGTTGATATAAATAAATCGGGGTTGGCAGAAGTTTATTTAGCTTCATCCAACCCCGATTCTTTTTATAGCTTCGTTACTTTAAATCTTCTTCTAATAAGCCTGTTGCTTCAGTAATTTCCTCAACTGTCATACCCATAGCCTTCAATTTCTTAGCAATAGCAAGAGCCTCTTGTTTTCTTCCTTCAGCAAATCCATCTTCGCGAGCACCCTGAAGCACAGAGATAGTATCGCGATACTTTCTCAGTCCTTCATCGTATTTCATGCGCTCTTGTCTTGAAAGCGCAGCAACATCGGCTATATCTTCCAACTTCTTGAATACTGCATTCTGTGCAGCCCAAGGTAGTCTTGTCAATGTTTCCATATTCTTCAATACAAAAATCCAACGTTCAAATTCATTCTCACACTCATCAGCTTCCTTATTAAACAAAGGTAGCTGCATATATGTCATGCGTATCTTATCAGAAAAATCATCATTTGTTTCCTTATCCTTCAACACTACATCTGTTCTGAACTTCTCCTTAAAGTCCATAGGACAGAAATTGAGGAAAGCAACAAGATACACAGCATCTATGCTATAGTTCCATCCCGACCCTCTTTCGCCTTGGCGAGCTATAGCTTCAGAAACATAGTAGATACTGCGGTTCTTGAAATAAGGTTGCGACTTATTCTGCATTTCCACAATGATCTTCTTGCCCTCATCGGTCTCACAATAAATATCATAGATTAGCGAACGGTCGTCTTCATACAGAGCAGGCTGCTCTTTGTCGAGAAAACTAAGGTTCACGATATGCTCCTCGCCTGCCAACAAGTTGTTGAGGAAGTCGAGCAACAAAGGTTTAGATATCTCCTGACCGAAGATTCGCTTGAAACCTATGTCGGTAAAGGGGTTTATGAATTGTGCCATAGCTATTCTTATTGATTATTTACCCTATCTTATGACAAAGATAGTGCAAACGAGCGCAATGTGAGCTCGCTCACAAATTGCCGAGTGCAGCCTATCTTATGCAAAGGTAGTGCAAACGAGCGCAATGTGAGCTTGCTCACAAATTGCCGAGTGCAGCCTATCTTATGCAAAGATAAGAAAAAAAATGATTGTAACATAGATAAGTGACTAAAATTATACTTTTTTTTAATTCTTCCGTATATGTTTCTTAATTCTATGATGCAGAGAACTATAAGGTTTATGTTTAAAAAAACGTCTAAACACTAAACATTAAACACTAAACACAAGCGAGTAGTCTCTATGGGCTATGCGACTAGTCGCAATGGGCAACACGATTAGTCGTATTGGTCTTCGCGATTAGTCGCATTTATGGAACATGTTTTCTGCATTTTCTATATAAGATAAATACTCATGGGCGTCAACTATAACAACCTCAGATAGTCTTTTGTCGTTGATTATCAAACTATAAGGTTACAAAAAAATCTCAAAAAAGTTTCGAAAATATTTTGGTGATATTGTAATAAGTGTTATATTTGCACCAATTTTTGAAAATGATCAATTTGCAAAGCAGAAATAATCTGCTAAACAAACTATTAGGTAGGCGTAACTTGCCACAAGCAAACTAAAGACGAGGATAACTTGCCCGCAAGCAAACTAAAGACAAGGATAACTTACCAATAAAACAAACTATAGACAGAGGATAACTTGTCGTAGGATAACATTTAGAACTTATATACAATTATTTATTTAAACACAAATTTAATTATGAAAAAGCATTTGGTAAAATTTACTTTGATGCTCCTTGCCATTGCGCTTGGAGTAGGTAATGCGTTTGCAGAAGACGTCTACACAAAAACAGGAAAAGACGATTGGACAGCTGATGATGTTACAGATTGGGGGGGGGACTAATTTGTCTGTAACTGAAAAAACAGCTCTTGTTCTAGCAGGTACAGGTACAATATCTGCTAAACACAACTTTACTTTTAAAAATGAAGACCCTTTGGTAACATTAGTTGCAGAATTCAAGGCTGGAACTGATTGTAATAATGCAGACTCATATAATTATTTTACTTTTGGCGGATTAACATTCAAATTTAATAGAGTTGGTAGTACATCTGGCTATTTCAAACTCGTGGCTGATGGTAAAGAAACTACATTGGTTGGAAAACCAGAAAGTAAAATGTATACAATTACCATTGTTGTAAATCAGGCAGAAGATGAGGCTTATTATAAATTAGCTTATAAAAATGATGAGATAGCAAGTGGTATTGTTGAGACATCAACACCTTTAAGTAGTGTAGAATTTGGTCATCATGCAACTGATCAAACTGATGAAAATACACTTATTCTGCAATCTTTGGTAATCAAAGAAAATCCAGGTGTAAAGTTAGATCTTAGTAAGAGTTACAATAAATATAAATATTCTACATTTTGCAGCCCAGACCATGACGTAGACTTTACAGATGTAACAGTTGTAAAGGCTTATCAGGCTTCTGTTAATAATAATGTAGTTACATTGACTCAGGTAACAGGTAAGGTAAAGGCTGGCGAAGGTCTTTTGATTGAGAATGTAGACAATGTTCAGTCTGTTTCACTTCCTGTAGTTCATGATGCAGAAGCGCTTTCAAATAATTGCCTCAAAGGTGTTACCAAGAATATGGAAGCAAAAGACTTCGAAGGTAAAACTGCTTATATTTTGGTAAGTGATAAAGAATTCAAGTATATTGATCCTGTAAAATCTGATAATACACTTCGAAAAGGTAAAGCATATCTTGAGATTCCTGATGGATCTTCAGCAAAGCCATCTACTTTGTTTATTGGCGAGGCTACAGCTATCAACGGTGTAGCTGTAGAAAAGAAGGCAGACAATGCTATCTACAACTTGCAGGGTATGCGCGTAAAGACTCCTTCTAAGGGATTCTATATCATTAACGGAAAGAAATATCGTTTCTAATCAATTCAATAAATAAACACACAATAAAAGGATTATAATCATGAAGAAATCATATATTGCACCAGAAATAAAGACTATGATAATTGATAATGTTGTTATGACTGCAACAAGTGGCGAAACAACTACATTTAGCTTAGGAAGTAAGGACGATTATGCAACCAGCTTAAGCGCTGCTCGCAGCCGCCAGTCATCATCTTGGGATGACGAAGATTAAGCTTAGGCTAAATATATACGAGAATAATAGTATAGGTGGTGGTATCCGAAAGGGTGCCACCACTTTTTGCCAAGAAAATCACCTAAAAAAATGAAGTAGGCTTCATGTGCCAACGAAGCCTGCTTCAAGTGCCAATGAAGCTTGCTTCGTTTGCCATCGAAGCCTGCTGCGTTTTTGAGACATAATTCTCTTTAGTGTTTAATGTTTAGTGTTTAATGTTTAATGGGTGTGCGATATTCTCCAGCAACGGTTTATAAGGTTTATGTTTAAAAGACCGTCTAAACACTAAACATTAAACACTAAACATTAATCCCCATCGTTTGTCGGGTGATCTTAAAAAAAACATAGCTCAGAGCGCGAACTCTGAGCTATGTCGTTGATATGTATAAACTATAAAGAGTCTATAAGATGAGATTCATGCTTATAGCATCACCTTCTTTGTCTTGCCATCCTTGGTGCGGATGATGTTCAAGCCCTTCTGCATGGTCTGCAAGCGGTGACCCTGGAGGTTGTAGATTGCAGGAACATCAGCTTCTGCTGCATTGTTGTTGATGTTGCGGATGCCTGTAGTCTCATAGCCTGTAACCTTAGCCTGAGCACCATTCACGATTTCTCCCTTTTCGTTGATGAGCAGAGCCACGATGCGCAAGTTCTTTGAATCTTGGATAACAGGATAGTTTGCCATGTTCTTGATAGAGTCAACTTCTGTGATTGTTCCTTCGATGCTGAATGCTTTCTCTGCTTCAACCTTTGCTGGCAACTTGATAAGACCATTGCGCAAGCGAGTTGTTGCTACTACTACATCATTGTAGTGCATGTTTGGTATTGATGAGCTACCAGCAAAGAAAATATCTGCCTCAGGGAATGGGTAATCACCTTTCTCGTTTTCCTCAAGATAATTGCTCTGCTCCCATGCCTGTCCTTCGCCATGCAGACCATCAGTAACGAGTACAAACTCTACGCTATACTTGTCGGCATCATTGGCTGCCTCTGGGAACTCCAATGTAGCCTTAGCCTTGATGTCCTTGCCATCAGGAGTAAATGCAGCCTCTGTCTCCAAACTTGCAGGAGCCAATATCTCAGCTTGCTTTTTCCATATCTCCTCAATACCGAAAGGTGTCATGTCGGCACCATAGTATGGGTCTATATCTGTGTATACACGGTCGATATTTGCCATAGGATATGCAGGATTCTCTGTATCGAAGCCTAAGAACTGCTTTTGGTCAATAACCTGCATCACGTCGCCAGAGTGGTATGCCAAAGCGATGAAGTCAGGATGCAAGCGAGTCATTACTTCCAAACCAATCCAACCGCGTGAGCAGTTACCACACCATGTTCCTGTAAACTCTTCCATCACAGGGCGATGCTTAGGCAACTTGTTGTATATTGCCATTGTGCTGTTGGCAGTAGCAACTTCGCTGTTAGCCTCTCCGTTCACCTTGTCGATAGAGAATGTAACAGGATATTTGCCCTTTGCCTCTATTGCAGGCAATGTGACAGTAAACTCGGTAGAAGCATTGAGACATGCAGGGATAGGAGCTTCGAGAGTTAAGTGGTCGCTAACTTTCTTATCGCCTACGCTGTAGCTATAGTCTATCGACTTTATGCCATTGTAGCCACGATTCAAGAGGGTAAGATTAATAGGGGTAGCTATGTTCACCTGATTATAATAATCCTTGAAACCCTCGAAATAGGCATCGTTGGCGTTAAATCCTGATAGTTCAACCTGCATAGCAGAGCAACCGTAGGTAGACTTGTCAAGCCATGAACGATATGTGCGGCTTGAGTGAGTCCACAATCCTTGTACTCCCTTTTCGTTAATCAATGAAATAGGAAGTTGGGTTCTTTCTGTCAGCTCAACTACGTCAAACGAATAGCCAATGTATAGCGTGTCGCTATCAATGGTGTATGGAGTAGCGAACTTTACAATAGCTGTAGAGTCGTCCATAGTGGCATCAAGAGTCATCACGTCTGCTACATTCTTTTTATTCTCAAGAGTAAGCTTCTTAGTCAGCCAAATCTTGACATTGCCTATTTCTGCATTCTTTGGGAATGGCACTTTGATGGTTTCAATCTTTTTGCCCTTAGTATATTTGTCGGCAAGCAACATGGCAACATCGAAAGACTCTTTCTTCGCTGTTCCGAAGTATTTCACTTCTTTTGTGCCAGTATTTGCACTATATGTTACCAATCCATCGTTGGCATAACCATTAAAGGTGTAGCCAGCGAAAGCGGCTGCCATAATAAAGGCGCCGAGGAAATGCTTTTTCTGTATCATGGTCTTATTTCTTAATGTATTTAATAGTCTTCTGAGTGCCGTCAGCAAATCTTACGGTCTTCATATATATACCCTTGTTAGGCTTGCTGATGGTGCGGCCGCTGAGGTCGGTATAGCTTACGCTCTTTACTGCAGAGCCGAAGTTGTTGGCTGTTGCATTCTTAATACCTGCTACAGGTTCGCCATCCTCATCGAATACGAATTTAGCCATATCTGACTTGTAAACCTTGTCGCCATCCTTGTAAAGGAGCTGAATACCAAAGCTCTCGAAACCTGTGGTATAGAAGTATACGATGCGTGAGTTGTTGTAAGCCATAATGTCGACATTGTTGTTATAGTTCAATGGAATGTCAGTAACCTCATCGGCATCTCCTGGTAAACCACTCACGTATTCGTCAGAATAGAATGTATGGATTTCGTCGTCGAAATAGATGTTGTAGTACATCTTGTTAGGGTCGAGATATACACCATCTGTAGATGTATATTCAACATCGAATTGTATACCACCCTTGCCGGCGCCATCCTTGAAAGGTAGGAAGTCGTAGAGGAAAGGCTTCTTTGGTGTACCAGGCTTCTCTATCCATGGAGCCATACTGCTATTGTAGAACTTGGTGAGAGCATAGATGTCTTTCTTGCCTACGTTGATGATAAACAGGCTGTCAGACTTCAAACTCTTTGTCTCTGCGTTATAGTCGAAGATAATCTCGTCTCTGAAATAAACGCTATCAATAGTGAAGTTGTAATCTTCGAAATACTGTTTAACAGAACCTGCTGGTGAGAAATAAGTGTGATAAGATGTACCTGCGTCGACGCCATCTTCTACACCGAGGTAGTTCATGCCTTTAAAGTAAGCTTTACCATCTTTGAGTTCACCCTTAACCCATCCATCAGGATTTCCGTCAGAAAGGTTGCCGAGATAGATGTCGTTGCCATCGGTAGCAACATTTATAATACGAGTATCTGACTGACCATTGGCATTAAAGAAATAGTCAAGCTGGTATTTCTCAGGTTTTGCTGTTGCAGGAAGCACAGCAATCTGATCCTTACACTTAGTCCATGTACTGCGGAAGTCGTTATAGCCCACCCATACACCATCGGCATCGGCAAGGCTAAGATAGATTCCGTCCTTGAAGTCGTCAACACGAATCAACGAATCGTTGCGGAATACATATTTAATAGTTTGTGATGTAGGGTCTGGAATGAAAGTGTCGCGACCATCGCTAAGCACCGTACGCCATAGATAGCAGTATTCCATTCCGCCTGTAGGCTTGCCAGTCTCGTCTTCAGCTTCCTGCTGGTAGTATTTCTGAGGGAAATTGAAAACTATGGTGTCGCCTTCAGCCTTATGACCTTTTATCCAGTTGCCCTGACGCAAAGTCGACATAGCATCCTTAAGATACACATCACCATTGTCGGCAACAACGAAGTTTTCTGCAGCACCATCAATTTCTGTAGATACTACTCCTCCCCAGAAAATCTCATAGCCTGCCTCGTTGCCATAATAATTGGCATAGAGTGTTCCCTGTGGCTGTTCTGAGATCATTGGCATGTCTTCTGCTGCGGCTCTCTTTGCACGCAATGCTGGTGACAAGGTTGTTTTCTTAGCAAAGTTTGGAAGACGGAAGTTAGTCTTCTTTGCTCCAAAAGGAAGCACTTTAGCTTGCTGCTTGATAGGGCATGTGGTAACTGTACCAACGGTATTTGCCTCAAGGAGCGACTGAGTCTTTACTGTTGATTGTGCAAATGATGTTGTAGCAACCATTGCTGCCAACATCGTAGTGTAGAAATGTCTCATACGCAACTATTAATATAATTTTAAAATGTTCAATAAGCGGTGTCAGTTGTTCTATTTCTCTAATAACATCGCAAAAGTAGCAAGTTAATTTCAATATACCAAATATTTTCTCACTTTTCTTGCATAATGTTGTAAATACACTTATTCTTGATTACAGATTATAACCTATACAGGCTAAATAGTGGTAGAAAACTCAAATAGCAAGGTATGTTTGGACAATTTCCACCTATTTCTTATACAAAAAAATAATCAAACTATTGGCTATTTCGAAATTAATGCCTATTTTTGTGCAAAATATCGAAAATCATTAATTTAATTATTATGTTAGACGTAAAAGAAACACTTACCGACGCCGAAGAGCGTATGGATATGGCTGCCATGTACTTGGAAGAGCAGTTGGCACGCATTAGAGCAGGACGTGCAAATGTTGCAATCCTTGACGGAGTTAGAGTTAGCTCATACGGATCGATGGTGCCATTGAATCAGGTGGCATCAGTATCTGTGCCTGACGCACGTACCATAGCTATTAAGCCTTGGGACCGTAAGGCTATCAAGGATATCGAAAAGGGTATCATGGATAGCGATGTTGGTATCACACCTGAGAACAATGGCGAAGTTATCCGCCTTGCTATTCCTCAGCCTACTGAGGAGCGTCGTCGCGACTTGGTGAAGCAGTGCAACAAGATTGGCGAAAAGACCAAGGTAGAGGTGCGCAACGTACGTGGCGAAATCAAGGATAAGCTGAAGAAGGCTATCAAGGACGGACTCTCAGAAGACCTTGAGAAGGATGCTGAGAACGACTTGCAGAAGCTTCACGATAAGTACATCAAGAAGATTGACGACCTGCTGGCAGAGAAGCAGAAGGAAATCATGACTGTGTAATCCTGCGCATGAAAGGATTAGTAATAAAGAATACTGGTAGTTGGTATACCGTCAAAACCGACGACGGCCAACTCATAGAGAGCAAGATAAAGGGTAACTTTCGACTGAAAGGTATCCGAAGTACTAACCCTGTGGCCGTTGGCGACAGGGTTACTTTGGTTACTAACCAAGAGGGTACTGCCTTTATCTCGGCTATCGAAGACAGAAAGAACTATATTATCAGAAAGTCGCAGAACCTTTCGAAGCAAAGTCATATCCTCGCAGCTAATGTCGACTTGGCTATGCTCATCGTTACTGTGGCTCATCCGCAAACTTCCACTACCTTCATCGACCGCTTCTTGGCTTCGGCTGAGGCTTATAATGTGCCTGTGGTGTTGGTATTCAACAAAACGGATATCCTAACAGAAGATGAGGCTCGATATCAGAAGATGATGGTGACCCTCTATACCACCATCGGCTACGAATGCTTGGAGGTATCGGCAGAGACTGGCGAGGGTGTAGAGGCGATAATGCCGCACTTGCAGGGCAAAGTGACTTTGCTAAGCGGAAATAGTGGAGTGGGAAAGTCTACCCTTATCAACCGCATTGTGCCTGGCGCTCAGCAGCGTACTGCCGAGATTAGCTATGCTCACGATACGGGTATGCACACCACAACATTCAGCGAAATGCTTCTGTTGCCATGTGGTGGCTATGTCATAGATACTCCAGGCATAAAAGGTTTCGGCACTTTCGATATGGAACCAGAAGAGATAACGAGCTATTTCAAAGAGATATTCCATTTCTCGCAGCATTGCCGCTTCAATAACTGTACTCACACTCACGAGCCTGGTTGTGCTGTGCTCAAGGCTGTGGAAGACCACTATATCTCTGCCAGCCGCTACCAAAGCTACCTCTCTATGCTCGAAGATAAAGAAGAAGGAAAGTATAGAGAGAGCCAGTAGGAAGAATTTAAGTGAAGAGTGAAGAATTTAAGTGAAGAGTGAAGAACGAAGAGTGAAGAATCCATTAGCTTTTATAGCATTTTGATTCTTCACTCTTCGTTCTTCACTCTTCACTCTTCTCTCTCCTTAGAATTTCGTCATAAACTCAATGACGATTTTATCTTTCTCGGATGGTTTGGCTATGCTATTCTTGGCATAGAAGTATTTTTCGAAGTTTATTCTAACGTCGCTGATGAAAGGCTTGGCGAAGCTTAGCGTGATACCGCTGGTGATACGACTGCGCTTGTAGTCGTTGACCTTGAGTACGCTCTCGCCATTGCTATTCTCATAACGCTTACCATCGCTATGGTTGCTCATGAAGTCGTAGCGGGCAAGGGCTGAGATTTTCTGCAGCGGACCTTTCTTCATCAAGAAGTCGTAGTTGATGAAACCGTCAAAGGCATGCACTCCCTCAAAGGCATCCTTAGAATAGTGCTTATATAGATATTCTGCCTCTATCAAGAGTTGCTTGTGGTGGAAGGTGAGTCCACCGTCGTACATAGTAACGGTGACATCCGATGGTTTCACTTTCTGTATGCTACCCACTACGTTGAGTCCGCATGGCAACAGGAACTGTGCCTTAGCAGAATAGTTTGTTCCCTTGGTCCAATAGTCCTTCTGGTTTGTTAGTCCTGAGCCATTGAAGAGTCCTGCTTCGAGGATGATAGGGAAACCAACATTAACATTATATCCTACGGCAGCACCAACGTCTCTCACATTGCCCACTTGCTTGGCAATGAACGAACGGTTGGCGAAATACTGCTGATGTGGAGAGCGGTGGGCATCGATGGTGAAAGGCACACGCATCTGACCAATTGTAAACTGCCAATCCTTAGAAGGCTTCAATCTTGTATATGCGTCGAGCATCTTTATTGCACCCTCGTCGCAGAGGTCTATCTCTGCCTTGTATGATACTATAGGGGTAACCTTGCCTGTGATATTAATTCTCGCATTTCTAACCTCGAAGCGACCTTCGCCCTCTTCGGTCTGGTATTCGTATTTGCTTCGAATGGTTCCTCCTATCTTTGGAGTCAAGTCTACATCTTGTGCCATGGCGCTCATGGCGGTGCAAGCCATAACGGCTGCAACAATCAAATTCTTTTTCATCGTTTTATTGTTGTTGTACTTTTCACGATGCAAAGGTCTATAAAAGATGTTGCTGCAGCATTGCACTAATGTTTCGATAATGTTACGATGAATTTTTTTTAAGCAGATATAGGCAAATAGATATATTTTTTGTACTTTTGCGCCCATACATTATTATATATATAGAAAGATGAACTATTTTATCGTAGACAACGGACAGCAAGCTGGACCATACACCATCGACGAGCTTGTGAAAAGAGGTCTTAACTCTGATACCCTGGTATGGGCTGAGGGAATGACAGACTGGACTCCTGCATGGCAGGTGGAAGAACTCAAAAACTATCTCTATGGACAGCAGACGCCACCTCCACCTCCTACAAATCCTACTCCACAACCTGCATATGTGCAGCCAGAATATGAGCCTGCACCAGAACCAACACCTGAGAAACCAAAGAAGAAGGGAAAAGGTTGTGGAACAACTATGCTGTGGATAGGATTGGCAATAATCCTCTTTGCTGCAATATTGATGGGCACCACATGTCCTGACCGTAATAAACATCAGGAGGTGATACAAGAGAATATCACTTCGGCTCTCACACAAACCGTCAACGACGCACTACCTTTGCCTAAGCAAATACGACAGATGACGGGTGCTCTTGGTGGTTCGATGATAGCCAACCTCGTTGAGCCTCTGCTCAATAGTGTGCTCGTTTACCATAACTACATCTTCTTCTCTACCACCACAATAGAATTCCGTGGCGAGGAGCATACTGCATCGGTAGGTTTACTTGGCAAGGTGTTTACCGTTGGCGAGGCTGACCTTGCCAAGTCTATTGGCGAAGGCTTCGGCAAACCATCGAAGACTAAGTCGAATAACGATTGGCTCTCCACATCGCCTTCAGACGATTCTAATGCCGACAATGCCGACGACACTAATGCTGAGTCGGTGGATAGTGAGGACGAGGAGATTGTCAACGATGTGAAAGATGTGGTGAAGAAGCATGTCAAGAAGAAGATGGATCCTGATGGCGATAAAGGCATCGGTGATGCTATCGACAAGCTCATCGATATGATTTAAGAGCTATATAGTCTTCCACACATTCTTTATTATCACGGAAGTATTAATCTTATGCCTCAAACTGCAGATACCTACTTGTACTCTGTAGTTTGAGGCATAATTGTTTTCTTGCAACTATGATTTTTGGTAATCTACTACATATTTTGGCAATAATTGGCATTTATACAATATACCTATTGTCGTTGTAATTAATTCGTTATATCTTTGCATACACGCAGTTGAAATGCTTACTCTTCTGTGCTACGACTACTTAATGAATGGCAATTCAAACAGTTGAATTTTACAATCGATACCTAAATTAATAACTAAAACATAAAAAAATGAAACAAAATTTATTAAAAACTATGCTTCTCGCTGTGCTGTTTTGCATGTTAGGGGGGGGTAAAAGTATGGGGTTATTCAACTTCTTTATCTGATTCTTATACAGTAAAAGGATACAAGAATCCTGTATTGTATAATTTCCTAAAAGATTCTAGTACGTTACCTACTTCAGGAGATTTGAGGTATAGAGATTCAAATTTTGGTTTATACAACTTCGGTTCTGGAAATAGAAGTGCTACGATTTCTATATCTCTTAAGAAAGACCAATTGGTTATTGTCAATTGGTTTGATACTCAAAATAAGGCAGGGAATGTTTGTTCTATAGCTAATTGTACTGTTACAACTGATTATACAGGAAATAATTTGACTTTTTTAAAAGTTGATAATGATAGTCCAACACTAAATATTACTCTAGGTAGAAGTGGGTGCGTTGTAGCTATCCTAGTAATGGATAAAGATAATAGTATTAATCTTGTTGATTATACAATAAATTATCAATATGAGAATCAAACTATTAAAAGTGTTATAGCAAAAGACCAATTGAGCGCAACTATATATGCCGAATCTCCTATAACTATAGATGGGCAGAAGTATTATTTTGCAGATGGAGCTACTACATCTATGGAATTAGGCTCTTCTGAAAATGTTCTAAATGTTGCTTTGCGTAAGGCAAATAATTATAATTATTCGGTTACAACCAATCTTGGAACAACTATTTCTGAAGGAATTTGTATTGAAGGTGATGATGTGACAGTACCTTACTCTCATTTTATAAATGTTGATGGTAAACTATATTCTTATGGAGTTACTGATAAAGAATATCGTTTGACAATAACTCCTAATGTTGATGGTTTTAATAAAACATTAGATTATTCGGATGCAAAGATTGATAATGTCGTTTATTATTCAGAAGGTGAGAATATCGAAGGGGCTGTAGTAACTTCTGCTGGTAATAATATGGTAGTTCGTTCTTCAAATGCTGCTTGTGGTTATGCTCCTAATGATATAGAATTGGTAAATCTTACTCCGGGTAAATATGAAGTGACATCATTTACGTATGCAAATAATAAAGTCGGTTGTACTTTATCTTTCGCTTATGGTGATGAAGCTTATGATCATGTTGTTACAGATATGTCAAATGGAGATACTAAATCACAAATAATTGTTGTTAATAAGGCTTGTCCTTTTGTATGGAAGAAGTCTGGTGATGCTAAAAATGGTCTTGATTATATCTATATTCGTAGAATTTCTGACCTCGCTCCAATTTCTTCCGCTAAGTTCGCTACCTATTCACCATCTTCTAATGTAACCGTTCCTGCTGAGGAATCTGGCATTAAGGTTTATACTGCAAAGGTTGAAGGCAATCAGATTAACCTTACACAGGTAGAGGCAGGCAAGGTGCTAAAGGCTGGTACTGGATATGTTATTGCTGGCGAAGAGAATAGCTACGAGTTTGCTTTGGCCAAAGAGGCTGCTGAGGCTATTGATGGCAACGACTTGAAGGTTGCTACTGGCGAGGGATTGACAGCTACTGCTGATACAAAATACTATGTATTAACAAAGCGTGCAGAGGGGGTTGGCTTCGGTAAGGTTGCTGATGGTGTAAATATCCCTGCAGGCAAGTGCTATATCGACCTCTCAGAAACTGCATCTAAGGCTACATTCCTTTCATTCGGTGGCGAAACAACAGGCATCAGCAACGTAAATGCTGCTAAGGCTAATGCTAACGAATACTTCTCACTTCAGGGTGTGAAGACAATGAAGCCTAACAAGGGTATCTATATCCATAATGGAAAGAAAGTGGTAATTAAGTAATAACAACATAAAAACTAAGAAACAATGAAAACAAAATATATCAAACCTGAAATCAATATCACAATCATAGAAGAGCAGACTCTAATGGCTGCATCTAGTGGCAACAATCCTGTAGGATATACTCCAACTTTTGATTCAGAAAGTAGTGAAGTTTCAACTCCTGATGCTATCCTTTCTAAGCGTTATGATGCTTGGGGTGACGAATAGTTTTACGATTGTTAACTAATTACGCTGTATTTTAGCAAAATGAAAGTTTAATATACAAAAAGTATTTTAACCCAAAGAGGGGCAACAGAGCAAAAATATTAACTTTGTCGAAGTTTAAGGTGCGATATACGAGCACCACGTATTAATGACTTGACAAATGAGTAGTAATATTTTGGGCTTTCTGTTGCCCCTCTTTATTATAATATGGTGTAGTGAGGTGAAAGCCCAAAGAGTGATAGTGGTATGCGACTTGGAAACGCATACGCCATTGCGAGATGTGCATGTAGTTACCAAAACCAACTATCGCGACACTACCGACTATACAGGCACTCTACATCTGCCCGTAGCCTTCGAAGAGGCTACTTTTATGCGGTATGGCTATTTGGCATATACCGTGAAACAAGAGAATCTTACTGATACCATTATGTTGTTGCCATCGATGAATACTCTACGCGAAGTTCAAGTTTGGGGAAAGGATCTTCGTGTGGAGGGACTATCGTGTATGCTCAAGGGCATGCAACAGGCTATCTCTGCTATTCCACGCTCTAAAACAGGTGCATCCTTTGATGCTGCCGCTCTCTTCGACCGTCGTGGTGCACGCGACAAGCGACATTTGGAAAAAGCTAAGGAAGTGCTAAAAGAATGGGATAAAAAGTAAGGAGTGAATATTGATGAAAATCAAAGATAATCTGTAAGTTTGAAGCATTCAAATTAAAGCAAAATGCTTAATAATTACGACATAATAATATATTATAATAAGGTGTATATGTAAGTCTGGTAGATTTTTGTTGATAGTTAGAATGATAATAAAATATTTTATTAAGTAGTTAAACTATGTAAATGCTTTATATAGTCGAAGAATATTATATAATTTTGCACCCGGTTATGCAAACCTAATGCAAATATCTAATAATTCAAACTGTATTTAATAAATAATTTAATAAATATCTAATAACTTAATAAAAAGATGAAACAAACAAGACTTATGAAAATGCTTTTTGTTCCTGCAGCATTGTCATTCTTTGCAGCTTGTAGCTCAGACAATGATATCGTAGGTGACAAAAACTCAACAGAAGACAAGGGCGTTACCTTGACTATTAATGCTACTGCTGGCGCTGATGCCGCTATGTCGCGAGTTCAGTATAACAACGATTATACAGTAGAATGGACCTCTACCGATAAGGTTTATGCTTTTGCTGGTTCTACAGCTAATGCTGGTAAGTGTGGAATTACTACTACAGCAGATAAGCACAATGCAAAACTTACAGTAAAATTGCCTACCACACCTAAGAATGGAGATAAGATTACCGCTTATGTTGCTAACGATGGTATCTCTGCTGTAAATGCTAAAACAGAAGGTCTTGGTGATCAGATAGAGGTAGACTATTCTAAACAAGATGGTACTTATGCAGATGCAACAAGCCGTTGCGTATTGTTTGGTAAGACAACTTACGATCCTGCCAAGGGTACAGAACTCTCAATGAATTTCGAGTATCAGACAACATTCCTTAAGCTTTCTTTGGACTTCCCTGGGACAACTGTTGCAGGTACAGCCGCTTTGTATCTTACCGGCGACAACGTGTATTCTATCTCACGCATGAATACCACAGGTGCTAACGCTGGTCAGCTCGGCAACCAGAATGGCTTTACTATCACCGTTCCTTCTGTAGAAGTAAAAGCAGGTCAGGCAAAGGATATCTATATCGCAATGTACCCAGGTGCAGTTCAGAACGTTAAGCTCCAGGCTGTAATGGCTGATGGCAAAACCTATGAATTCACTCTTGGTAATGCTAACCTCGTAGCTGGTAAGGTTTATAAGATTGAAAAGAAAGGTGCAGTTGTTGATAATGGTGTAGCCACAAGCTTTGCTGGTGGAACAGGAGTCCAAAATAATCCATATCAGATTAGCAACTTGGCACAATTTAATTTTTTGAGAGAGCAGGCGAAAACTAATGCAAATACTTCAGGAAAGTATTTTGTGTTGACCAATGATATCGTTATCAATGGCTCTTGGACTCCAATTGACAACTTCCATGGCACTTTTGATGGTGATGGTCATGCGATTTTAGGAAATATAAAACTTGGAGGTACCCCAACTGAATTAGGTCTCTTTGGAGTTTTGGGCTATAATGGAGTTGTGAAAAACCTTACTAATAAAGCAAATATTACAACAGATGAATCAGTAACTACTAAAGCCGTAGGTGGAATAGTTGGTAGAATTAACCATACAGGTAACGCTATAAAGAATTGTGTAAATAAAGGTATTATTAATTCTAAAACACAGTATATTGGTGGAATTCTTGGTGATATATATGCTCAAAATGGTAAAACTGATGCGGTAATTGAAGCTTGTAGAAACGAGGGATATATTAACTGCACAAATGCGTCTCCAAGATTTGGTGGTATTGTTGGTTCTATAAATGGAAATACTGCTGATCAGAAAATTATTATAAAGGGCTGTTCAACAAAAGATGTTTCATTTATAACAACTGCAACAACAACTTATACTGGAGGTATTTTAGGCTATATTTCAAGTTCTAAAGATGCTGACCAAATTACAATTACAGCATGTTGGACTGAGAACTTGTTGTTCCCTAATGTTGGAACTAATAGAGGTATAGTTGCTTCACCAAGTACAATTGAGTTTACATTGAATAATTGTTGGACAAATGCTGATAATTTGATTTCAAGTACTGCTGTTACACCAAATAAATGCTATAAGAAAGATGACAAAAAGCCATTTAGCGAGTGGGTAACAGATGCTAACACCGCTTGGGGCTCTACAGAATATGAGTTTAATGCAGAAGGTGCAATCGTAAAGAAATAACAAAATAAATAAAACAGTAGAAATGAAAAAGACATATATCGCTCCAGCTATAACAGAATTGAAGATGGAGAACAATACAATAATGGCAGGTTCAACAGGTTCTGCTACACCAGGTGGTAATCTCTCTGATCTCAAAGAAGAAACTGATCCATTTGGAGGTGAGGGTGCTAAAAGTGGTAATCTTTGGGAGGAATAATCCAAAGGCTACTGATAGATAATTTGATTTAAAAACTTGGTCTCTTCGTGTTTGCTTAGTCAAACATGAAGAGACTTTTTTGTTACCTATTGTTTTAACGACAAAGCGGAGTGTTGTTTTCTTTATTGCATGCAAGACAAGGTGGGGTGTGGTTTTTGAGCATAAAAGGTATTAGCGGACAAATAGAAAATAAAGCTCTTAACCTCCTTAAAAAAGGCTCTTAGTTTCATTGTCAGTACCATATAGGAGAAACTCCAGTACCACATAGGTGAAACTCCAGTACCACCTAAGATAAACTCCAGTACCACCTAAGCGGTACTAAAAGTGGTACTGGGATACTTGTTTTATCCACTTATATAGCTTGCTGGATTCAACTATATTTTCTAAATCAACCTTTACGGTTAACTATCTGTAAATTGTAAATAGTTTTAGCGGACTGCAATAATAAAATACTAAAGTTTCGCTTATGAGAGAAGTTAAAGAATAAAAGGAGTTAAAGAAGTTAAAGCCATATGTTTTATAGCTAAAAAAAACAGCTGAAAAAAACTCCAACTTAAAGGCTAATGGCTTTAACTTCTAGCGACCGCAGGGAGCGATAACTTCTTTAACTTCTATAACTTCTGAACTTGCGTGAAAGTTCAATAAAATATCAGTTAATTCTTTATATTGACATTACAAACGAAATAAACCGTTGCAAACTTCTGCACAAGCAAAAGTTAAGCAACGGTTTATCTTTGTTTATTGCTCTATGTGAGCAAAGAGTTATTTACCAGGTTCCTTCTGGATAATCTCAGGATTGCCTGTAGATACTTTCTTGGCAAGCATTATGCAAGGCTTGTCGGCACGTAGGGTAGTGGTGCCTATGGTAAGAGTGCCTGGCTGATAGAATATAGCCTCTACGATGTCGAGCTTCTTGTGGTGTACAGCTTGCAGAGTTGCTGTATTGCTGAGAATCTCTACAGTCTGTGTGTCGTAAGCCTTTAGCATGGCTGGCGATGCGATGCCAGGAACGATGAAGTAGGCATAAGATGCCTGCTGCGGCTTGCTGCCATGAGGGATAGAGAGGTTGAATACAGGCTTTGATACTTCCTCGCCACTCTGGTTGAAGTTGACTTTGCTCCAGCGACCAGTCTGATTAGCTGTCTTGAGGTTTACGGAAGTAGACTGTGGGAAATAGTATGCCACCTTGTTGTGCCATACCCAACCACTTATAGGCTGGCTAACAGTAGAACCAGGTGCAACCTTTGCTGCTGCACCATCAGCACCTATCATATATACATCGCCAAGGAGGTTGCATTGGTTAACGGTGGTGTTCAACTCCTTCTCTGTGCCAGGAGCTTCGATGCCTGCACCAAGACAAACTACCTCGTTGTCGAACATAAACCAACCCTTCTGAGCCTTTACGCCGTAGTCGTTCATGCCGTAAGCCATAGCGCCGTAGCGACCATCAGAGGCTCCGCCTACAAAGTCGGCAACACCTGCTACACCCCAATCATTGTGGTTTTCAACTTCACCTGCAGGAAGTGTGGTGCCAGGAATCTTATCCCATTCCCATACTGGGAAGATGTCGATATATTCATTACCCATTACGCGGATGCTGGTGGCACCCTCGCTGAGGTATGTACCCCAAAGGTTTTCACCATTACCACTCTCTGAGCGACAAGTGCGCTTGCTGACAGCACGTACAGATAGGTCGTAGCGCTTACGGTTTTGAAGCATGTAGTCGCTGGTGTAGTACATCTTGTTGATGTCTGTACGACCGATGGTAGGATTCTGCGTAGCAAAGCGCTGAGCAGCAGCCTCATATTCGTCGGCATGCTCAGGGTCGAGAGCCTTCATATTCTTAAAGAGCGAAGCATAGTCGCCAAGGTCGAGAGTCTTCTTGCGAGTTACGCTTCGTCCGCATACGCTGAAGTCCATATATCTGCCACGGAAGATGTTGAGATATGTAGAGCGTACAAACTCGCTAAAGAGCTTAAGCTTGTCTTCTGATAGTGCATACTTGGTGCCACGGAAGAGAGGAGCTATCTGCGAGATGTTGTTAACAAATACTGTTCCATAACCACCGATATATATCTGAGCATTGTGCTGCTGATATGAGAGGTCTTCGCGTATACCTTCGCCACTTGTTATGCAGATAGGCTCGAAGAACTCGCTAACATTAGTGCTCACGATGCTATCGTTCTTGAGGATACAGCCACGTATCATGTGGTGCATAGCAATATCCTGCTTGTTGGCACCAGTCCATTTGCGAGGGTCGCTCTTTGCCATCATCTCCATGAGTCCTGCTGTTACGCTTGGAGCAGGCTTCTGTTCGCCAGCAGCAAGCAAGGCAAGGATGTCTGCCATAATCTTTGGTGCCGAGATGTCGTTGTACCACCAGTTGAAAGAAGTTGGCTTATACTCATTCCATGTGCGTAGGGCTTTGTCGATGGCACGGAACAACACCTGATTGCCATATAGCGATGACTCAGGACAGGTGTAAGCAATAGCCATCTGACGGATATTGGTGAGGTGGCGCTGTGGTTCCCAATTGGTACGGAAGAAGCACTTATAGTCGAACTCTGGCCATATACCTTCAGGTGTGAGCATCTTCATAAGACTTGTAGCGCCCTTATCCATACGCTCTACTGTTGTGCCCTCGTAGAGGTTTTGGCGCACACGCTGCAACACCAGCTCGTAGTCGTCTTTAGGTTCCTGTGCCTTATACGTCTTGCGCTCACCCTTGGTAGGGTCGAAGAAGTTTACATAAGAGTGTTTCACAAGGTTTACCTTACCTGTGATGGTGAGAGTAGCAGGCTCCTTGAGGTTTGTGAAAACCTCAGAAGGAATGCTGAATTCTGCCATCTTTCGGTTTTCTGGATGATAGCTTATGCGTACTGTTCCTTTAGCTCCAGGAGCATAGGCTTTGCTACTCCATTTAGCAGATGTACATCCGCAACCTGTTATAACCTTATTAATAATAAGCGGTTTGTCGCCAGTATTAGTAAAGGTGAAGTCGAAGCTTGCTGTGCCATCAGCTTCGTCGATGGTGCCGAAGTCGTGGGTGGTTTCATTCCATGTAAACTCCTGTGCATACATAGGCATAGCTACAAGGGCAGCAAGGGCTACGACGGCATTTACGATAGTTTTTTTCATAGATTCTGTTATTGAGATTTATATACTGCAAATATAGCTAAAATATGTGATATTTCCACCTTTTTAGAGTAAAAAAGAAAGCCGATAGCACTATTTGTTGGTGAGTGCTATCGGCATGTGTGATTTATACTATTATAGTATATTGGGAGTGTCCCGAATATCAGTTCTGTGTAAGCTTACTTGAATCGATAGTGAAAGCATTGCGCGAACCAGCCTTGAGGCTGATGGCTGCCGCCGAAGGAGTATATGCATACTTCTTGCTACCGATGGTGAAGCTTAAGAATGGTGTGCCTGCATTGATGGTCTGAACAGGAACGAAAGCCAAATAAACTTGCTCGGCAGAGTTTGGACAGTACATCTTGATAGATGTCACAGCGTCTGTGCTAACAAGTTCAGGCTCTGTAGCTGTAGCATTCCATTTGATGCTCTTGTGAACATTTGTGATGCATACATCAGTAATGCTGGCGCCAAGAGACCCCGTGATATTCACATAAACCATAGCCATCTTTGGTGAGAAGGTTAGGCTTACAGGAGTAGTGCTATTTGCAGCATGAGTACCGACACCTACAAGGAAGTTGCTGGCATTGAAATCCTCGGCTTTAGTCTGATCTTCCTTTACGCTGAATACAACAGTAGCGTCGTTGGTTTCTGCATATGGAGAATAGGCATAGAAAGTGTATGCCTGTGAGCCTATGATGCCGATAGGAGATTCGCTCGACAGTTCGGAAGTTGTTGTGAATGAGTATTTCTTGTTGTTGGCATTGTTGCCATAAATACCTATAGATTCACCAACTACGAACTTGGTCTTGTATACAGAACCTTCCGCATCTGTAGTTGTTCGGGTGGTTACATCTTTTTCTACTTTGAAGCTAACAGTTGATGTACGTTCAGAGTCGTTGAACTCTTCGTCGTTGCTGCAAGCTGTGAATAGAAGCGATGTTGTGAGTGCTGCAAAAATGAACAGTTTGTTCATAATTGTTGTCGTTTTAAGAGATTTATTCCTTTACTTCTACGAGTTTAACATCCTTGATATAGTAAGTCTCAGCGTCGGTAACAGTCTTTGTAGAGAACGAGATGGTGATACCTGTTGCAAGGTCAGCTGCGGTAGCTGCTGTTGTTGCATTGGTAATCTTAGACAAGTCGATGTTTACAACCTTTGACTCATATGCATCTGTTGTTTTAGCTGTAAGAGCCTGACCTGTGAAGCCGTTGGTACCTGTGCAGAAGTAAGCATTTGATGTGAATACATCCTTGGTCTGACCGCGCATTACTCTTACGATGATATCCTTACCATTGGTAGACTTAACCTTGAAGCTAAGCTTATATTTGCCAAGTGAACCTGCATTGTCAGGAGTGCGATATACCAATGCCTTCTGATACCAAGCGCCCGTAGCCAAGAGGTCTACCTTCATTGCGTCTTCTGTTTCGTCGTAAGCGATAGTAGCGTGTGCGGTTTCGCCATTCTTAACAGCAAGAGCATTCCAACCTACAACACAACCCTGATAGCCTGTTACTACTTTCAAAGCTGTTTCTGCGGTGAATGTACCATCAGCAGCAGAGATGAGCTCGATAGGAGCTGCTACAACCTCTTCGATTTCGCCATCATTAACAACGATATCGTTTACTGTCCAGTCGTTTACTGAAATGCCAGAGAACTTGATGTTCTCGGTAGTGATTTCTGGAGTGCTTGTGCCAGCAATCTTAACATTAATCTTGTTTACAGCACCAGCTGTGAGGGTGACATCGTTAGCAGGCTTGAATGCGTAAGTCTTGTCGCCAACAGTCATGATGAGCACCTGTGTGCCACCAGCTATAGTCTGGCTTGGTACGAATGCTGTGAAGACAGCATGAGTAGCGTCGACATCCTCTTTGTGGAAGGTGATAGTAGCAGCATTGCCTGTTGCTGTAACCTCATCAGTAGTAGGATTCCAAGAGATAGCACTCTTAGCATTAATCTTAACGTCGGTAGTGGTAACACCCTTATCACCTGTAAGTTCTACGCGAACGAGCGAGAGACGAGGATTGAAAGCAAAAGCTACGTTAGGATTTTCGGCTGTGATATCAGCAACCTTAGCAGTGAGGAAGTTGCTTGCATTGTATGCTTCAGCATCCTGCTGGTTGATAGCTACGCTGTGAGCTACAGCTTCGGCAGTAGCCTCTGCTTTGTAAGGAGCATAAGCAAAGAACTGAGCGTTGCCTGTTTTGTTGATGGTGACGGTAGAACCTGTGAGGCCTGCACCATCTGCAGCTACTGTATAGCAAGCGTTTGTTGCTGTTGCTGCACCTGTAGCATAGATACCAATCTGGTCGTTTGCTACGAAAGCTGTAGCATAGCTATTCTCTTTAGGAGTTGTCAATGAGCGTGTGATAGCTTCCTGACCATTGATGGTGAAGCTTACAGAAGTTGTTGACTCGTTAACGATCTCATTATCTTCATTTTGGCAAGAGGAGAGAACTACTGCTCCTAATGCGAGGAATAAGGTTAAATGTTTCATAGTTTTATGTGTTTTGATTATCATTATGTTATTTTTTATTTTTTTACTTTTTTACTTTTTTACTCTTTCAAAGGTTCCCAGCTGATATCATCAATCCAGAAGTCAGTTCCTGCCTTGTTAGGGCTGAGGTAGAGAACAACCTTCTTGAGCAATTTCTCTGAAGCAACCTGCTTAGATTCTTCTGTTACGTTGGCAGCTGTAGCATTGTGGATGGTAGATACGCGACCAAGGTCGAAAACGACAGTATATTCGTCGTAAGCATCAGAAGTGAGGATCTGCTTGTAAACAGTAGTAACCTCAGTCTTGTTGTTTTCGATGATAGCAAAATAGTCCTTGTTCTTTAGCTTGCCATCCTCGTCGGTATAGAACTCCTGCATATAAGCACCAATGCGAAGCTGGTTAGCCTTCATATTCTCAGAAGCTGAAGACTTAGCCTTGAACTTAAGAACGTAGCGACCCTTGATGACATTCTCTGCACAATAGTAGAATGTACCGTTGTGCCATGGAAGGTTGGTACGATTGAAGTGCATTACCTTGCCACGCTCTGTATCTGCAGCATCGTCGGTAACCTCAACAACATCTTCGTCTGGCTTAACAACAAAGCGCCACCATCCAGCTGCGTTTATTTCCTCTTTAGTCTTATTTACAGTATTATAGTTGAAGTTCTCGAAGTTTGTTTCAGCCATAATAGTTTCAGGCTCTACCAATGTTCCTTCGCCTTCAATAACTTCTGTATCTTCCTGCCATGAGCCGGCTGTGATATCTGTAGAGAATACTACGAGCTTATCATCGCTACCAATACCAACCTTGAACTTCTTGATATTGTTGGTGCCGAGAGTTACGTCGGCAGAAGTAGTAAATGAATAAGTCTTGTCGCCAATGAATATGCTAAGCAATTTAGACTTTGCAGGTATGGTCTGAGCAGGGATGAGAGCCTTGAAGATAGGGTTGCCCTCGTTGCTCTGCTGCCACATCTTAACCTTTGCAGTATTGCCTGTAGTGGTGCATGTGCCCTGAAGATAGTTCCAAGAGATACCAGTCTGGCAGTTGTTTATCAATACAGAGTCTGGCTTTTTTCCATTTTCTCCTACTACCATCTCAAGCTGTATGAGGCTGAGCTGATGCTGGAACTTAAGAGAGACATTCTCTTCTGTGGTTACAGGAACATTCAAAGTGGTAGCGGTCATAAAGTCGCTATTGTTGAACATAGCTTCACTGTCCTGATTTGTAGCAACATTGAAGTTGACATTCTCGCCATCGAATGCTGTCTGATAAGGATAATATGCAAAGAAGTTAGCTGTTGCATCAGTACCGATGTAATAGATACCTTCGTCAGAAGTAAGTACGCCATCAGGACCTACAGTATGCTTCACGTTAGAGCCTTCAGCGCCTTTGGTGGCAAAGATACCGATACCATCGCCTACTACAAACTCAGTAGTGCCGTCGTTGTGAGTTACGCTACGGCTACCCATAGTACCTACATTTCCTATGGTGAAAGTTGCCTTCTTGCGAACAGCTGTTTGCTGAATCTGATCTTCGCTACATCCAGCAGCAAGAATCAATAAAAGACTGGCTGAAATAATTGATGTTTTTTTCATAAGGGTAATATATTATTATTGTTATTATTATTGTCTATTTTCTCTCAGGTCGAGCAACACCGCCTATGGCATTATCGTCGTTACCATTCCATTTAAGAATTACGATCTGTGATTTTGCTGCCACCTGGGTAGTGATGTTGTTGCTTGCTGCGTTGAGCTGAACATCAATATCATATTGAGTATTCTCTTCGGCAGGCTGTTCCTCGCTAAGAGCAAGAACCTTACGCAACGATGCAGGCTTGTATGCCTTTAACACCTTTCCCGCTTTGTCTTTCACGGTGATGTCGATAACTGCATCATCTTCCATTATGCCCGATAGCAAAGTGGCTTGCAAGGTGTAAACATCTTCGCCATTGTCGACTTTCTTTGTGGCTGTAAACAGAACAGGAGCATCTTCAACAATACGCTCTGTAAACTTACCTTCTATAATGTCGAATGTAGCACGAGTGGCTGCATTGCGAATAGTGGCTGTAACGGTAGCTGCATCTTCGATTTGGCAACGCATATCCAACTTGACAACAGAGAGCATAGACTTAATCTGAACCGTTGGCTTTTTGTCGCCATTAGCACCTTGGCAGTTGTCGGAATAGAGTAGGGCGTCGGCCTTAGTATTGTTCTTAAGAACGACTTCCGTTTGGTTGATTCCTAAGCTACGGGTAGCGATGTTCTCATTGTATGGATAGTAAACTCGGAAGTCTACTTTGCTACCATCGGTAGGGTAGTAGATAGGAATGTTGTTGGCAGGAACAAGATAGCCTGTAGTACCACGGTTGTCGGCAAGGAACTTGATATTGGCATTGTCGCCAATAATCTCGTTGCTACCATTCTTTAGCATGTAGACTCCGAGGCTCTGTCCGCTGCTCCAAGTGGCGCCAGCATCATTGCCTGCGGTAAAGACCTCAGCTTTCAAGATGACAGGACGTGGACCGCTTTCATCCTCTGTCTTGTCGTCAGAGCAAGACTGCATGCCAAAGAGCATTAAGCCAAGGGGTAGCGAAAAAATATATTTATAGATACTTTTCATAAGACGATAGTTACTTTTATGATACGTTCTGTTTATTCTTATTTAAGGTTGGTAAGCCATGAAGGCACTTTGCGTAAGCGTGTCTGCAACTGAGCCTGGTATAGAGATAGAGGTTCTACCATGGTACCATGCGACAAGTCTACCGTTACCTGATCAGGATTGAAGGTTGTTGCACCCTGGAAGCCAGCGATGATAGGTTTCAAGAAACGGTTGTTGCGAGCCCATAGGTTGAATTCGCCTACTGAAGTTCCTGTCTCGGTATAGTTCCATAGCACGAGGTCTGCCAAATGATTAGGACCGAATGTTACGTCGCCACCTGCATGGTTAGGCAAGAAACCACCCGAACATTTATCTATAAGAGTGGCACGAGGCTGACTGCTGTGAGATTCGAATGTGCTTGTAGCTGCAGTTGTGCAATTCATGATTACGGTACCGATAGAAGTCTTGGAAACTCCTGTAGAGTGTTCCTGACCTGCCATATCGTTGATGTTTGCCAACAATACATGTGATGAGGCTTCTGAACGAATGGCTGCATGACCCTTCTGTCCCTCTATGCTACAGTCGATGACTGAGACATTAGCACTAAGCATCACGCTTGCTGCTTCGATGACATCGATGAAGCGGCAACGACGAATCCATCCGTTAGCCTGACGATGGAAAGCAATCATCTTGTATCCGCTATCGTGGATGCCACTTGGCTCATGGTGGATGTATGGTTCGTGGAAGTTGCCACGGAAGGCAATGTCTTCGATACCGCAACCTACATGATGCTGGAATCTGTGAAGAGTCCAGCCCCATGAAGCATCAACGCTATGCATCAATGGCTCCTTGAAACGCAGAGTGTTGCCTTCGATGCGCTCAATGGTAAGATACTCGTTTACCTGAACGCCATCGTTGATGAATGTCTTCCATTCAGAGGTCAATACATCATAAGGTGCAACCTCTTGAGCTATAGCGTCGGCCGATTTGCTGCCACCTTTGAGGAGTATACGCTGACCGATATAGAGCCCACTCGTTGAAGCAACCTCTAAGCTGTGACTGCCACGAGCAGCATCGCCTGTGACATTAGTAAGCAAGAGCTGATTGTCGGAGTTGGCTCCAAGGTAGGTAAATCTTATCAAATCAGGACCGCTCCAAAGAGCATCAGGCTGAACGATGGTGTTAGGATATTCCATAAATATCTCTGTGCCACCTTCGCCGCTACCGGCACCCTGCAATATGATATTGTCGCCATTGATGATGATTGACTTGTTTGGTGCATCGGCAGGACGGAGATCGTATCTACCTGCAGAGAAGCGGATGATAGCTTTGCCACCAGCCTTTGTTGCAGCATCAATAGCTGCTTCGAGAGCTTCACGGTCGCTCTTGTTGTCGTTGGCCACTGCACCATAGTTATCGACAAGGTACACAGGATAGTCAACATCAGGAATTCCTCTTTCGCCATGTTCATAACCAGCATAAGAGAAATCGAGCAATGTCGTTTCTTCGCCATTGGTGCGTGCTGCAAGATAGTCTTGCCATAGAGAACAACCTGTTATTGGTTCAGGTTCAGGCTCTGGAGTATTAGGAACTTCTGGTGTTGTAGGCTCCGAAGTTGTGTTATCGTCGTCGCTACAAGCTGTAGACAACAAACCCAACATGGGCAGTAACATCAGAGGTAGTTGGCGTAAGTATTTCATAAGTTTCAGAGTATTATCAGATTATTATCAGTATTGTTTGTAGGCAAGAAGTATGTCCATTATTGTAAAGTCCATATTATTATGGTTCCTGCACAACGATGGTGAGTTTACGTACTGTAGCCTTGCTTTCCCACATGTTAGCATTCTTAGCTACGAAAGTGGCGGTATAGGTGCCAGCTTTGCGATAAGAATAGCTATATTTGTTGAGACGTGCCTCGATAGATTGTATTGCAGTACCTCTATCAGGCTCAACGCTACGAGGGTTGATATTCTGGCTCACCATCCATACTACTTCGTTAGGCTCTTTGCCTTCTGCATTGAGAGTAGCCTTCTGAGGCTGGAAGAGTAGGCTGTTGTCGCTAACCTGGTAGTTGGTCATTGTTGACGACTGCTGGTAGATAGGTCGGAATGCCCACTCCTTAATAGCATCTGTAATGTCAATAACCTGTCCGTCGGTAGTAGTCTTCTGTATTTTCAGATTAGTGATGTCTACACGTGGACGATTAGTGTACTTGTTGTTGCCGTTAGCCTCAGGAATAGCATCGCGACCTTCTGCATTGTATTGGAATGCAACATAGAACTTCTTGTTGATGTTGGTAAACAACGAAAGGTCTACTGTGCCAGAGGTTTCTGCTGCAGATGCTGCTGTTGCCATAGGAATAGGTAAGTGACCATATTCATTGCCAGAGATAGGAGTCCATGTAGCCTTGCTCAGTTCCTCAGGAGTATATACGCCGCTGAAGTCTGTGCTGATATAAGCATGTATTATTTCCTTGTTCCAATAGCTGAGGTCGTTATACTGCTGCTTGATATTGCACGACAAGGTGAGCGAAGCTATTTCAGCTTCAGTTCTTGACTTATTGTCGTAGTTGTTTCCATCTTCGCCCGAATAGAACGTGATATAGTCGGCATTACCATCAATAAGGAAATGAATCTCCTCATCTGTCTTCACGGTAGTAACACCACCTTCTGTCCTAACGTTGAAAGATAGACTATCAACACTATCAGGGTCGCAAGCACTGGCCATCACGATAAGAGATGAAGCCAAAATGCTGTTTATATATTTAATGGGTTTCCTCATATTGCTTGTTATGTTGTGTGATTGTTGTATGCTTTCTAACCTTACTTATTACCACAATTCAGTCTGTTTGCACAGAGTGTTTACATTAAGTTCTGCCTGTGGAATAGGGAAGTAGATGTGCTTTAGAGAGAAGTTGAGGGCTGGAGTAGCCTTGACATTGTCGAGGTCGTAGCCTATCTTCTTGTTTACTTCGTTGAGCGACTGATCCTTCAGAATGTTCAACTGCTTCTGGAAGTATTCTACTCCATGGCGGCGCAACTCCATGCGGCGTGGCACCTCGTAGCACAACTCGCGTGTGCGCTCTTCTTCCACCAATTTGCTGAAGCTATCGTGGTCAGGATAGTCGGCAAGACTTATGATAGAGGCACCAGAACGCATGCGAACTTGGTTTATAGCGCTTATAGCCTCTTCGTTAGGTCCGTTGTTAACCTCATTGTTGCATTCTGCTATCATCAGCAATACGTCAGAATAGCGGATAACAGGGAAGTTGATAGAAGAGTTGTTGCGTGACAATGGACGCTCAGGAATATACTTTGCACGCCATTTAGCTGCGTTGCCATCCTCTAACGCCTTTTCTGCTGTAGTGCGTTCAACCTCCTTTACAACACCATTTGTTGTAACATATTTATAGTCAGCAATATTCCACCACTGGCGCTCGTCGCCATTCTCATAAAGGCGGAATAGATACTTTGTACCGTCGTATAGACCGTAAGCATAAGCATAGTCATCAGACACAGCCTGCTGGGTTACACCGAGGTAAAGACCTAATCTACCAGCTTCATTGGTCTGAGTTTGTCCGTTGCCATAGAATTCTACTTCCATAAGGCTTTCGCGGTATGTCAAGTCGTAAGCATTGGTGCAAAGATTGATGAAATACTGACGATAGCCACCCTGTCCCTTAGGGATAAGACGATGGAGACCACTCTGCTTAACTTTCTTAGCATACTCAAGAGCCTTGCCCCAAGTGTCGGCATATACAGGGTATCCAGCTTCCCACATATAAGCTCTTGCAAGAAGCGCCCATGCAGCAGTCTGAGAGATACGTCCTGGAGTTTCAAACTTGTTGGCTGGCAGACAGTTTTCGCCTGCATATTCCAAGTCGCTAATAATCTGAGCATAAATCTCCTGCTGTGAAGCCTTCTTAAGGTTTTGAGTCTTAAGGTCGTAGGTAGGAGTGATGCGTAGAGGCACCTCGCCCCAGAAAGCAACAAGATTCATGTAGAATACAGCTCTCAAAGCCTTAGCTTCGCCAATGAACTGAGCTTTGCGCTCAGCACCGCCACATTCAGAATCCTTGCGCTGAGATATCAGAGATATATAGTCGTTGGCACGGTTTATACCCTCATAGAGAGCTGTCCAAGACACCTTCAGCGCATTGTCGGTATTGTTGTAATTATAGTTGCTTATCTGGATGTAGTTCTTACCATAGCTGCGGTTGTAAACCAAGATATCGGTACCTGCATCGAGGTCAGCCCATAGGTTTTGTCCGTAGCATCCCACCGAGCCAAGAGCATCGTAGACACCAGCAAGACCAGCCATACAGCTGCTCTCTGTGCGGTAGATATCATCTTGCTCCAGATAGTCGTAAGGGTCAGTCTCAAGGAAGTTGCAAGCTGCAAACGGTAGAGATAGAACTGCTAATAGAATATATTTTATTCCTTTCATACCTTATTATATATATTATGTTGAGCTTTTCTTATATAAAAGAATTGTGAATTATTACAGAGCCAATTCTACACCGAAGGTGAAAGTCTTGGCTTTAGGATAAGCTGAATAGTCGAAACCGCGAGTCATTGCTGAGTTACGTGTAGACACTTCTGGGTCGTAGCCTGTATAGCTTGTCCATGTGTATAGGTTTTGTGCACTTATATACATGCGAAGACTTGACAGGTGTAGACGCTTCAATACCTTATTAGGAAAGCGGTAGCCGAGCTGCACGTTCTTCAGTCTGAGGAATGAAGCATCTTCAACCTCTCTGCTTGTGTGGATATTGCTCAAACCGCGGTTTACAGCCCAAAGGTAGTTGGTATAGTTGCCTTCTACTACTGTATTGTCTGCAAGAGTAGTGCGAGGAGTCCAGTGGTCCTTTACTGTTGAAAGCTGGTTAAGATGTCTGCCGTCGAGGCTCTCAAGTCTTGCACGGTTGTAGTTGATGACATCGTTGCCATACGACCATTGGAAGAAGATGCTGAGGTCAAAGCCCTTCCATTCGAAATTGTTGGTGAAACCACCAGTATGGATAGGCAAACCATGACCGATAACTGTCTGGTCTTCTGCAGTAACCTTACCATCGCCGTTGATATCTTTCAGCTTAGGATCACCAGGCTTGATGTTAGCACGTTCATTGGTGTTGTTAGGAATCTCTGGCTTGAGCTGGAATACACCAGGAGCAACCTCGTTGAAGTCTTCATACTGATATACACCATCATATACATATCCGTACATCTCGCTAAGAGGAGAACCAACCTTACAGATATAAAGGTCAGGAATGTTAGGATAGCGTATGCCAGCCTTGCGGCTCAACTGTCCGTCGCTAAGAGCTGTGATCTCGTTCTTGTTGAATGCAATGTTAAAGCTGCTTGTCCACTTCAAACGATTCTTCTTGCCTGGTAGGATAGTGGCATTGAGAGTAATCTCAAGACCCTTATTGTTGATACTACCAACATTCTGCTGAACCTGAGAGAAACCTATTGAAGGTGGCACGTCGGCATACAAAAGCAAGTCGCGTGTATCCTTATTATACAAGTCGATGCTACCATTGATGCGGTTGTTTAAAATACCAAAGTCAATACCGAGGTTGCTCTGATATGTTGTCTCCCATTTCAAGTTGCGGTTAGCAATCTGCATGAGGTAGATAGCAGGCTGCATGCTATTTCCGAAAGGATAGTTCTGGTTGCCAGTATAAAGGATGTTGCTTGGGAATGCGTTTTGTGTAGCATTGTTACCTGTAGCACCCCAACCCAAACGTAGCTTCAAGTTGCTGAGCCATGAACCGAAAGTTGCCATGAATGGTTCGTCGCTAACACGCCATGCTGCAGCAACAGAAGGGAAGTAGCCCCATTTATGATGTACGAAACGTGATGTACCATCGGCACGCATAGTTGCTGTGATGAGATAACGAGATTTCCAGTCGTAGTTGAATCGGGCAAAGAACGACAACATATTGTTCTTTACCTTATCAGCAGTAAGCGACTGTGGTGTACCCTCGTTGATACCCCAGAAGCCCATCTCATCCCATGGAAGCATAACCGACTTGGCACCAAGGTTTGTAATCTCTTGGCTTGAAAGTGAGGTACCGAGCATACCATTTAGATTATGGTCTTTGATGCGCTTTTTGTAGCTGAGAGTATATTCGTTAGACCAACTGTTCCACTCTTTATAGTTGAACATACCGTTAGAACGTGACGAAGAGTATGAAGGATCACCAAAGTAGGTGTTTTTGTTGTAGAACTTCTCGTCGCGAACTTCGCGCCATGTATATGAGAATGTAACCTTGAAGAGCAGATCTTTAATGATAGTCCAATTAAGATATGTGTTGATATTGAACTGACGGTTACGCTGCTTCGTATAGCTGTTTTCGATAGTCTTTACAGGGTTGTAAGGATATGTACCGCCATTGGTGTCGGTAATATCTGCAAGGTCGTCGCTGCTACGATATTTCACAGGACGATATGCCAATACTTGATAAAGAAAATACTGAGTGCTCTGTCCATCACCCTGCGAAGGAGCAGAACCAATAGACATATTGTTAGCAAAGTTGGCAGCACCTCCCCATTTCACACTCTTAGAGAGTTGCTGGTCGAGGGTCATACGAGCCTTTAAGCTCTCGTAAGAAGATTCTACGATAGTACCTTGCTGATTGTAGTATGAAACGCTACTGCTGTAGCGTGTGTTCTTGGTACCTCCGTTGAGAGCCAAGTGGTGGCTTGTCATAGGAGCATCACGGAATACGAGATCCTGCCAATTGGTAGAAGCTCGATTGTTGTAGTCGTCGATAGTCTGGTATCGTCCCAGATTTTCGTCGAAGCTAAAATAAGTCTTGTTCATTTCGTCAGGGGTGAGCATTTCTTGTTGCAATTCAACAAAGTCGCGTCCCTGAAGAAGATTAAGGAATTTTGGTTTTGTCTGATAAGCTACATAACCATTATATGTTATGCGAGGAGCGCTCTCAGAACCACGCTTGGTGGTGATAATGATAACACCATTGGCACCACGTGCACCATAGATAGCCGTTGCCGAAGCATCCTTCAACACGTCTATCGACTCGATGTCGTTAGGGTTTATGGCTGCAGCATTTGCATCCTCTGTAGCAAAGCCATCGATAACATAAAGAGGTGAACCGTCGGCAACATCACTAATAGTGTTGCTACCTCTGATTACTATGTTGGCTTCAGCACCAGGTTGACCGTCACCGCTAACTACCTGTACACCAGCGATGCGTCCACCAAGAGCTTGGTCGAAAGAAGCCACAGATGCTTTGTTGAGTTCGCCCATGTCTACTTTGTCTACCGAACCAGTGAGGTCGCTCTTCTTAACGGTAGCATAACCTATCGACACTACTTCTTGAAGCAGTGCGCCGTCTTCCTTCAATACAATTTGAAGAGTCTTTTGTTTGCCAACTTTCACTTCCTGAGTAGCGAAGCCAAGATACGAGAATACCAAAACAGAATTTTCGTCCTTAACGTCTAATGAGAAGTTACCATCAAAGTCGGACACGGTGCCTACGCCGTTGGAACCTTTCAGCAATACACTGGCTCCCATCATAGGAAGGTTGGTTTCATCCACAATGGTACCCTTGACATTAATCTGGCCGTAAGCAAGGTTTGCCGATAGCAAAAGTGCTATCAGACAACAAGTTTTCTTAAAGAATAGCCAATTGTTGTTTGCCATAGAGAATAGATACTAGATTATAAAATTACTCTAAAAAAGAGTAGAAGTGAATATATGCACAGAAGTTAAGGAGCTAAAAATGAGAGCCCCTTAACTTTTGTACTGATTAATATCGAATGAGTTTCTTTTATCTTACAGGTTCTCCTTTTTCTGTACGCTGCTTGCGTAGGAGAGCTTCCATGAAGTAATAGTCTGCGTAGTTGAGTGGAGTGTCAATTTCATGTCCGTGAGGAATGCTACCTACACTATGCATGAGAATGAAGTTACCATTTGTACCCACCTTTGCACGATAAGCAGGAGAACTTAAGCTTTCGATAATCTTGTCTGCAGTCTCCTTGTAACCCTTGTTAGGAACATATGTAGCCAACTCATAGAGTGCTGAAGCAGTACATGCTGCAGCAGAAGCATCACGTGGCTCGTTAGGAATCTTTGGAGCGTTATAGTCCCAGTAAGGAACAAGATCCTTTGGCAAGTTAGGATGGTTGAAGATAAAGTCGTAAACCTTCTGTGCGTGCTCTAAGTAGCGCTCGTCCTTAGTATAACGATAGCACATTGTGTAGCCATAGAGAGCCCAAACCTGTCCGCGTGCCCATGCTGTTTCGTGAGCATAGCCCTGAGCTGTATGCTTGTGAAGCACTTCGCCTGTCTCTGGGTTGTAGTCAATAACATGGTAGCAACTGTTGTCCTCGCGGAAGTGATTCTTGAGGGTTGTGTTGGCATGGCTAACTGCTATATTATAATAGGTAGAGTCGCCCGACAAACGAGTAGCCTCGAAAAGAAGTTCAAGGTTCATCATATTATCAATGATAACAGGACAAGTCCATCCACGCTCTGCCTGCCATGTGCCTTTGTCAACATTCCATGACTGGATGATACCAGCACCCTTGCGGAAACGAGTAGAAAGTGACTTGGCAGCCTCGATGATAACAGGCTTATATTCCTCCTTACCATCCAAGAGCAGTCCATTAAGATAGCTACTGCCAATCATGAAGCCAACATCGTGGTGCCATTTAAGATGCTTTACAGAGTCGAGCTGTTCTGTATATTTAGCAGCCAGTGTTTCCCATTTCTTATCGCCAGTAAGTTTATATGTGTACCATAATGTACCTGGGAAAAATCCTGAGCACCAATCATCGATAGGCACATAGTTCATTTTACCATTTTCATAGGTACGTGGGTTCAGAAACTTACCACTTTTTTCGATAATGTCGGTCTGTAGGGTTAACTGTGCTACAGCATTGTCGACGTTGTCTTGAATAATGTCCTTTGTTGTATCCTTAGTTTGACACCCACAAAGGCTTGCCATTGCTATCGCTACGGCTGAAATCTTTACTGAAAAAGAATGTAATTTCATATTTTATTAGGTTTAATTAAAGTTTGCCATTTCAAAAGTTTTGTAGTAATAGGTTTTGTAGTATTGTTTTTCGTGTGCAAAATTAATACTTTTTCTCCATATAATCGGTATTTAATAGATTTTTTTCTAAAAATATTAGTTTAATAGTAATAAAATGCAGAATTTTGTCTATTATGCTACTTATTTTACTTATTATAGTGATATTTATTAAAAAAATCTTATTAAGTATCTTGTAGATTTGAAAGATATTTATTAAAACTATAAAAGATAAGCTATATTTTGGAAAATGCAACTTATATTTTCCGAAATATAGCTTAGATGTTATGTTTAATATCCTATTCTTATAGCGTTATTTCGCCGCTACCATAGCATTTGTGATGGTCTTCATCGTATACAACACAGAACTGGCCAGGGGCAACACCATGTATCTTCTCGTCTGAATGGATGATGTATGCGCCTTCGGCAGTCTTCTCTACTGTTGCATGATGGTATTCTGGAGTGTGGCGAATCTTAAATGTGACACGAGGTTCGTTGACTTCGGTTGTGAGGAAATGGAAATCATGAATCTTGAAGTCTTGCTTGTAAGCAGTCTCTGGGTCATAGCCGTGGCTGACATACAATATATTAGCCTCTACATCCTTCTTTACAACAAACCAAGGACCACCACCAAAGCCAAGACCTTTGCGTTGACCGATAGTGTGAAACCATAGACCTCGATGTTCGCCTATCACCTTGCCAGTTTCAAGTTCTATTACCTTTCCAGGCATTTCGCCAAGATATCGACGGATATATTCGTTGTAGTTGATTTGTCCAAGAAAGCAGATGCCTTGGCTGTCGCGACGCTTTGCGTTTACCAAATGTTCACGCTCAGCAATCTCTCTTACTTCGCCCTTTTGATAGTGACCAATAGGGAAGATGGCTTTTTTGAGTTGCCAATCATATATCTGTGCAAGGAAGTCGGTCTGGTCTTTCACTGGGTCAGGACTGGTGGTAAGCCATTTCTTACCATCTATCCATTCCGTCTGTGCATAGTGGCCTGTAGCAATGAGGTCGTAGTTGTGTCCCATCTTTTCGTTGAAGGCACCAAACTTAACCAAGCGGTTGCACATTACATCAGGGTTAGGAGTGAATCCCGCCTTCACCTTCTCCATGGTGTAGCGAGTAACCTGAGTCCAATATTCCTTATGGCAATCTACTACCTGTAGTTTGCAACCATATTTGTGAGCTACGGCAGTAGCCATCTCAAGATCCTCTTCGCTTGAGCAGTCCCATTCCTCCTGTTCCTCAGGACCTATCTTTATATAGAAGCAATCGGGATGCAAGCCCAACGAGGCAAACTCGTGAACTACCACACTGCTGTCTACACCTCCAGACAACAGCACAGCTATCTTCTTATCTTTAATTTCTGCTAAATCCATGTTGCAAAGTTAAATAAAAGAATTGATATAAGAAATGAAAGCCATGTTTTTTACAATAATTCTATATTTCATTCGTTTTTATCAGATAGATATAACTATTATCATTTATCATTATGGAAAATAAAGTTGTTGATGATGAAGCAAAGACGCGTGAGCGTAAGATATATCGCGTAACATTAATGGGAAGTGCTATCAACGTGGTGCTGTTGGTGCTTAAGTTTGCAGCAGGTATTCTTGGTAATTCTGCAGCGATGATAGCAGATGCCGTACATTCTCTATCCGACTTTCTTACAGATATCATAGTTATGGTGTTTGTGCATATCGGCAATAAGCCCGAAGACAAAGACCACGACTATGGACATGGCAAATACGAAACCTTAGCATCAGCCATTATAGGTATGGCTTTGTTGATGGTGGGAGTGATGATTTGCTATGATGGAATGGTGAAGACCTATCATGCCATCCAAGGAATAGCATTGCCAAAGCCAGGATGGATAGCGTTGATAGCAGCCTTGGCAAGCATTGTGCTCAAGGAGTGGGCTTATCAGTTTACTGTTGCTGTGGGTAAGAAAGTTGGCTCACAAGCAGTAGTTGCCAACGCATGGCATCATCGTTCTGATGCCTTATCGTCAATAGGCACAGCCTTGGGTATTGGTGGAGCAATATTGCTTGGTGCAGAGTGGACTGTGCTCGATCCTATAGCAGCCATAATAGTGAGCTTCTTTATTATAGGTGCATCATTGCGACTGCTCAAGCAAACTGTGGACGAACTTATGGAGCATAGTCTACCAGAAGATGTAGAAGAAGAGATAATCAGAATTGCTGAAGAAGAACCTTGTGTGAGCAGTATTCATCATCTGCGCACCCGTCGTATTGGCAACAATATAGCCCTGACCATGCACCTTCGTTTGCCAGGCAATACATCCCTTTATCATGCCCATGAACATGCTTCCAACATAGAACGCCGACTACGCGAGCGCTTCGGTAAAGATACCTATATCGGACTGCATCTTGAGCCAACAAAGGTGGATGGCAAATATGTTGAGCCCGAATAATAAAATTTGTGAAACACGCATCGAATTCGGATAATTATAGTAACTTTGCCCAACTAAAATTGAATTAATAACAGGAATGGGCAAAAAACTAAATATTATCTGGAACATGATATCTCACTATAAATATGTTATAGTGATAGTGTTAGGTATTGTGGTCGTAGGTTTTGTCGATGACAATAGCTTTGTGCAGCGTGTGAAATACGACTTGCAGATAAGCGATCTTAAAGACCAGATAAAGGCTTACGATGAAACCCATGCCAAGAACGCAGAGGCTCTGCATGAACTGAAGCGTGACCCCAAAAAAATAGAAAAGATAGCAAGAGAAAAATACTTCATGAAGGCCGACGATGAGGACGTCTTTGTGTTGAGTGATGACGTGCAATTTACAAAAGATGATGAAACAACTAAATAAGATACAGTCTGTAATATTCCTGTTGGGTGGTGCACTCATGGTGATAGGTGCAGGATGCTACGTAGCAATGTGGCTTCGTGGTATTGTGTGCTGGGTGTTCCTTGTAGGAGCCGTGATGTTCAGCCTTATGCAGACAATGCAGATATACACAGGAACAGATACAACATTAAAACGCCTAAAAAACATTCAAGGCTTGGCAAGCATATTCTTTGTTGTGGCAGGAGTGCTGATGGCAGATAGTCATTATCATTTCTTCCAACCAATGTTTAGCAACTATGCCGACTATATCGAGATTCTGTACAACAAATGGGTGGTACTACTGCTGATAGCTGCGGTTATAGAGGTTTATACCACACATCGTATAGATCACGAACTATCCAAAAAAAATATAAAAGAATAGCTTGTTGTTATAAATAGCGCAAATTTATTTCCCCACATCCTTCAAACATACTATCTTTGCATGCACAAAATGCAATTTTCTCGTTTGCGAGATGTGAAGCATGTGAAGATAATCAACGATATGAATAAGATAATTTATGTAGTGATGGCCGTTCTCGGTCTATCGTCGTGTGCCAATAGTTTCAATATTGATGGCACATCAAGCATTTCTAACCTCGATGGACAAAAACTTTATCTTAAGGTGTTTACCGACACTACCTTTAAGGACCTCGACTCGTGCGATGTGCTTCATGGTAAGTTTAAGTTTAGTGGTACCATCGATTCTGTACGTGTAGCCAACGTCTTCATGAATGGTGTGCCTGCACTGCCCGTTGTGCTTGAGGATGGCGACATTACCATAAAGATAGATAATCTGCAGCAGACCGTTACAGGCACTCCGCTCAACGATGAGCTTACAGAATTTATCAAAGAATATCAGAAGTTGGCTAATGCAAGTGCCGAATTGGTGCACAAGCACGACCAAGCTATCATGGACGGCAAGGATATGGAGCCTGTTATCAGACAGCTACAGGCTGAGGACGAGGCGCTAAACGAGAAGATGGATAAGCTCGTTACTAAGTTTGTTGAGGACAATATGGACAATATCCTCGGACCTTGGGTCTTCCTGAACACATGCACCAGCAAGTATGAATTCCCTATGCTCGATGCTTGGATAGAGGATATCATGACCAAGGCCACCGACAAATTCAAGAACGACCCTATGGTGAAGGAATATTATGAGAAGGCACAGGAAAACCAGCAGATAATGAATGGTATGAAGGAAACTCCTGTACAGCAGCCTGTGGCTCCAGTGCCTAACGCTCCAACACCTAACGAACTGGCTAAACCTGCAGAATAACCCTTATCTGAATAAGTAAGGTAAACTCTTTGGAAGCCAAATCTATAGAGAATAAAAGATAATGATATTATGACCAAGACTTTGATACAGAATGGCCGTATTGTCAACGAAGGAAAAACCTTCGAGGGCTATATCGTGATTGATAACGGCTTGATAGATAGTATAGGTCAAGGCGAAGCACCCTGTGGAAACTACTCGGAAACAGTAGACGCCACAGGGTGTTTCGTTTTGCCAGGCATTATAGACGATCATGTTCACTTCCGTGAGCCTGGACTAACACAAAAGGCTGATATCAACAGCGAGTCGAAGGCGGCTGCGGCAGGTGGTGTAACATCATACCTTGAGATGCCTAACACCATTCCGCAAACAACAACCCTTGAGGCTCTGAGTCAAAAGGAAGAGCTGGCACGACAGAAGAGTCATGTGAACTATGCTTTCTTTATCGGTGCTACAAACGATAATGTAGGCATAATGGATAGTGTAGACTGGCATCATGTGCCTGGAATAAAACTCTTCATGGGTTCAAGCACAGGCAATATGCTTGTTGATAAGTATGGTTCGCTATTGAAAATATTTCAGAAGGCAGCAGAACTCAATGTGCCTCTGATGTCGCATTGCGAAGATACAGATATCATCAATCGCAACATGGAGCAGATGAAGAAAGCTTATGGCGACGACCCTGATGTGATGTTGCATCCGCTGATTCGCTCAGAGGAAGCATGCTATGAGTCGGCAGCCTTGGCTGCAGGTTTGGCTCGCCAGTTTGGTACTCGTCTGCATATCGCCCATGTGAGTACAGAGAAAGAATTGGATTTGGCTACCGACAACATCAGCCTTGAGGCTACCGTGGCACATCTCTTTTTCTCGTCTGCCGACTATGCCACAAAGCGTGCATTGATAAAGTGCAATCCTGCTATAAAGCGTCCTGAAGATAGAGATGCATTGAGAAAAGCTATTGCCGATGGCAGAATATCTGTTGTTGGTACCGACCATGCTCCTCATCTCTTGGCAGATAAGCAGGGTGGAGCAGCAAAGGCTACTTCGGGAATGCCTATGGTACAGTTCTCGTTGGTGACAATGCTCGAACTGATGGATCAGGGCATCATTTCTATCGAACGGCTTGTGGAATTGATGTGTCATAATCCTGCCAAACTGTTTGCTATCAATAAGCGTGGCTACCTGCGCCCTGGCTATCATGCTGATATTGCGATTGTTGCTCAGGGTAAGCCATGGACTGTTACCAAGGAGTGCATACAGAGCAAGTGTGGATGGAGCCCTATGGAGGGACATGAATATAATTGGCATGTGAAGCAGACTATCTGCAATGGTCATACCGTTTATGCTGATGGTAAGGTAGATGCAGAATATATCGGACAGCAATTGGAATTCAGATAGAGCATGGTGATAGATTATCGAATCTCGGATATTGTGCCATATATCAACTGGATATACTTCTTCCATGCTTGGGGATTATCAGGAAAGCCCGAAAGCGAACAAAAAAAACAGAAGCAAGAAGCATTGCGAATGCTTGAAGAATGGGAAGATAGATACCAAACGCATGCTGTTGTTGAGATAGTGGATGCTAATTCTGATGGCGACGATATCATAGCTGCAGGCACACGCATACCATTCCTCCGACAGCAGAAACCAACTACAGAAGGTATGCCAAACCTATGTCTTGCCGACTTTATCCGACCATTGTCGTCGGGTATTACTGACAAACTTGGCATCTTTGCAGCAACTGTAGATGCGCCTGCTGTGAGTCGCAATAGCTCTGACTGCTATCAGACTATGCTTGCGCAAACCCTTGCCGACAGATTGGCTGAGGCTACAGCCGAGCGCTTACACCAAGAGGTGAGAACCAAGATATGGGGCTATGCTCCAGATGAGCAGGCTTCTATCGACGACTTGCTAAATTGCCGATATGTTGGCATACGACCAGCCGTTGGCTATCCATCGATACCTGATGCAAGTATCAACTTCATGATAGACAATATCATCAACATGAGGCAGATAGGCATCCGACTAACAGAAAGCGGAATGATGACTCCGCATGCTTCGGTATCAGGATTGATGTTTGCACATCCGCAGGCTAAATATTTCAGCATTGGCGATATAGGTAAAGACCAGATGAACGACTATGCTCGTCGACGTGGGCTACCTATGGAGATGATGAAGAAATTCTTGAAAATAAAGAATCAATAATGATTGCACGTATCATAATACCAATATTGTTGGCTATAGTGTTGCCCGATATCTATATCGATATGCACTATTGGCGACACTACAAAGGCTATACATGGTGGCGTAGGTTACTTTGGTGGTTGCCCTCGGTATTGATGGTGGCATACAGCATTGCAATAGCATCCACACGCAACTTCGTGCCCGACGAGATGATGTTCATCAATGTCTACATGATGCTTGTGGGTTTGGTGGTGATGCCAAAGATGCTGTTTGCATTATGCTCTGGTATTGGCTGTCTGGTATGCAGATATACCCATCGTCGTCGCAATTATGGTAATATCATCTGGTTGCCATTTGCCGCAGGTGCCATATATATAATAATGTATGGTTTCATAGTAGGCTTTGGTAAGTTGGAGGTTAAGCATCTCGATTTGTATTTCGATGATTTGCCCGAAGCCTTCGATGGCTATCGCATAGTGCATTTCTCCGATGCACATGTGGGTAGCTTTCAGTATGATAAGAAGTCTATATTGCAGCGAGATATAGATAGTATAAATGCTCAAAAGGCTGATATGGTGGTGTTTACAGGCGATATTCAGAATATGCAACCAGATGAATTGCTTCCTGTGATGCCATTGCTCAGCAAGGTGAAAGCCAAAGATGGCGTATACTCTGTGTTGGGAAATCACGACTACAGTATATATATCGATGCTACCGATGATGTTAAGAAAGCCAACATCAAGGCTACTGTAGACAGAGAGCAGCAAATGGGATGGACGGTGTTGAGAAACGATAATCGTGTGATAAGGCGAAATGCCGACTCGCTGGTGATAGCAGGCGAAGAGAATGGAGGACGTAAACCTTCGCCAAAGCTTGCTGACTTGGAGAAGAGTTTGCATGGTGTAGGCAAAGGTGCATTCATAGTGATGCTACAGCACGACCCTAATGTGTGGCAAGAGAAAATTGTGCCAGATGGTAGGGTGCAGTTGACATTAAGCGGACATACTCATGCCGGTCAGGTTTCTGTCTTCGGACTACGCTTCACTCAGCTCACAGCTCACAACGACTATGGACTATACAACCAAGGTCGACAGCAACTATATGTAACATCTGGACTTGGAGGTGTGGTGGCAATGCGATTCGGTGCTACTGCCGAGATTGCAGTAATAACATTACATAAAACGAAATAAAAACCTTAAAACATGAAATACTTATATCGACTTTATCAGCTTGTAGTGGCATTGCCGCTATTCTTGTTGGCATCAATATTGGTGTCGCTGTTTACTGTTGTAGGAAGCATTATAGGCAACGGACATTTCTGGGGATATTATCCAGGCAAGCTATGGTCGTGGTTAACCGTGCGTCTGTTTCTTTTGCCAGTAACCGTGAAGGGACGCGAGAATCTTAAGCCAGGACAATCGTATGTCTTTGTGAGCAACCATCAGGGAGCTTTCGATATATTCTTGATTTATGGTTTCTTGAACCGTAACTTCAAATGGATGATGAAGCATCAGCTTAGAAAAGTTCCTTTCATAGGCATTGCTTGCGAATATTCACATCAGATATTTGTTGACAAACGCGGACCAAGAAAGATTAAGGAAACCTACGACAAGGCACGAAAAACCTTGCAGGGTGGTATGTCGTTGGTGGTGTTCCCGGAAGGCGCACGTACCTTTACTGGTCACATGGGAGTATTCAAGCGTGGTGCATTTATGCTTGCCGACGAGTTGCAGTTGCCTGTGGTGCCATTAACCATCAATGGCTCATTCGATGTGATGCCACGTATGCGTGATATGCATTGGGTCACTTGGTCACCACTTTCATTGACTATCCACGAACCTATATACCCTATTGGTCAGGGCAAGGACAATGTAGCCAACGTTGAGCAGAAGAGCTACGAGGCTGTGATGTCGGCAATAGAAGAAAAATATCAAGGCTTTGTAGAAAACCCAGACCAGTAATATAATAAAGCATAAAAATGCTTGGAGGTATTATATATTTTATGTACATTTGCAAAAAACTAACAAACCGATCATGCGAGAAAGTGATTCTATAGTTATTATACCAACCTACAACGAGATGGAGAATATCGAAAAGATTATTCGTGCCGTCTTCGGGTTAGAGAAGAGTTTTCATATCCTTGTCATTGATGATGGTAGTCCTGACCATACTGGCGACAAGGTAGAGGAACTTATAGAGAAAGAATTCAAGGGTAGCTTGTTCTGTCTTCACAGAAAGGGCAAGCTCGGACTTGGCACAGCATATATCACAGGCTTTAAGTGGGCTTTGGAACATGGATATGAATATATCTTTGAGATGGATGCCGACTTTAGTCATGATCCTAACGACTTGCCACGTCTGTATGCTGCATGCCACGACGAAGGCTACGATGTAGCTATCGGTAGCCGATATGTGAGTGGTGTGAATGTTGTAAACTGGCCTATCGGTCGTGTGCTGATGAGCTATTTTGCTTCGCAGTATGTACGCCTTGTCACAGGCTTCAAGGTTCACGATACCACAGCAGGATTTAAGTGCTATAAGCGTCGTGTGCTTGAAACAATACCTTTGGATCAGGTTCGCTTCAAGGGCTATGGCTTCCAGATTGAGATGAAGTTTACTGCTTATAAGATAGGCTTTAAGATAAAGGAGGTGCCTGTGATATTCGTCAACCGTCGTGAAGGCGTAAGCAAGATGAGTGGTGGTATCTTTGGTGAAGCATTCTTCGGAGTGATGCGACTTCGCTGGGATGGATGGTTCCGCAAGTATCCTAAATTGCCTGCATAATAAAAGGCTTTTAGGAAGTTGACTCCATAACTTCTTATGAAAATATGAATATAAACGATATGGCGGCACTCTATGGTAAATTGCCTCAGAGTGCCGCTTTTCTTAAACTTGTTGCCGACAAGAAGATAGGCAACATATCTGCTCAGGGACTGGTGGCTTCGGCAGCCCCTGTATTCTTTGCATCATTGTTCGAACGCTTGAATCGAACAGTACTCTTTGTATTAAATGATGCCGACGAGGCTGGATATTTCTACAACGATATGGCGCAGATGTTGGGACAGCAAAAGGTTTTGTTCTTCCCATCGTCGTATAAAAGGGCGGTGAAATACGGACAACGAGATGCTGCCAACGAGATATTGCGTACCGAGGTGCTTGCTCGCTTGTCGTCAGGCGATAATGCATATATCGTTACTTGTCCTGAAGCTTTGTCGGAGCTTGTTGCCCGTAGAAAGGTTGTCGACGAGAGAATGATAACTCTTAGCGTTGGTCAGGAAGTAGGAATAACAAATATCGTACATTCACTTCGCGACTTTGGCTTTGCTGAGGTAGACTATGTATACGAGCCTGGGCAGTTTGCTGTGCGTGGTAGCATCATCGATGTTTATTCCTATTCTTGCGAATATCCTTACCGTATCGACTTCTTTGGTGATGAGATTGATACCATCCGTACCTTCGATGTGCAAGATCAGCTATCTAAGGAACAAAAGCAGAAGATAGAGATCGTGCCAGAGCTGTCAAAGGTTGATACCGAGAAGATACCATTCACGGAATATATGCCAAAGGATGCGCTGTTGGTGGTAAAGGATTTGCTGTATATTCGCGATACAATAGAGCGTATATGGAACGAGGGATTCTCGCAACAGGCATATACCGACCGACTGGCTGCAGCCACAGAGATGGAACAGCAGGAGATAATGCGCGAGATGAATAAGCAATTGTCGCTACTTAGTGCTTCGGCTTTCGTGGAATCGGTGGCAGGACTGAAAAGGGTTACATTATCAACATCGGTTGACGACACCAAGGATGTGCAGGCAAAGATAGTCTTCAATACTTCACCACAACCTTTGTTTCATAAGAATTTTGAGATGCTTCGCCAAACCTTCACTCAGTATACTGAGGTTGGTTTCAAGATATTCATCCTCGCAGATAGCAAGAAGCAGCAACAGCGACTTCGTGATATCTTCGACGATATGGGTGGCGATATAGAGCGCTCTTCGCATAATCAGCAACGCTCGTCTATCGACTTCGAGCCTGTCGACTCTACTCTCCACGAAGGTTTTGTTGATAATACTCTGCGTATCTGTTTCTTTACCGATCATCAGATATTCGACCGTTTCCATAAGTATAGCCTAAAGAGCGACTCGGCACGTGCAGGCAAGATGGCGCTGACTATGAAGGAACTACAAGAAATGGAACCTGGCGACTTCATTGTGCATGTAGACCTTGGCGTGGGTAAGTTTGGTGGATTGGTAAGGGTACCATCGGGCGATGGATACCAAGAGGTGATACGTATCATATATCAGAATAATGATAAGGTGGATGTCTCTATCCACTCTCTTTATAAGATATCGAAATATCGACGTAGCGATACTGGCGAACCTCCTCGTCTTAGCACTCTCGGCACTGGTGCTTGGGAGCGCTTAAAGCAGAAGGCAAAGAAGCGTATCAAGGATATCGCACGCGACTTGATAAAGCTATATGCTAAGCGCCGACACGAAAAGGGCTTCGCTTATAGTGCTGATAGCTTTATGCAACATGAGCTTGAGGCAAGCTTCCTCTATGAGGATACTCCCGACCAGCTTAAGGCTACACAGGATGTGAAGGCTGACATGGAGAAGGCTGCACCTATGGATAGGCTTGTGTGTGGTGATGTAGGCTTTGGCAAGACCGAGGTGGCGATACGTGCTGCCTTTAAGGCTGCTTGCGATTCTAAGCAGGTGGCGGTATTGGTGCCTACAACGGTGTTGGCATTACAACACTATCAGAACTTCCGCGACCGTCTGCGTGATTTCCCTGTGCGTGTAGACTATCTGTCGCGAGCTCGCACAGCAAAGCAGACAAAGCAAGTGCTTGAAGACCTGGAGCAGGGACGCATAGATATCCTTGTGGGTACGCATAAGCTGATAGGAAAGAATGTGAAATGGCACGACCTGGGACTTCTCATCATCGATGAGGAGCAGAAATTTGGTGTTTCTACAAAGGAGAAACTGCGCAAACTGAAGACTAACGTCGATACTCTCACCATGTCGGCAACACCAATTCCTCGTACTCTGCAGTTCTCGTTGATGGGTGCTCGAGATATGAGTATCATGCGCACTCCACCTCCAAACCGTCATCCTATCTCTACTCAGCTGGCTTCTTACAACCATGAGGTGATAGCGGACGCTATAAACTTCGAGATGAGTCGCAATGGTCAGGTTTTCTTTGTCAACGATCGCATAGCACAGCTTACAGAGATAGAGAAGCTGATAATGAAGTATGTACCCGATTGCCGTGTTGCTATTGGACATGGTCAGATGTCGCCAGAGGAACTGGAGAAGATAATCCTTGGTTTCGTAAATCATGATTTCGATGTGTTGCTATCTACTACCATCGTAGAGAATGGTATCGACATACCAAATGCTAACACCATAATTATCAATGATGCTCATCGCTTCGGATTGTCTGACCTTCATCAGATGCGTGGACGTGTGGGACGTGGCAACCGCAAGGCTTTCTGTTATCTGCTTGCTCCGCCTAAGAGTGTGCTCTCGCCTGAGGCACGCAGACGATTGGAGGCTTTAGAGACATTCTCCGACCTTGGTAGCGGTTTCAATCTTGCCATGCAAGACCTCGATATTCGCGGTGCTGGCAACCTGTTAGGTGCTGAGCAGAGTGGCTTTATGGAAGACCTTGGATATGAAACATACCAAAAGATACTTAACCAAGCCGTTACTGAGCTCAAGAATGATGAGTTCCAAGATCTATATGCTGAGGAAATGGCGCAAGGTAAGGTGTTCACAGGCGAAGATTTCGTAGAAGATTGCGCTATAGAGAGCGACTTGGAGATGTATTTCCCTGATACCTATGTTCCTGGTAGCTCGGAGCGTATGCTTCTATATCGTGAGCTTGATAACATAGTAGAAGACCGCGACCTTGATGTATACCGTCAGCGATTGATAGACCGCTTCGGTCCTGTGCCTGCTGAGGGTGAGGAGCTTATGCAGGTGGTACTGCTGCGTAGGCTTGGCAAGCGCCTCGGTGTTGAGAAGATAATCCTCAAGCAAGGTATGATGAACATGCAGTTCGTTTCCAATAACGACAGCCCGTTCTTCCAAAGCCAGCTCTTTGATAAGTTCATAAACTATGCCACAGCAAACCTTCGCCGTTGCGAACTCAAGGAGGTTCGCGGTCGCCGCCTGCTGCATGTAAAGAATGTAGCTAAGGTTGCCGAGGCGGTGAATATATTGCGAGCTATAGATAAAGGGTAGGGGAAAGAAGGAAAAGAGAAGGCTTGGGTGGGCTTGGGTGGCTCAAGCTTAAGGTTAAGCGGTGCAGCCGAGCTGCACCGAACCCAACCCCAAGGCGCAAGCTTTCCCTGTTTCTTTTTCCCATTCTTTCTCTTTTTCTTTTCCTCTTTCTCTCCTTTCTTTCCCTCTTTTCTTCCTTCTTCTCTCTTTTTGTTTTCTCCTTGGGGTTGGGTTCGGCGCTGCTTGGCAGCGTCGCTTTCTTTGCTTTCTTTTGCTTTCTGTTTCCTGCTTTTGCTTTCAGTTTCCGCTTTTTTTGCTTTCAGCTTTCGCTTTCTCTTTGCCCTTTGTTTTCTGCTTCAGCCTCCGGTTCCTCTATATCCTCTCCTCTTTTCATTTTTTCCTCCATTTCTTCTGTCCATGGCTCGGTGCTTACATTGGCAGCCATGGTGTTTAGCTGTAGGCATTGGGTGCGGGTTATGGTGCGCCTCTCCATGTGGTAGGGCCAAGGAGCGAGCATAAGGAGCAGACCCTCAGCGCAAGCGGTGAAGTATTTACCTGGTGGCTTATATAAAGGAGCGAAGCCATTTTCGAGTATCACTATCAGCGGCTGGTGGGCATCAAGAGCAGCGCGTGCTATCTCCCTTTCTCCCGCCGAAATGCAAGGACTCACCACAACTCCTCCCTTTGTGCCTCGCATCAAGAAGTATTCCTTTTGCTTCGATATTAGCAGTTGGTTTTCTGGGGATGTGTTGTTATGGCATTTCACCTGCATCCTAATAGGCTTATTTAGCAACCATCTGTTGCCTATGGTTGCGAATGTTGTACCGTTTACGGTTAGCGAATGCACCACCTTAAACATCTCCGGATTCTCTCTCTTTGTAAGAGCGCGCAGAGGGTTGTCGCTGACATAGCGTATCATAGCTTCCAGCTGCCCTTTACCATATAATACGGTATCTTGAAAGTTCTTAGAGAATAATGGCGGTGGGGCATCCTCGCCTTTAGGTCCTAATAGTCCTTGCAGAGTTAGCTCTTGCCAATAGTGCTTGTTGCATCTATTCTTGATTTTACCTATAATATTTCCAAGATGGCAAGGAATCTCAGCCCTGATGTAGAGTATTGCATGCAGATGTTCCTCCATGAGCTGTACGCGTATAATCTCTATCTGTGGATAGTCGTTGGCGATAAGTCGCCATTCGCGTTCTACGAGCTTCCCTAATTCAGAAGGAATTATTATTGCTTGCTGCTCTCCATCTGGATTATGGCTCCATTGTAGTTTGCCTAATAGTGGGAGCGAGCGATTTGAAAGGGTGAGAGTTAGCATATATATGCCCGAGGAATGGTAGTCGTGTTCCTCCATTCTTCTTAGCATAGAATGTTTCGTTTCTGTTCTCCATCCTATTGTTGATATGTATTTTGCTTCGTTTGTTTCCATTAGATTTTGTTTTTATGTTGCTAATATAGACATTATTTTATATAAGAGCAAGCCAAAAGGATAAAAAAGCGCTACCTTTGCACGGAAAAACAACCAACGTATGATATTACTGACAATACTTGCTTATTTCGCTTTGCTAATGCTGGTGAGTAGGCTTACATCGCGCAAAGCAGACAACGACACCTTCTATCGTGGCAATAGACATTCACCATGGTATATGGTGGCATTCGGAATGATAGGAGCTTCAATCTCTGGTATCACCTTTGTTTCTGTGCCGGGAATGGTAGCCAAAGCCGACATGACCTACATGCAGACCTGCTTAGGTTTTATATTAGGATATTTCGTGGTGGCTTTCGTGTTGCTGCCTGTTTACTATAAGCACAACCTCACCACCATATATTCCTTCCTTGATAAGCGACTTGGCGCTCGGTCGTATAAGGTTGGCGCAAGCTTCTTCTTGCTATCTAAGATGACTGGAGCAGCAGCGAGATTCTATGTGGTATGCTTCATTCTCCATCGCTTTGTCTTTGCCGATATGAATGTACCTTTTGCCGTTACTGCATCGGGAATGGTATTTTTGATTTGGCTATACACAAGGCGAGGCGGAATAAAAACCTTGGTTTGGACGGATGCCTTTCAAACACTCTGTATGTTTGCAGCCTTGGGCTTAATAATATATAATGTGATGGGCACCCTTGGCTTAGATACCGCATCAACGATAAAAGCCATAGCCAACGACAGTCATTCAAGGATATTTGTTTTTGACGATTGGATGTCGAAGCAGAACTTTTGGAAACAATTCCTTAGCGGTATCTTTATTGTGATAGTGATGACAGGCTTAGATCAAGATATGATGCAGAAAAACCTAACCTGCAAATCGCTCTCTGATGCCAAGAAGGATATGTGTAGCTATGGCTTTGCCTTTGTTCCTGCCAACTTATTGTTCTTAGCTCTCGGCGTGTTGCTACTTATGTTGCTTGGTAAATACAATATGCAGATGCCAGCATCGGGCGACGACCTGCTACCTATGTTTGCTGCATCGGGAATGTTGGGCAATGGAGTAGTGGTGTTGTTCTCTTTAGGTATCGTGGCAGCATCATTCTCAAGTGCTGATAGCGCATTGACAGCCCTCACCACAAGCTATTGTGTAGATATCTGCCAACGTAAGGATGATGAGAAGATGCGCAAGCGAGTGCACTTGGTAATGGCTGTTGTCTTTGCTATGTTTGTGGTGCTTTTCAAAATGGTGAACAGCCAAGGCGTGCTCGATGCCATATATACCCTTTGCGGATATACCTATGGTCCATTGCTCGGTCTCTTTGCCTATGCTCTGCTCACTAAGCGTAGTGTTGGCGACAAGGCTGTACCATATATCGCTGTAGCTTCGCCTGTGATATGCTTCATTATAGATTGGTATACCAAGAACTACACCGACTATCGTTTCGGATATGAGCTACTGATGCTCAACGGCATGCTCACTTTCTTTGGCTTATGGATTAGCAGCTTGAAAGTAAAGAGCAATAAATGAAAATAGGAAATAGATAAAAATAAAAAGAAGGAATATTTCATCAACGTTGATGAAATATTCCTTCTTTTTGTATGCTGTATGCCTGCCTTTTAGCAAGCCACATAATGCCTATAATTACAATGCAGCAAGATATCTCTCTGCTTCAAGAGCAGCCTTGCATCCAGAGCCTGCAGCAACGATAGCCTGACGATATGTAGGGTCAGCGCAGTCGCCAGCAGCAAACACACCCTCGATATTGGTGCGTGGAGTGCCATTGATAGTCTTGATATAGCCAATCTCGTCGAGGTCGAGCCAAGGCTTGAATACATCAGTATTAGGCTTATGACCGATAGCGAGGAAGAAACCATCGATAGGTAAATCGTAGCGCTCTTCGTCAGCTTCGCCCTTGCGCTTTACGAGGTGAGCTCCCTCTACACCATTCTCGCCATAAAGACCGAGAGTGTTGTGCTCATAGAGAATCTCTATCTTCTCGTTCTCTTCCACACGCTTCTTCATCACGTCAGAAGCACGGAGATAAGGCTTGCGAACTATCATGTAAACCTTCTTGCAAAGACCTGCGAGGTATGATGCTTCTTCGCATGCGGTGTCGCCACCACCAACCACAGCAACAGTCTTCTTGCGATAGAAGAAACCGTCGCAAGTAGCACATGCGCTAACGCCCTGTCCGTTGTATTTCTTCTCGTCGTCAAGACCGAGATATTTTGCTGATGCACCAGTAGCGATGATTACGGTGTCGGCAGCAATCTCTGTACCATCCTCAATGGTAACGATGAAAGGACGCTGTCCGAAATCCACCTTTGTGATGATACCATCGCGGAGGTCGGCACCGAAGCGCTCTGCCTGTTCGCGGATATCCATCATCATCTGGTTTCCGTCTACACCCTGTGGATAGCCAGGGAAGTTTTCAACTTCAGTAGTTTGAGTGAGCTGTCCGCCAGTCTGTAGTCCGCAATAGAGCACAGGGCTGAGGTTAGCTCGTCCTGCATAAATAGCTGCGGTATATCCGGCAGGACCGCTACCGATGATAAGGCATTTAGTCTTTTCCATATATATCTATCTAATGAGTGATTAATCTTGCTCTCTTTGTCGCCCTTTATGCCTGTAGCAGTTCTTCAATCTTAGCTGCTATGTTGGCAATAGGCTCTGTAGGCTCGAAGCGAGCTACCACCTGTCCGCGCTTGTTGGTAAGGAACTTAGTGAAATTCCATTTTATATCAGCGCTCTCCTTGTAGTTAGGATCCTGCTCTGAGAGCATCTTGTCCAATACAGGATATAGAGGATGACTCTCGTCCCAACCAGCGAACCCCTTGCATTCTTTCAAGAACTTGAACAATGGGTCAGCATCGTCGCCATTAACCTTGATTTTCTTGAAACGCGAAAACTCTGTACCATAGTTGAGCTTACAGAAGTTGTGTATAGACTCGTCAGTACCAGGAGCTTGGCTACCAAACTGGTTGCATGGGAAATCGAGGATTTCAAAACCTTGCTGATGATATTTCTCGTAGAGCTTTTCTAAATCTTCATACTGAGGTGTGAATCCGCATTGTGTTGCTGTGTTGACTATAAGGAGTACTTCGTTTGAATACTCTTTGAGTGATACGTTTTTACCTTTTCTGTCCTTGACAGAGAATTCGTAAACTGTTCTCATCTTTGTTTGTATGTTATGTTTTATTTTATTTGCTATGCAAAAATACCAAAATTAATTGTAATCCAAGCAACACAACGCGAATATTATACTAATTTTAGGGATTTTTCCCTACACTATAGGGAAAACATACCGATGAATATGAGTTTTACTATTGGCAGAATGAAAATATAAACCTATCTTTGCAGTAGAAAATAAATAAACAACCAATTTAAACAGTAAGATTATGAAGAAGTTTACATCTATATTGGCAATGGCTTTCATGGCATTGATGGCAACGACATTCACATCGTGTGATGAGGATGCTGAAATAGCATATACATTGGAAGGCACATGGAGTGGAAACATGTATGTTAGCATGGAATACGATGGCAGAGTGTATGATGCCACCTATTCAGAACTCTGCTTCTCGCGCGATCCTTACCGCTATTCCTCAGGTACAGGATATTGGGTAGACCACTATAATAATGGTCCTTGGGGAAGCTATATTGCTAATCATATTGATTGGCAAGTTAATAATGGCGTTATCGACGTATATTTGATAGAAGAAGGAACGAGAGTTCAAATCTACGACTATCATCTTAGCGACAACTACTTCGTAGGTACTATCTATTATGGTGACCAGAGAGTGAACTTCCGCTTGCGCCACACCTCTTCGCCTAATTGGTATGACTATGACTACGGCTTTGGCTATGGCTACGCAAAGAGTGGAAGTGTAGACGAAGCTACTCGCAGCACAGAGAAAAATGAAGTAAAGCCTGTAAGAATAATCAAGAAATAGGCTGCTTTGAAAAAGCCTCTCAGTACCGTTTTTAGTACCGCTTAACTGGTACTGGAGTTTCACTTAGCTGGTACTGGAGTTTCACCTAACTGGTACTGGAGTGTTACTTAGCTGGTACTGACAACGAAACTAATTGCAAAAATGCACACAATAAAATAGCCGTAATGCTTATGTCGTTTAAGCATTACGGCTAATATTTTATACTTATAATTTCTCTCTCTTTGGGGAGATGTTTTGTGACTATTAGTTAAATCTCCAAAGCTTCATGTTGACAGTTGATTCAACTTCCTTCTCTATACCGTCAGGCAAGTTGCAGAAGAAGTCGATGCCAGTCTTCTTTTCCAATTCGTCGATAGTGATGACATATTTCTTCAATGCGTTGTTATTGTCGGTACAATTCTTATGCTCTATCCAGAAAGCCATGGCATCATATTTCACGTTGCCACTTGATTGCTTCTTGCTGATAAGAATTGCCATAAAGAAATATTTAGGGATGATATGACCGTTTATAGTTCCTGCAATCTGGCTCTTATTATCGATGGTTCCACCCTTGCATACATACATGGTATCGCAGAATTTGTAGTTGTTGCTCTTTGCCCAATCGCGCACCTTTTTCTCCATATTAGCCCATACTTTAGCATTGAAACCATTTGTTTGTGGTTGCATGTTGGTGAGATAGAAAGTCTGATAGTTTTGCTCAAAGCTCATCAATCTATCTGCCGAAGGACAGATATGGCCATGATCATAGCCTGAGCGATAGTAGCCATCGCCATTGCCTACAGACCATGGATATTTTGTGCCCAAGATAGGATCCAAAGGATATTGATATTTATATTTATTGGGGTTTGGATTATTATATTTTACATCGAATCGGTCTACATTTGATGCCATGATGCTCTTGTACATCTTGTAGCACGACCAGCGTTGCGACTTCTTCTGCATGTCCCACTCTACGCAATAGTTGAGTATACCATTGCTCTTGTGAACAAGCACCACATTGTTCTTTGTATCGCTATTCAAGCGAGGAAACTCCAAGCCTCCATATTCAGCGCATTGCTTTGTAGAGTTGGCATTAGCGTTGGTGGAAAAGCTATCTTCATTATCATCGCTTGAGCATGCAACTAATGTCATAGCTGCAAAAATATATAATAGAGATTTCTTTAGCATGATTAAGGGTGATTAATATTTTTGTCAGGATAAATAAGGCGGGGTGAATAAATGGGGTGGGGTGAATGAATCTTCTAAAGGATTAAGAATATAAATAAAGAGAAAACAAAAAGTGCGACCGAAGCGTATATGCAACTACCTTCGACCGCACCCTTATAAAATCGTATGTATCTTGTGAAAAGATATCTGTCTTACTTGTTCAACTTACCGTAACGGCTCATGAAGCGATCAACACGACCGGCAGTATCAACAAGCTTGCTCTTACCTGTATAGAATGGGTGAGATGTGCTTGAGATTTCGACTTTAACTACTGGGTAAGTTTCGCCTTCAAATTCTACTGTCTCTGTAGTCTTGCATGTAGACTTTGTAAGGAACATATCGCCGTTGGACATATCCTTAAATACGACGGGGCGATAGTTTTCTGGATGAATACCTTTTTTCATTTCTGTTTAATATTGAATTGTTATTAATAATTTTCTCTATTATGCGCTTTGGGTTGCAAAGGTAGTAAGAATTTTCCTTTCTACCAAACAATTATGACTTTTTTGTATTTATATCAATAAAAAAGAGGGACTCTGGTGAGCCCCTCTTGATGGATGTATTGTCTATAAGATTACTTTGCGTATGTAATCTTGATAGTCTTTATTCTTACCTGCGATGCAGCTCCTGTTGTGGTGCTGGTGTTTGTGAACTTGGTAGATTTGCCTGAGATACCAGAAATTATGATGTTAGTATCCTGTATCTCAACCTTACCAGGCTCTGCAGAAACATCGCCAGAAGCATTGTATGTAACACCAGAGTATACATCAACAACAAATTCTACCTTTTCGATATTCTTTGTTGCAGTTATTGTCATACTATTCTTAGGATACATACGGATATTCTTTCCTGCATTATAGTATTTAGGAGCATTTTGATTACCACCACCATCGAAAGTCAATTTTGTTCCGTCTGTTAAAGTGATAGTAGGCATAGCAGTTCCGTTCTCAATACCCATAGCAGAAGCTTCTACTGTCAAAGTGTTGCCTTCAACAGCGCCACCACCTGGTTTCTCTTCACCACCAGTTTCGCCACCGCCTGGTTTTTCTTCGCCACCAGGAGTTGTGCTACCACCAGTTTCAGCCTTCTTGCCGTTGAGAGATATAAGCTTGTTGCCCTGAGCCATTTCAGACTTCTCGTAGAACTTGATGAGCTTACCGCAAACAACAACCTTGTCGCCAACCTTTAGCTGGTCAGTAGCTGTAAACTTAGCACCACCGAGGTAGTAACCACGGAAAATGATAAGCTCAGAATTTGTTGTACCATCAACAGAGATGTTGTAAGTAGCGTTACCGAAGTTACTTGTTTCAATTTCTGATACTGTTGAGATGATACCGCTAACGTAAACATCATTTTCAGATGCGCTACCTGAAGCGATGATAGCCAAAGCCTTTGTTACATCGTATGGAGAAGCCTCTGTGCCTTCACCTGTACCCTCACCTGGAGTTGGGGTAGGGGTAACTTCGCCACCACCATTCTCAACTTCACCTTCCTTAACGCTGAGAGTCTTGATTTCCCAAGTTGAAGACTGCTTATCTGTACATGTATGACGGAAAGCGATTCTAACCTTCTGACCGATGAACTCTGCAGGAATGTTTGCTGCTGATGTTACAAAAACAAACTCCTTGGTAGAAGCATCGTTAAGACCTGTTGTAGGATAAGCGATTGGAGTCCAAGTAGCCTTTGTAGGGTCGTCGGTATAGTCCTTGCTGATGAGCAGAGTGTTGTTGGCATTTACGTCTGCACGCTCATATTTCATAGCATGGTTCATTTCGATATAAGCCTTGCTTGCCTTTGTAAGGTCAATCTCTGGGCTAACGAGATATGTTACACCTGCCTCATTGGACTTAGTGCCATCACCGTCAAAGTCTTTGTAACCTGTGATGCATGCGCTACTGTAGTCAATAGTCCAAGCAATGTTGTCGTTTGTACCAAATGACTTGAAGTCGCCAAGGTCTTTAGCGAAGCTCTTCTCAAGGTATACGCCTTCAGTGGTAGAGCCACCACCACCAGTTCCTGGATAGTCGTATGGAGCAGGAACATCTTCGCAACTTGTGAATGTCACTGCCGCCATGGCAAGTGCCATTATTGATAATGCTATCTTTTTCATATTATAGAATATTTTTTGTTTTGTTTTTGTTTATGGTGTAGGTATTAGCCTCCACCTTATTATATATATAGGTTGTTATTTTGCTGGCTGAATGTCTCTTTCGTCGCGTATCAGAATCTGCCAAGTAGTTCTGTAGCGTGTGAATACGCCTGTGATGTTCAGCTTACCTGTTGGCAATTGCTTAGCTGCGAAATCAGCATACGAGCTTGTACGAACTACTATGCTGCTTGTAGCTAAAGGTTTGCCATTTTGCGACAGACCGCGGTTTACGCTGTTTGCTGCATCCTTCTCTTCGCTTGGTGCGAAGGTTGTCTTGCCGTCAGCATTTGTAAACTCTACGTTCTTGATGGTCATCAGCTTGCCATTGTTGTTATTGAGATAGTCAGGATCTGTACGTTTGCTAACATCGAACTCCTTAGCTACAACCTTGCTTGCATCAGCAACACCTGTGAGCTTGAAGTGCTTGTTCCACAATATGCGGCTCATACGGCTTACGTAGCTGTTGCCCTTTGCATTGGTATAAGGCATACCGATTTCAGCCTGCTTGCCATAGCCACCGATGTAGAGACCCTTGAGGTCAACAACGATTTCCTGACCTACAGGAAGGTAAGAGAACAAACCTCCCTGAGAGATGCAGATGAGTATAGCACCTGTGCCATCGTCGATAGACACTTCGTTGTAGATGTTGCCACCGATGTCGTTGCCAACTACGCGACCCTTAATCTGTACATCTTCAGTAATCTGCTTGTAAGAGTTTGTGGACGCATTGATAACGCTATCGTATTTTTCCTTCAAACTGCCGATGGTGATTACGTTAGTCTCAGCAATCTCTTGATTGCCATAGGCTTTATTTAGTGCCTCGGCATTTGGAGTGTCCCAATCATCGTCCATACAACCAGTAACCAGGCTGCATGCGAGCACTAACATTAATAGATATTTAATATTTTTCATTTCAGTGAGTCGTTTAGAATCTGTAAGTCAAGTTAATCATGCCGTTTGTACCGTATGCATAGTACTTCTTAGGATTCTTAGAGAATCTGTAAGAACGTGCGTTGCCCGATGATGTGACGTCAGAACGGCTCTGCTCGTATCCACCTGTGCAGATGCGGGTGTTGTTGAGGATATTGGTAACCATCAAGTTGATGCTCAACTGTCCAGTCTTCAAGCGCAATGTCTTACCAATGCTACCATCGAGCATGAATCCACCATTACCCTTATCCTGTGCAGAAGGCTCCTGGTTGAGTTTGCTCAAAGGACCATCCATACGATAGTATGTAGAGTAGCTGAGATAGATTCTGTCGTAGTAGTTGCCATTGAGGTCGATAAACCATCCGCCCTGGTGGTAGCTGAAGCCTGCACCAGCAGCTGTAAGAGGAGTACCGCTCTCGCGCATACCCTTGCAACGAAGAATATCGTCGTTGTATGTACCCTGTGTAGAGTTCAAGTAGCGAACATTAGCGTCGTCAACATACTTAGCCTCGCTGATAGTTCCGATAAACTTCAAGTCGAGGTAAGAAGCGAGCTTGAACTTCAAACCAGCCTCAACACCATAGTATTCCTTGGTGTTGCCAGTAGATGAAACATAAGAGAACGAGTTGATGTCATCGAAGTAGAAGCATGTCCACTCTGTAACATTGTCAAGACGGCTGTAGTATGCGTTTACGTTGGCGTGCACCCAAGCGTTCTGATACTGATAGCCGAACTCGCTGCTAAATACGCGCTCATTCTTGAGGTTCTTCACGAAGTCGTTGTTCATCTCTGCAGCCTGAAAAGCTGTAGATGCTGTAGGAGCATTCCACTGATAGCCGGCACCGAGAGAGAATGTGTGACCATGACCTGCAGAGTATGTTATCGCAGCCTTTGCGCCACCCTCACAGAAGTTAGCCATACCACTCTTGCCGTATGAGTTGTTAGGGAACAAACCATTGCGCATCTTACCATTGCGCTCCATAGAAGTAGCGCCGATACGTCCTGCAACGAGGAAGTTGAAACGTCTCATGTTGCGAGTGTAGCTTGTCCATACAGAACCCTTGTTTACGCGGATATCGTAGTCGTAGCCAAACTTGTCGCCTTCGCCAACAACACGGTTAGGGTTGTTGAGGTCGTACTGCACCTCGTTAGAACCAGGAGCGTATGTACCGATGGCGTATGTATTAATATTGTGGAATGTTGTTGCACCCAATAGGTCGTCCATTGTCTGATAGTGCTTGGTGTTGCTTGTAGAAAGCAAGTAGCCAATATTCCATTTGCTCTTCTTGTCGAGATGAGCATTGAGAGTAGACGACAAAGTGATCATGCTCTGGTCGTTGTGGCGCTTCTGGATATAGTACATAGCGTCGGCACCCTGAGCAGATGCATTTCTATTAGAAAGGTATAGACGATCCCAGTTAATCTGGCGGTTAGCCTTGCTTGAGCTCAAGTATTCGTAAGCCATCTTCCAATCAGACAAAGCCTGATCAGTCTGGAACTGTGTGTTGTCGCCCCATACATCATAATAGCTTGATGGCAACATCTTCCAGTAGTCAGGATGTGGGTTGTCTGAATTATTGTAGTTGAGCTTTGTTGAGCTATACCAACCATACTTACCTGCAAGAGTTGTAGTAACCTTCATGTCGTCGTTGATCTTCCAATCCCATGTCAGCAAAGCTGTAGGTGCGAAGTCGTTAACGATACGAGAGTTTCTCTTCTTACCGTTTTGGTAACCCCAATAAGGGTTGTAAGTGTTGTCGTTAGCAATCCAATACATTTCGTCGGTAGAAGCTCCCTGCGATGCACGTTCGGTAGGGTTGCCCCATGTGGCGAAAGTAAGAGAATGTTTGTTGTTTTCACCAAAGAGTTTCTGCACACCGAGATAGTAAGAAAGAGCATTATAGAATGTTCCCTCTACATAACCCTTGTCTGCCCAACGATAAGTGACGTTGGCACTAACAGCCCAACCCTTAGAGTTGAGTCCGCTGTTATAGGTGTACATACCGCGTACAGTATAGTTACGGTTAGCACCAGCGAGAGATATACGCTGGCCTACAGCCATGTTGGCAGGACGGAAGTCGTAGTTGTTACTTCCACCCATGTTAGACATGTTGAATGCATTTTCTTCGAAAGGCATTGCAGAGTCCATGTTTCTTGTCTGCTGATTCAAACCACCAACAAGAGAATAGCGGAATTGACCTGTCTCCATATCGTTCATTGGCGCGCCATTGATGTAAACATCATTGTATTTCTGATTAAAGGCGCGATACCTGAACCTTACTGGCGAGAACAGATATCCCACTTGAGAGGCATAGATATTTGAGTTAGAGTTGATGATGGTGACATTCTGTGAAAAGTTGTCTTCCTCACCCAACTGTGCCTCCGTGAAAGTGAAAGCCTGTTCGCCCATAATGGCACCCATCTGACCTATAGAGTCGTTTTGGGCTATAGCCAAAGAAGTAGAGCTGAGAGCAATCACAGCTAAAGTTAGCTTTTTTTTCATAAGAGATAATTTGGATTAATAAATGATTATTCTGCAAAGTAAATAAATATATTCGACAATAACGAGTCTTTTTTATTATTTTTTCATTAAACATGCATTTTATTAGATAAAAATTACGATATTTGCAGCAGATAAATTTATAATTATATGAAAAAGCTACTTTTGACCTTTGCAGCTGTGCTGCTCGTATCCTTTTTTGCATCTGCACAGAAGAAATATTCTGTTTATGCAGTAGGATTCTACAACCAGGAAAACCTCTTCGACACTTGTCATGACGAGGGAAAGAAAGACTATGACTTCTTGCCTAATGGTTCTTATCATTGGGACGGTCTGAAGTATTCACACAAGCTCCACAACATGGCTCGCGCTCTTGCCGATATGGGTACTGATGTGTTGCCGAATGTGGGTTGCGCAATGATTGGTTTGTCTGAGGTAGAGAATGCTAAGGTGCTTACCGACCTTGTTAATCAGCCTGCTCTCAAGGCTCGCAACATGCAGTTTGTGCATATCGAAGGTCCAGACAAGCGAGGCATCGACTGTGCTATGCTCTATAACCCAGCATTGTTTAAACTCGAAAGCGACACCTTATATCAATATGTACAGGAACTTGAGAAAGATAGTGCTTTCAAGACTCGTGGCTTCCTGGCCATTCATGGCAGATTGGCTGACGAACCTGTGACTGTTATCGTGTGTCACTGGCCAAGCCGTTTCAGCGGTCCTTTCTATCGTGAGTCTGCTGCACGTCAGGTGAAAGCCATCAAGGACGATTTGTTGAAGAAAGAGCCTGAGAGAAAGATATTCGTGATGGGCGATATGAACGATGACCCTGTAGACAAGAGTATGTATCAGGTGCTGGGTGCAAAGCCAGAGATTTCTAAGGTTAAGGATGGCGACATGTATAACCCATGGTATAATCTGTTGGCAAAGCAAGGTATAGGTACCTTATCTTATAATGGTGCATGGAACCTCTTCGACCAGATTGTGATGACACCAAACCTTCTTGACCGCGCAGGTAAGAAAGATTTCTCGAAGCTCACATTCTGGAAGCATGCCATTCAGCGTATGCCATATCTGTTCCAGACAGAAGGAAAATATAAGGGTACACCTAAGCGTACTACTGCTGGCGGTGTATGGCTCGATGGTTATTCAGATCACTTGCCTGTTTGCGTATATCTTGTTAAGGAGCAGAAGTAAGCTCATCGCTAATATTAAATATTGATGATGCAAACAGAAAGTCATCCTTTCGAACCTTTCTTGCCTAAGAATGCACGACTGCTGATGCTTGGCACATTTCCACCTGCGGAAAAACGTTGGAGCATGAAGTTCTATTATCCAAACTTCACCAATGATATGTGGCGCATCTTTGGTATCTGCTTCTTTGGCAAGAAAGATTTTTTTATAAAGCCTGAGGAGAAGCGCTTTGACCTTGAACGGATAATAGAGTTTCTCAACGATAAGGGTATCGCCATGTATGATACTGCAACAAAGGTGATACGAACCAAGAATACAGCTTCTGATAAAGATCTGCAGATAGTGGAGCAGACTGACTTCGACGCCATGCTTCGCACATTGCCTGAATGCAAGGCGGTGGTAACGGCAGGACAGTTGGCAACTTCAGTCTTCGCTTCTCACTATGGTATCGCTGAGCCAAAGGTAGGAAGCTATACAGAGTTCTGTTTCGATGGCAGAACCATTCGCCTATATCGTATGCCAAGTAGTTCGCGTGCTTATCCGATGAAGACAGAAAGCAAGGCAGAGATTTACCAAACAATGTTCGATTATCTATTTTAAATTTACACCTTTTATATATATGCACTATGAACAAAGATGATATCACAATAATAGGTATTGCCGGAGGTACAGGCTCAGGCAAGACAACTGTGGTAAGAAAGATTGTAGAGGCTTTACCTCCTCACTATGTAGCCGTTGTGCCTCTCGACTCTTACTACAACGATACCACAGGCATGACCGATGAAGAACGCCATGCCATCAATTTCGACCATCCTGATGCTTTCGACTGGAAACTCCTGCATAAGCAGGTGCACGAACTTCGCGAGGGTAGAGCTATTGAACAACCTACATATTCGTATCTCAAGTGCAACCGCTTGCCAGAAACGATACATGTAGAGCCAAAGCCTGTTATCATTATCGAGGGTATCATGACATTGCTCAATAAGAAGCTTCGCGACCTTATGGACTTAAAGATATTCGTGGATTGCGATCCTGATGAGCGACTGATACGCAACATACAGCGCGACACTATAGACCGTGGACGAACAGTCAGCATGGTTGTTGACCGCTACTTGGAAGTGCTCAAGCCTATGCACGAGCAGTTTATTGAGCCTACAAAGCGATATGCCGACCTCATAATACCACAAGGTGGTGAGAATGCTAAGGGTATTGCTATATTGTGTAAGTATATCGAAGGTATTATTCCTAAGGAATAACAGCTCGTTGATGATATAAATAAAATAAGCACCATGCATGCGAGATTTGCTCTCCATAGCATGGTGCTTATCTTTTATATTATGTCTATTTCTTATTTCTCTTCTATAGCTTCGCCTGCTGACGTGTCTTCTGCTTCTGTTGTCATAGCTTCATCGGCAGCCTTGGCAAGTTTTTCGAATGCCTTCTTTACTCTATATATCTTTATGGCGTTGATACATTCTATCATACCATAGAGCATCATACACCAACCAATGACGAACAATGGAGCACTGGCTATTGTGGAAGGTCGCACTACGGCTATTATGCCAACAAGCAATACCAACGAAGGCATCAACCACCATACCAAGCCAATACGAGCAAAGCGTGTGGCTGAAGCAAGAGTGAAGAATTGGTTTAGGGCACCAACAATCAATATTGCTGCCAATACATACATCAGTCCGGTGATGAATGTTGCAGGCATCATGGCGAGAACAATACCAAGTATGATGCTGCCTATACCTGCTATCGGAAACTGAGGCTTTGCACCAAGAATCTGGTTGCCATTGGCATCAAAGAGTTGAGGCTCATCGGCATGACGCTTCTGCGAAAAGTATATCAGGCATGAAATTAAACCAGAGAGGAAGAACAATACTCCCATCGCAATGGTTATCCATGTCACAGTCTGTTCTCTATATTTCACCAACAATGCTCCTACTATAATGGAGCAGATGGCTCTGAATGCTGAACCTTGTAGTACTTTCATGATTGTGTGTGTATTTTAGTTTGTAATTTTAGTTTAATTATAACGTATGTGATAATATAATAATGTATGACAGATGCAAAAATAACAACTTATTTGCAAAGTAGCAATTATTTTTAGTACTTTTGCCTCTCGAAAGATAAAAACACACTTTTGGTATGACAAAATTATATTTAGTGCGCCATGGCGAGACCGTGGACAATGTGAATCAAATATTGCAAGGACAAACTCCTGGCATGCTCAATGATAAGGGAAGGGAGCAGGCCCATGAGGTGGCTTTGCGTATGAAGGATGCAAAGATTGATGCTTTTGTTTCGAGCGACTTACATCGCTCTATCGAGACTTGCGAGATTATTGCAGAGCCACATGGCATGCAAGTTCGCACCACACCTCTGCTTCGTGAACGAGATTGGGGTAGTTTTACGGGTAAGTTTATTCCTGACCTTAAGGATAAAACATGGCCCGATGATATAGAGTCATTGGCAGATATGAAGACTCGAGCCAGCAAGTTTATGGAATGGCTAAAGGCTGAATATCCCAACAAGGTGGTGCTTGCCGTAGGTCATGGCATCATCAATAAGGCTATACAGAGTGTGTATACAGGTAAGCCAATGAATGAGATTCAGAAAATGAAGAACGCCGATGTGATAGAATTATCGCTATAAAAGAAATAAGGCAGGTGTCGTTTCCAATTTCTTGGAGCAGACACCTGCCTTTTTTATTTATATCAATTTAGAGAAAGTGCTATTGAGAGAGCTATCTTCTTCCACCAAAGTGGCTACCACCATTGCTTGCACCACCACCTACAGAAGAGCGTGTGCTTGATGAACGGCTAAAACCACCGAATGAACGATTGCTTGATGATGAGCTACCGCCACCGAATGAACGGTTGCTTGATGATGAGCTGCTGCCACCAAATGAACGGTTGCTTGATGATGAGCTACTGCCACCAAATGAACGGTTGCTTGATGATGAGCTACTGCTACCAAATGAACGGTTGCTTGATGATGAGCTGCTGCCACCGAATGAACGGTTGCTTGATGATGAGCTGCTGCCACCAAATGATGAAGAGCCTGATGATCTGCTACCGCCAAAGGTGCGAGTAGGAGTGCTACTTGATGTAGAGCTATTTACACGATTGTTTGTAGAATTACCATTGGTAGGAGTGAATGTGCGATTAGGAGTGGTTGTCGATGAACTTCCACCAAATCTGAATCCACCATTGCTGCTTGGTCTGCCGTTTACTGAAGAAGAACCATTGTCTGTATTATTGCGTGTGCTACTTCCGCGGTCGCCACTACCAAAATGTCTGTTGCCAGTAGCCTGTCCATAATTCTGACTACTATTGCCAAAGCGTGCAGGCTTGTTGTTATGGTATCCATGACCATAGTCGCCACGATCGAACCCATCTCTCATACCCCATCTTCTATCAGAACCAGGACGTGGTCCACCATATGGTCTGCCATGATACCATGATCTGCCACCATTTGTGCGCCAGCTATGTCCGCCACGATAAACGGCATAGAAGTGAGGACGTCCGAAGTAGAAATATGTGCGCTGTGGATATCGAGCATAGATTCCGAAGTGCCAGCATCCTGCATTCCAGTATATTGGACGATAGAAGTAGGAAGCAGCGCAGAACGAGCGATACTGCCAATCGAGGAGTATGTAGCTAAGGTCGAGATTACGCTGACGCCAATATTCACCATATAGGTCGTCGTAGGTATTCACTGTCATCAGATAGTCGAGGTTAACCTCGTAGGCAGCCTCATACTGGTCGTCGCTGAGGTTGAGCTCGTAAGCCATCTTGTCTGTCAAGAACAAAGCACGCTCGCGAGCTTGCTCATAACTCATAGCCTGTGCTGAAGTTGTCAGCGTTAGCAATGCCACAAGGGCTAATAATATCTTTTTCATATCTGTAGAGTTTTTATTTGTTTCACATGTTCTTTATCTTCTGCAAAGATAGACATTATTTCAAACCATCCAAAAGGTTTTTCCCTAAACCATAGGGGGAATTTCCCTACATCATGTTTTCTGTGTTGGCTATTAGAATGTTATAATCTATGGCTTATATAATAAAAAGGTAAAAATTTCGTTAATACTATATTATGAGAGGAATATATATATATATGGTATCAGCAGCTTTGGCAACATCTCTTTCAGCCAAGGCACAATATGCGTGGCAAGAGGATGAGAACACAGGAAAGCTCGATCTGACACACAACATCACATATATGATAGAGTCGCAAGGCTCTGTTTCGGATGGCAAGACTCCTTTGTGGCTCAATGCCAATAAATATGGTCTTAGTTCGCTTGATGAAAAAAATGGTTATGCCAGAGTGGCTGTGGTGCGACCTTTGCAAACAGATTCTGCTCATCGTTGGGCTGTTGGCTATGGCTTGGATGTTGCCGTACCAGTAAACTACACCAGCAATGTGGTTGTACAACAAGCTTTTGTTGAGGCTCGCTGGCTTCATGGTGCGCTTAGTATTGGTAGCAAGCAATATCCAATGCAACTTAAGAACAACCTTCTAAGTAGCGGTTCGCAGACTTTTGGCATTAATGCTCGACCTGTGCCACAAATAAGATTGTCGTTGCCAGAATATTGGGTGCTACCTATTTTTAATAATATGGTTCGCTTCAAAGGACATATAGCCTTTGGTAAGATGACCGACGACAACTGGCAACATGATTTCACTGGCAAAAAAAGTAAATATGTCGACGATGTGATGTATCATTCTAAGGCAGGCTACATCATGATTGGTAATCCAGAAGGTTTCACTCCTCTAACTTTGGAACTTGGTTTGGAGATGGCTGCACAATATGGAGGTACAGCACATTATATAAATTCTAATGGTACAGAGACAATTGTAAAGGGCAACTCTGGCTTAAAGGGTATGTTGAAAGCTCTTATTCCTGGTGGTGCAGATGCTCCAGAAACAGGAACTGTATATCAGAATGCAGAAGGCAATCATCTTGGTAGCTGGCTTGCACGACTGAACTACGAACGTGAAACATGGAAACTGGGTGTTTATGCCGATAAATATTTTGAAGATCATTCGTCGATGTTCCAAGTTGATTACGATGGCTATGGCACTGGTGCAGAATGGAACACCAAGAAGAAACGTAGATTTATTCTCTATGACTTTAGCGATTGGTTGCTCGGTATAGAACTTCAGTTTAAATATCGTCAATGGCTCAAAGGAGTGGTTGTAGAGTATATAAGCAGCAAATATCAAAGTGGACCAATATATCATGACCATACACAGGGTAATAAAAACCATGTTGGTGGCAATGATAACTATTATAACCACTATATTTACCCAGGTTGGCAACATTGGGGGCAAGCAATGGGTAATCCTCTTTTCCGTTCACCTATATATAATGAGGACGGCAATATATATTTCTATGATAATCGCTTTAAGGCTTTCCATATTGGCATTAATGGTTCGCCAATAGCAAATCTCGACTATCGTGTGCTTGCCACCTACCAAGAGGGCTATGGTACATATGAAATTCCGTTTGCTAAAAAGCAACATAACACCAGCTTTATGGTTGAGGCTGCATATCATTTGCCACATAATTGGCACGTAACTGCAGCCTACGGTATGGACTTCGGTAAATTGCTTGGCGATAATAGCGGATTCCAACTCACTATTAGAAAGAATGGAATATTGGGAAAGGTAAAGAAGTAAAAAGGTGAAAGAGTAAAAAGGTAAAAAAGTATATTGAAGAAAGAATATGAAAAGAAATAAAATACGATATGTCCTGTTGTCGATGGTGGCACTTCTTTCGCTATCAGCCTGTGAGATAGAAACTCACGACAACGATAAGCTTGATGGCTTTTGGCATCTTGAAAGGGTTGATACCATAGCCACAGGTGGAGTGTGTGACATGAGCAAAGAGTTAGTCTATTGGTCTGTCCAATCGATGTTTGTAGAGGTAAGCGAACGTTCTAAAGTTAACAACGACAAATACTTCTTCTCATTCTCTCATCGTGATGGCAAACTTTCGCTTTTTGATGCACGATTGTCTGACCGTAGTAACGGTGACCCAGAAGTAGAAGATCCAGCCAGCTTGCATCCTTACGGAATAAGCAAACTCAATGAAACTTTTGAGGTGATGCAGCTTACTGGTAGCAAGATGCAACTAAAGTCAGAGAGCTTGCTCCTCGTGTTTAGAAAGTTCTAATAAAAAGATTCTAATAAAATATTTCTTGGAAGTAAAGAAACTAAAAATGGTGTACCATTAAGCTTTTAGCGCCAGTGGTACACCATTATTGTTTTATAAGGTATGAAGGTTGTTTTTTATGTGTTAGAATTTCTTTCCAAACACAATGTTGATAAATGTCTTTGCAAGAATCTTGAAGTCGAACCACCATGAGCGATGCTCAAGATAGTAGAGGTCGAGCTCAAGACGGCGAAGCATCTTCTCCATTGTGTCGGTATAGCCATTATAGAGAGTGGCATAAGATGTTACACCTGGACGTATCTGATATAGATAGCGATAGCGTGGGTCGTGCTCCATAATTTGGTCGATGTAGAACTTACGCTCTGGTCGTGGACCAATGAATGCCATATCGCCAATGAGGACATTCCAAAGCTGAGGCAATTCATCAAGATGATGTTCGCGAAGGAACTTGCCCACTTTTGTCATTCTATCATCTCTTTCATGCTGATATAAGGCAGGACCATCTTTCTCGGCATCCACTCTCATGCTGCGGAACTTGTAGATGTAAAATGGTCTGCCAAACCTTCCTATACGCTCCTGTTTGAATATCGCTGGGCCGCCATCTTCTTTTCTTACTGCTATATAGCAGATGAGAAAGAGTGGGGAGAATATTATTAAGCAGATTGCTGCCACTACGAAATCGAAGATACGCTTGGTGTTGCGTTCCACTTCGTTCATACCGTCTTCGATGAAGCGTCGGTCTCCTTTCTCGTCGTTTAGTCTTACTATGGACATTGCAATAGTTTGTTCCATTCCTTATGATGTGTTTTATTATATTAACGTATCATAAAGGAACATATTGTATAATTACTATAAAAAATTACTTAATATTGTTTTTTTGTAGGAGAATGATTCCCTACACCATAACCAGAGCCATGATTATACTAAAACAATGGCTTTATGTCACGATTTGCAAAGGTACGAATAATAATGTGAATATCGAAAGAATTCTAAATTTACTTTGTTGGCATAGATATATTTTATATCTTTGCATTTAGTATGGACAAGACACTTCGACTTATCGTTATAGCCTTTGCGGCATTAACAACTCTGTCGTTTGCAGAACCTGAACCTAAGGGTAAGAGAAAAATAGCAAATGATGGATATAGGCTTGTGTTCTCTGATGAGTTTAATAAGCCAAATGGCTCACAGCCTGATGAAAGCAAATGGAGTAGAAGTAAACGATATTCGAGCACGTGGAATAGATGGATTAGTGCTTCGAAGGATGTGGTCTTCATACGTAATGGCAAATTGATATGTAGGGCTATAGCTAATAAGAAAGAAAAGGGTGATACGGCTCGTATGCTTACAGGAGCTATAGAAACACAACGAAAGTTTGCTTTTAAATATGGCAAACTGGAATGCAGAATGAAAACAAAATGCCATACAGGTAATTTCCCTGCATTATGGCTTATGCCTGAGCCGCCTGCTCCCGACCATCCGAAGGGAGGTGAGATTGATATCTTTGAAACTATCGACAATGAGAAGAAGGCTTATCAGACAGTACACTCTAACTGGACTATAAATATGAAAAAGAAGAAAGATCCTGTTAGTGCTTATAGTGTGGATGTCGACGTTAGAAAATGGCATGTCTATGGTTTTGAATGGACTGCCAATATGTTAACATGGACTATTGATGGCAAAGTAGTAGCTGTATATTATAAGAAAGAGAAGGATGAATATGCATTGAATAATGGTCAATGGCCTTTTGATGCACCTTTTTATATTATAATAAACCAAAGCGTAGGCAGCGGACGATGGGCTCAGAATCCAGATGTGGACTTTGTTTATGAAACACAAGTGGATTGGATACGAGTTTATCAGAGATAATAATTATATCTTGCTCTTGAAATAAGCCTTTATAGCATAGTTTATGAAATGATACGATGACTGTAGTAGGTTTAGTTGTTCTATATCGCGATAAATACTCCATTGCCATGGTAATACCTGAAATTTGTTTGCAGATATAGAACCTTTAACTAATCTGTAGGCAGCGGTGGTGGTATTAGTATTTTTTGCAATAAAGCCTTTCTTAAGTATGGATAGCCACAATACATAGTCTTCGTGGTGGATATCTAAAAACTCTATTTTACCAACTTTCTTTTGGTCATAGACACCTGTGAGGTTGCCTATGACATTGCCCGACAATAACACATTATATGTTGCCATTGTTGGAGCTTTCACTATTCTATTTGCACGATGACCATCTTCATCCATCTTTTCATAGTTAGAATAGGCTATAGCCACGTTCTTATCTTCGAAAAGAGGAATTTGCTGTTGCAGTTTTTCAGGAAACCACATATCGTCGCTATCAAGAAAAGCAATAAATCTGCCTCTTGCATGTTTCACTCCCATGTTGCGTGGAGAAGAAGGGCGACCTGTATGATTGTCGTTGAAAAGAAGATGTATTCTTGAGTCTTGATTTATAAATTCGCGCACTATATCGCAAGAATTATCTTTAGATGCATCATCGATAACTAACAATTCCCAATTATCATAGGTTTGATTGATGACAGATGTTATTGCTTCGCCAACATATTTGGCGGAGTTATACATTGGCATGATAATTGAAACCAGTTCTTTGTGCATAGACATAGTGGCATTGTCGTATTATGATGCAAAAGTAGCAATTAATTCCGACATGCCAAAACATTTTATCAGCAAACTACCATTTACTTTGTTTTTATCGAAATAACTCTCTAAATACTTTAAGTGCAAAGGCATTTGAATATTTTGTTTCAAAGATAGAACGTGAGTATACGTTATATCTTGGAACTGGATTTTCTGAGAAATATTTTATGGTATCTATATATTCTTTTGCTGTGTTACAGAGTTTACCACAAGACGAAGTGTCAAGCTCATAACCTTCAAATGATTCTTTAGAACCTAAGATGTTTTTACCGTACATCAAAGCTTCGCATGTTTTTACCTTCATTCCGCTCCCCGAAAATATTGGAAATATCATGAAGTCAGCTTCTTCGAAGTATTGAGACAGGTCTGGTACATTTGAGAGAACTGTAATATCTTTGAGGCATGTTTCTGAATTCTTTAACAAATCCATATCTTTACCGATTACCTTGAAATCGATATCTACATGTGGTAATACATTTTTTACAAACCATAAAAGACCTTCAGAGTTAGCAGGAAAGTTGCTTCCTATAAAATAACATTTAGGTCTTTTGTTGGTAAGAATTTGCAGGTCATAGTTCTTGACTTCACACTTGTCGTTGAAAGTTACTGGAACTATTGCATCAAACTCTTTTCCATATTCTTTTTGCAGAATATTACAATCTCTTTCACACAAACCTATAGATATACTTGCATGCTTTATACTATATTCGTCATTTTTAGCAGCACAATTAATAACGATATTTCTAAAAGGTAACTTCTTGCTCACTCTTGCTTCATAGTAATATCTCTCTATATTGTGGAAGAAACTAATAACTTTTCCTTTATACCCATTTTCTTTCAACTTCTTGGCTATTATACCAAAAAGGCTCGTGTTTATTAAAATATAATCGTATTTATTCGACATTTTTATAATGGATTTGAGTTTATTAGGAGTCAAACCATTAAAATAGCCAAATGGAAAAAGAAATGCAGCGAAAGCTAATGATAATAGACTGCGTTTCTTTGTGTTATTTACGAAATAAAAATCAACATTTTCTTTTCCAAGAATTTGTGTAACCATTTCCGCATTGCGTTTGTTTACAAGGCTTCCTCCGTCGTTTACGGTATGGAAGTCTTGGAAGTATATTAATAAAGCCTTTTTCATAAAGTATTATTTGCTAGGTAGTGTATTGATTTTATTTTTAATTTCTGCCTTTAGTTTCAAAAGCATTTCTTCCAGATTCTTGTCGTGTTTACCACAAAAAGACTTTAGCTTACAACGTACTATTAGAAGGTAGGTATTTCGCAATCTGTTTTTCAAAATATCAATTGCAGCATATCCTTTTTTCTCATTCTGAAATACTGCTACATCAATTAGTTTTAGTTCGTATTTAAGGTCAGGCTTACGTTCTTTTACTAAGTGAATGTAGTGGAGCTTTGGATTGTATACCATCTTTTTATAGCCAAGTTGCCACATACGATAATGTATGTCTTCCTCTTCGCCATACATAAAAACAGACTCATCGAAAAGTCCAGCATGCTCAAACATTTGCTTACGGATATAGAAGCAAGAGCCAGAGAAATGCATGTATTTTGCTATGTAGAGGTCGTAGCGGTTGCATACCGACGACATTATGGTCTGTATATATCCGTTTATGGCATAAGTGCAGGTGAAGGAGTTTGTGTTCGGTAGGGTAGGAGTTAGCATCTGCTTCATACCATACATTGCCAATTCAGAATTGTTTTCGAAGGCTTCAACTGCAGTCTTGAATATTGGCTCTATGAGACGCACATCGGGATTCATGATTAGAATCACAGGTGCTGTTGCCTTCTTGATACCAACATTATTACCTTGACCGTAACCTCCATTATGAGTGTTTTTTATCAAAACGATGTCGTTGCCATATAGCTCCTTTAGCTTTATGAACATGGTATCTGTATCGCGACTGTTATTGTCGACGATGATGAGTTCAATCTCAGACAAAGGAATGTCTGAGAACTTCATAATCGAGCTCACGCAATCGTAGATATCGTGTTCGGAGTTGTAGGTTACTATGATTATTGATAAACGTTTCATGTTGATATTACATAATAGGATTAATTTTTTTTCTAGTCATTTTCTTTCTTATAATAAAAGGAAGAAGATATGGCACCATAGGAATTTGTCGTGCTCGTTTTTTTGGTAATAGATGCTCGAGTACTTCTGTTATGGCAATCTGTATTTTTAATAGAGTTCCATATAACTTATGATATTTTTTTAGACATTCTGCCATTTGTTTAGCATAGTTTATGTCTACTCCATCTGTAAAAATATTGTTATAAAGATTTAAAACACCTTGGAATACAGCAGTATCGTATTTATGCCCAAAATGTAATCTTAAGTATTTAAAGAAATTTTCTGATGCATATATATGACTATTAAAATGATCTGAAGAACAGATGTTCTTTGATACAGAATCATTGCAATAGAATATCCTGTAGCCATAATCGGCTTTTGTCTTGCAATAGTCGTATTTCAAACCTGCCAATATTGCACGAAGGTTGAAATCTGCATCTTGTAGAGATAAGAGATTTGTATCCCATTCTAGAGAATTCCTACGTATAGATGCAGTACGATAGATGTTCGACCATACGATAAATGGAAGCTCTCTTCGTGCGAAAGCCTTAATATCGTCTTTGTAAACCTTATAGCCGAAAATGAATTCTTTTGCATTTGCATTAAAGTCTTCATCAACTAAAGTGGCTGAAGGAAATACCATAAAGTCTAAATCTGGGCGTTTGGTAATTTCAGAGACCCTTGTGCCTAAACATGTTGGTGTAATATAATCATCAGAGTCAAAAAAAACAATATATTCTCCACGGGCTTTCTGAAGACCTATATTTCTACATGTCTGTGCGCCTTTTGGCTCAATATTTCTATGTATAATCTGTATGTTGTCATATACTTCATATTTCTTTAAGTACTCCAATGTTTCTTGGCTTGAGCCGTCATCTATGGCAAGCAATTCCCATGAAGTGAATTTGTTTGCAATGATGCTGTCTATCATTTTTCCTGTCAATATTTTCTTATTGAAGAAAGGAATAACAATAGATAGAGTTGGTGATGTTGATGTGGGGTTATGAAAACTATTCTTCATTGCTTTTGAAATTTATGGAAGGGTAGTAATACAAAGTATATATTAAACCAAAGAAGAAAAAGAAAGGAAAAACTTCCATTGTTGACATGAAAAGAAAAACGCAAGTTCCCATAAGAACAATAGTGGCAGTCTTGTCAATATGTCCTATTAACCGTCGAAACATAACAACGATAGATAATAGTAGTATCGCTATTAGAGTTAGTCCACCATTTAACAATATACTATATATAAAATTGTGAGGACCGATGGCAGAAGACTCCATATTTGCAAGATACCATTCCTTATCAACAAATCCATATCCTAATATAGGTGATTCTACAAATTTTTTGCCCGCAGCATCCCAAAGTTGTGTACGATTGGTAAATGTAATATCTTTGCCTAAAACATCTTCAATAATATATACAGCCATCTTGTTATTATGCAATCCTTCTCCATTAAAACAAACGCCAAATTGAAATATAAGATAGAATATAAAAAAGCATATTAGACATATTTTCTGAATTTTTACAGATGGAATTAAACAAAAAAGTATGAATAAGATGATACATGACAAAGATGTCATGGATCCAACAAGGGCCAATATTGTTATAGAGGTGATGGAAAGAAAAATAAAGTTAACAATCCACCATTTGCTGAAGCGAAAACATAATATAGTTAGAGTAAGTGCGAATATAAGTCTACTTCCAATCTGATTATAGTTGCCACCTAGTAAATGACTATCAAAAGTATCTTTGGCTGCAAACATCCAGTCTGGAAAAATAATCATTATTAGAAGATTTAAATATGCACACAATGATAATACTATAGCAAAAGTCTTTGCTACAACGTTAGGCTTCTCCCATTGGTTGTATATTAACATTAATAATATTAATTCGATTGAACGGTATAATGCCGTTTTTAAATCCGTACCATTTATAAATGTTGATACAATTATTACAATTAGGTATGTCAGAACACAAGCATCGAGGTAAGTTATATAAGGTTTCTTGATAAATAGTACACTTAATCCCAAGAACGATATACAGCATAGACCCCATACAAGATAAGAGCATCCTTGTAGAAAGTCAAATGCTGTAAAACTAATACTGACATTTAGGATAAGTAAAGTCAGTATGCTTACTTGAATTATGAGTTGTGTATTTATTTTATCAGTCATACCTTTTCTTTAATTATAGTGAGGTCTCCTAATATCTTTAGAAAATCTGGTGTATAGAAATCGTTAAAACCTCCAGCGGATGTGAAAGTTAGTTCACCAAAATATGGCTTGTTGTCTACTTCATATAAGTCTACACGTACCTCGGGAAATCCTTTTGATAAAACTGATGCTACTTCAAGCATCGTATCAAGTGATTTAGGACGTGGCATTGTAGTTTTTGCCAATTTGTAATGTGGAGTGGAGATTGAATATTCAGGATGAAAATTCCAATCCAAATCATATACGCCTACTTCTACAGATGTAGAAGTTCGATTGTAGCAAGCCCATATATATGCAGGCTTTCCATTAAAAGACCATATTTTATAGTCTATCAATGATGATGTTGCTATAGGCTGCTTTTTGATGTCTAATAATTCTTCAGCAATAATGCATGGTGGAATCTTATTATAGTGTGGTTCGCCCATAGAGTCTCCGAATTTTACAGAGAGCATCTTTTTGAAACGAGCTGTCCATTCGTTGATGTTAATGGTTGACTTATCATTACAAATAAAAACTTCACCACTACCATTGTTGGTCTTCATGATGAATTTTTTAGGTAACGCATGCCAATCTATATCTTCAGGCTTTTCCCATTTGCCATAAAGCTTTACGAGCATATCTGCAAATCCCATTTTTGCAATATGTTCTCTAACGAGGTATTTGTCTGTGAGCTTTGTCCAAATCTCTGTGTTAGAATTGAACTTTAGCCAGTTTATTTTTTCGTTGATATCTTTAGGGTCTTGCCAATTTAATGCATGTTTAAATCCTCTTTTGTATTGAATTGAAACAAGAGTCTTTGGTGATATTACTCCTATGATTTTGAATATGTAATTCTGAATAGGTTTATACCATACTCCAAGTAGTTTTTTTATAATGATATTCATATTGCTTATCTTTTAATTTTAATCATTTGTAATGATATCTCTTTTTCTTTCCGAGTTAGAGCAGTTATCCATATTGAGATAGCTCCTGTTAACATTGATATTATATATGTCAATAGAAAACGCCAACTACTAGCATTGATATTAGTGCATAGTAAACAAGCAACAACAATAAGTATAGTTGGAACAGAAATCTTTAATAATACTTTTGTAATGTAATGTCTAACAGAGAGTCCTGCTGAATATTTTAGGAAAGGAATACGAGTTATAGAGCAAACAGCTTCTATAGCTAAATATATCCACATAGCTTGTTGTATTTCATATCCCATATATAATAATATGTATATTGCAGGCAAAGTTATTATTTTTATGGTGTTGATGGTAATTGAATAGTTGCGTATGTTTCCTATTGCTTGATTCGCAACTCCCAATCCCATTGATATTTGATCAACTAATGCGGAAATTAGTAATATTCTGCTTATGAATATTGTATAATCAGGAATGGAGCCAAGCCATATTGATAAAATAGATGGCATCTCAAAACAAGTTGGAATTACTATGATGGCCAAAAGTAAATAAGAGTATTTGCATGAAACCTCAGAAAGTGAAAGCATACGTTTTCTATCTTTGTTACCTTCTGCTTTTATAATTTGTGGGCTCATGGCGTTGATGATGGCCTGAGAAATAAACTGTACTGCATTTAGTATCTGTGATGCTATTCCATATGCTGTATTTATAATTGTACCAAAGAAAGAATTCAATACGATTGCCATTCCTTGGTTTCTTCCTATAATGCATCCTGTACTATAGAAAGTCCAACCTGCGAAATCGAGTATTTTTATAATGACATTTTTGCTAATATCTTTTCTTTGTGGCCATAGGCATGTTTCTGAGAAATGTTTTTTTGCATATACAGAAAATGCTACCAAATTAAAGATAGAAATTGAAAGCATCATCCATGCGTATGTAAGAAGCTTGTCTGTATTTATGTAAAGAAGAATTATAGCGAGCCCAAGTCTAATGGCACCATCAAGAATGTCTATAAATGAAATGTATACTATATTTTCGCGAGCTATAAACAACGCTCTAAAAGGGGATGTCAGTATTGATAATACTAACATTGTTATGACTATAAAATATACATATTCAGCTACTAAAACCCTGTCGCTTTTTATTTCAAGAAATCCATTAAATAGCAAAGGCTCTATCAATGATAGAACCATAATTAATGCTATACTGATAATTATATGGACAAAGAGACTATTAGAAAATACAATTCGTATTTCATCTGTTTTATTGGCTCCATGACAATAAGATAGATGGCGTTGAGTCGTAACAACTAAAGCATTGGTAATGAATCCTAACATGGCAACAGTACTTCCTATCAATGAGAATATTCCAAAGTCAGAACTTCCCAAAGCTAGCAATATATAACGAGTTGCAAATAATGACATTAGAATGTTCACTATTGCTCTAATATGTTGTGCGAACGTATTTACTACTATTCTTTTATTAGTATCCATCTATTAGATATTTTCTTGTATGAAAAATCTTTTAATATTGTTTTTTAGAATATATATTGTACATCCAATGAATGCAAGTATACACATGCCGATAACAAAAATCATTCTCTTTGGACCTGACGCCTTTACAGGAACTGCAGCTCCCTTTACAATGGTGAATGCAGGTGTGCGTTCCTGAACCTTTGCCTTAGCAGCCTGATATTGAGTCATCATAGTGCTATAGGCATTGTATTTCAGCTGCATATCGTTCTCCAAGTCTTCTTGCTTAGAGCGTAGGCTTGCAAGCTGTAAGTCGGTATTGGCATCTGCGTATGAGCCATATAGCTGACGAGCTTTTTCATATTCATGCTTTGCCTCGGTTGCTAAATTCTTATAGTATTCTTCGTCGATACGCGACTTACTTGTACGATAGTTGGTTATAAACACCTGTAGACGCTCTTTTACAGAGTCGGCAAGGGTTTTGCAAATCAGAGGATCTTGAGCTTGGGCAGTAATTGTAATGACTGCAGTTTTCTTGTCAATGCTGATAGTGATGTCTTTACGAATACCCTCTACAATACCATCTTGTCTCTTTGAAAGCATATATGGACTGCTTTTTGAAGCTCCTTTTATAGGTGTTTCTTTCTCTGCAAAGAGATTCTTTATGCTGCCTATTCCTTTCGACCAAAAGGGTTCATCTTGATGTTTGGTGAGATAATCGTAGTAGTTGCATTTTATTTCACCATCTGCAGATACTACCTTTATATCAAACAAACCAACAATAAACCCATTGTCTTCCATCAAATCAGGGTAGAGCATAGGGTTAATGGCATCAGATGTCTCCATGTTGCCAAGGTCGAAACCGAACGATGAAGCCAAAGACCCAATTGTTCCACCAAGGCTTGAACTATTGTTCATCTCAGGTGCAAGGCTGAGGCTTGAGGTGTATGTACGAGGTATACACAATATATATGCACACGATAGTACGAATACTATTGGCAACACTTTGAAGTATAACTTCTTGTTTGCCAATATCTTCTTGAAAATCACTCTGAGGTCTATTACCTCGATGTTTTTCTTATTATCTTCCATTATCAAGTTTTGTTTTCTTTATCCTCACGTTTATTACTTGCTCAAGTTGGCAATTGTCGCAACTATTGCTATACATAACTTAGTATGTACATATATCGCTTTTTTATTCTTCTATTTTCCAACTTTCCACTCCACGTGTCTCGCTACTGAAGTTGATACCTATTTTAATCAACTTACGTTTGTCCATAGCGAATGGGGCATCGTAGTGGTTGGTGGCAATTTGTTTCAATGCTTCGTCGGCAGAACCGTCGAGTTTGCATTCTATGATGTAGATATAGTCTGCTGTTTGGATAATCGCATCTATACGTCCATCGCTTGTTGGTCGTTCAACCTGCGTGTAGAATCCCATCATTTTGAAAACCAAGTACATCGCATTCTGAAAATATAGCTCAGCATTGCCTACCACTTGATAGCTGGTGTCGGCAAAAAAGGCTTTCATACGTTGCATGAATTGCTCTGGTTTTCCTGCCTCCACATCATGAACAAACTCATCTACTATGAATGGCGAGTCGGTTCCTGCTGAAGAATATAGAGGTAGCAAGAAATTGATGAATCCTTCTTCTACTTCTTTGTTTGGGAAGCCAAGCAAATATTTCTTGAATCTCTCATCGTAGCCAGTTATCGTGAGATAGCCACTTTGATAAATCGCAGGTATTGGATTTGTCGACATAGAGTCTATGCTATTGATGACATCGCTTGATACACGTTCTGTGGTTAGATTTTGTAATCGATAGTTGTGCATCTTTAGCAAGTCTACGAGGAATGTTGGAGTTCCAGTCTCAAACCAATAGTCTTTGTATTGTTTCCTTGACATGGCATTGAGCACACTGAATGGATTGTATATACCTATGGTGTGCTCCTCAAAATGATATCCATCGTATCGTTCTCTTAGCTTTGCGATAGTTTCTTCTATAGTATCTCCGTAAGTCTTGGCTAACTCTTCGATACCTTGCTTGAAGTATGTTGCAAGCTCTTCTTCTGTCAAACCGCAGATTGCTACATAGCGGTTGTCCATTGATATGTCTGTCAAGTTGTTCAAGTCGCTAAACACGCTAACCTTTCCAAACTTGGTGACACCGGTGATAAAGGCAAATTTGATATATTTGTCTTGCGTCTTTAATACAGAGTAGAAGGCTTTCAGCTGGTTGCGGTGTTTCTCTTGCAACTCAGGGTTGCGTAGAGTCTGCAGTATAGGCTTATCATATTCATCAATAAGAATCACCACATTGCGTCCCTCTTTCTCGGCAGCCCTTTCTATTATTCCCTTAAAGCGAAGTGCAAGCGTATTTTCCGAACTTCGTGTGCCATAGATGCTTTCCCATTTGTCTAAATAGTCATTGAGCAGATTGTATAGGCTGCCCTCTTCACGGAAGTTGGCGGTATTCAGGTCGATATGGAAAATAGGATATTGCTTCCAATCCTTTTCCTCCTCTTTTATTGCCAGTCCGTCGAAGAGTTCTTTCTTTCCTTGGAAGTAAGCCTCTATGGTAGATATGAGAAGACTCTTTCCGAAACGTCGCGGACGACTCAGAAAATAGTATACACCTTGGTCTACAAGCTCGTATATATACTTGGTCTTGTCTACATATAGGAACCTTTCCTTACGTAGTTTCTCAAAACTCTGTATACCGATAGGATATTTCATGGTGTTGTAATTTTGTTGGGGGATTTTTTTGCATTCTCAGAATAAGCCTACTTGCTCAAGTTGGCAATTGTAGCAATCATGGCTGCAATACTTGACATGCTGCTACCCAAGCTCATTGTTTCGGCAACACTCAGCTTACGCTTCATCTTGGCTGGTACTACAATCTCGCAACCTGGCTGAACCTTGGCACCATGACCAACCTTAGCCACCTTACCATTCATATATATGATATAAGCACGGCTCTTGTTGGCGTCGGCTGCAAAGCCACCAGCTTCGTCGATATAGCTTGATATGCGCTTGCCCTTTTCGTAAGCCACGGTGTTGGCATACATCACAGCACCATTAATCTTAACAGTACCATTATATTGAGGCACGATGAGGCGGTCACCATCACGGAGTATCATGTCGGCATCAGAACCAGGGTTCTTTAATGCTTCAGCAAGGTCGATACCAACAGGATATTCATTTGGTACAGAGAATTTCTTTAGGTCTTCCTTCGTCGCATCTTTAGCTGTCTGGGTGATGGCTGATGCATTATTGCTGCTGGCAGCAAGTTGCAAGAGGTTCTTCTGTTGCTGTTCCTGCTGCATCTTCAATACAGCCTCCATACGAGCCTTCTCTGCCTCATTGGCTTTACGCATTAATCGTGCTCCCTTGATATAAGCGAGGTCGGTGCTTCCTCCTGCTCTTCTGAATAGGTCGCTGAGTCGAGCGTTGCGACGGCTAAGGGTGTATGTACCTGCAAACATCACTTCGCCTTCGGCACTTACATTCTGTTGTGTGCTATATCCTGGGCTCTTTCTTACATATACCTCGTCATAAGGCATAAGCACAAAGCCCGGCTCTCCATCAACAACGAAGCCATCTTTCAATGCAAAGCTGTATGTCTTGGCAATCACAGAGTCGTTGACTGTAGCCTTAGGGTCGTTGACACGTCGTGCTACGTCGACCTTTGTAGTAGAAGCAGATTCTGTGAGTCCACCAGCCTGAAGAATGAAGTCTTCGATGGTCTCATTGTCTGCATATTTGTAGATACCAGGATATTGCACCTCTCCATGGATGGTGATGGTACGCTCTACCATAGCATCCTGACGTGTTGGTACAAACAATACGTCGTTTTCTCTCAAAGGAATGTCGGCAACCTTGCCACTCATAATGCCTCCAAGGTCTACGCTCAATACTTCGAGTGTGCGGTCGGCTTTCATTCTATGCATAACACCACGGTTGGTGAAAGCCTGCTCGGTCATACCGTCAGCCTGCTCAATGAGTGTGCGTACGCTATTGATATGTTCGCCAAGCTGATACATGCCAGGGCGGAATACTGCACCTTTTATTTCTACAGTATTCTCATATCGTGGCAATATAGAGTCAACGCTTACAGAGTCGCCATCGGCAATACGGAATGACGACATGTCAAACTCGTTGACATTGAATACTGAGTATTCCTTGCCAGTCTTTCTTAACACTCTAACCGATTTGGTATAGGCATCGCCAGTAAAACCACCTGAATATTTCAGCAGCGAGCTCATACTCTCGTTGCGCTTCATTTCATAGAACATTGGTCGCTTCACCTTACCGGTGATGTTTACCAAGCAGTCGTAAGGTCCAACCACGATAACATCGTTGTCTGCCAAACGTACGTTGCCAGTCAACTTACCATTGAGGATATAGTCGTAGATGTCGACTACAGAAACGAGCTTGTTATTTCTATATACCTTAATATTACGCAGAGTACCAAGGTCGTTGGTTCCGCCAGCCATGTATAGGGCATGGAATACTGTTGCAAAGGCTGAGAGGGTATATGTGCCAGGTACTGTTACCTCGCCCATCACGTTTACCATGATAGTTTTTGTCTGACCCACGCTGAGCTTTATTTTGCTGCTGCTATAGCGTGTACCCAAAGTAGAGCGAAGCTTTGCGTTAGCTTGAGCCACGGTGAGTCCGCTCACCTGTACAGGACCGAAGCCTTCGATGTTGATGTCGCCATCAGGAGTAACTGTTGCTTCAACAGATTTTTGTGAAGCTCCATATATATCTACAAATACTGCGTCGCCAGGGCCGAGACGATAGTTCTGAGGTGTAGCGATATTCATATTTGGCTCAAACGACAGTTCGTTGTTGTTGAAGATGTCGCGACCAAACACTTTCTTTCTTGCCTTTTCTTTCTCCTGCAACAGTTGGTTTATCCATTCTGCGGAATCTACAGGCAATATTCCGTTGAGTTCACCCTGCATAGCTGTGAACTCATCGCTTGTTTCGTCGTATTCCTTCTGCCATTTAGGTAGGCTCTGCACACGATTAGTGGTTGCAGTAGCCTTATCTGTGATAGGAGTTTTGGTCTTATTATTGATGTCGTCTTTAGTCTTGCCGTTGTTTTTTCTCAATCGGCTGTTGCTTTGTCCTGCATTCTGTGCCGATACGCCAAGACCATCTTGTTTCATTTCGCGCTCGTATTTGTTTTTCACTCGGCGTATCTGCTGTATGTCTACACCACTTTGCATGAGCTTGGTAACAATCTGCGATTGTGACGAACCTGCCTCATGTTCTTTAACAACAAACTGCATCACCTGGTCGTCGGTCATCGTTGACTGGGCGAATGTAGATAGCGAGAATAGTGCAAACAATGCTGATATTATTATCGACTTTTTCATCTTTGTTTTAGATATATACCTTAATATTATATTAGTATAAACTCGTTTTTCCTTAAAATGTTGCAAAGTTACGCATTTTTTATTGAAAAAAGTGTTTGCTTGCGCATAAATAAGAAGTAGCCTCTTCATTTATTATACAAATAGACTGCTTGATAATGATGTGGTTATAGGTGGTTATGCCGATTGCAAAGTAAGAAAAAAGCAAAGAAGAATTAAATATACTCTAAAAAATTTGGCTATTTATGGCGAAATGAATATCTTTGCATCCACGTATCTACGTAATCTTGGGGTTGACATGGATTTGACGGCGAGATGAAATGGTACGTAAGCACGCGGAGACTCGTCGGCTATCTCCATAATCATAGTGGACATAAAATTTAATTGGCGAAAACAATTACGCTCTCGCTGCCTAATCGAAGTACAGTAGATTACTGGCTTTATTCCGTCACTAGGTGATGGAACGAGACATCGCTCCAAGGATGTTGTTCCGAATCTGAGGGTCAAGCGGTGCAGGACAATCGGAAATAGCTTGTGTAGGCTCCGATGCATGAGTGAAATTTAGGAGATAAGGGTATGGTTGGTGGTCCAGGTCTTGCCATGCCTCGAAAACCAAAGGCTGGAATAAGCGTGTAGAAAGCGTATGGTTTCCTTGTGCGGACGTGGGTTCGAATCCCACCAGCTCCACTAGTGATTAAAGGATGTTTACTTCATTTTGAAGCGTGCATCCTTTAATTGTTTTCTTATATTAATATCTGAATTCTATTTACAAAAGGTTGAAAGCGGAATGCAGAAAAAGAATATTTTGCATCACAACTTCATGATAAGCCTATTTGTAATGTAAAAACGTGGAATTTGTCATTATTTTATTTGCTTTTGCTGTTGTGGTTGTAGCTTGTTGCGGATAGTTAACTAATTGTATAGTATATTGTTAAATTACAAGTAAGGTGGTTGGTGTATTGATAGCCATTATTAAATTTAAAAATATTTGCCAGTAAGCAAAGCTGTTTTTGAAAGTAAGCAAAAGTATCTTTGATAGAAAGCATAGCAAAATTTGAAAGAAAGCATAAATTGGAGTAAATAGGCTTCGTTGTTGGGGAAAGTAAGCTGAATTATCGATACAAATAGGCTTCGTTGTAGATATAACCTTCGTGTGGTTGCGTATGTAGACAATAGAAAGAGGAAGTATTATCATCGGTTATAGCCGATGATAATACTTCCTCTTGAAATTCCCTTTAAGTTAGGATAATATCATTATGCCATTATCGGTTAATGACCTTTTTGTTTCTCACACTCCCATCGCTCATTAGCTGACTTGTTATATATATACTATCTGCAGCAGATGATGTGATGCGTTGCCCTTGTAGATTGTAGTAAGTTTCAGCTACAACATGTGTTGCTGAAGGTTTACCATAGGGTAGTGGTGATATAGCCGTTGGTGCCGACGAAGTTTCACGCAATCCTTGGTGCAGACCATAGTAGGCAGGCTTTGGCGTGAGGTTAGAGTCGTAGAGTAATGGGTTGCGACCACCACGCCATGTCATAGCATCTGTCAATCCCCATACCATTAGCTCATTGCAGTTGTCAGCCTCCATAGCTATGCGAGCAATATTATAATAGTCCTTAGCTTGTTGCATGCGGTTAGCCTCGTTGTCGTCCATACCAAGGTCGAGCTCTGTGATTACGCAACGTAATCCGATGGCTTTGAAGCGGTCGATAGTAGCTTTGAGCTTATCTATGTCCACGTTGCCAACATCAAGGTGGCATTGCAATCCTACACCATCAATAGGCACACCTTTCTCCTTCAGATACTTAGCCAAGTTGTAGAAAGCTTCAGCCTTTGCCTGACCTTGGAATTCTACGCCATAGTCGTTGAGTATAAGCTGTGCATCAGGTGCAGCCTCACGAGCCCAGCGGAAAGCCTTTTCTATATAGTCTTCGCCAGCGAAGTTCCAGATAGAAGCAGTACGAAGTTTGAAGCCGTTAGGGTCGGTACGAACGATTGATTGGTCGTCGTCCAACACCTCATTACAAACATCCCATTCTGCCACCTTTCCTTTATAGTGACCTGCCACATTATCGATATGGTTTTTCATAATGTCGAGCAGTTGTTGCTGTGTGAAGTTCTTATCGTTCTTCTTGCCATCTTTGCTCAACCATTTTGCCACCTGAGAGTGCCATACCAAGGCATGCCCTCTTACACGCATGTTATGCTTTTGAGCAAATGCCACAAGGCGGTCGCCATTATAATAGTTGAATTCGCCTTGGTTAGGTTCTGTGGCATCAAACTTCATTTCGTTTTCGCATACCACCATATTGAACTGGTCTATCAGTTGGCGAGTCTTGCTGTCATTTTCGTCGTCTATATTTATCTTGTTATCATATAGAGATACACAAGTACCAATATATTTTCCTTGCTGTTCGGCATATGTTCGTAGTGGATCGCTATACGCCTTTTCGTTTTCAATATCTATAGTCGTAGTGTCGGTCTTTGTTTCTTCGTCGCTATCTTCTTTCCATTCACCCTGTCCACCATATTCTAAAGAGGTGACACATGCCACAAGAGCAAATTTACCATCAATTTCTTTAATGTCAGTCTTCCATGTATATTGTTTTGGGTATCTTACATCGAAGTCTAATGCTTCATCCTTAGAATTGCAAGTTATGAGTTTTAGTTCATCGCCAACAGCAAGAGTAGGGTTGCTTGTTAGTGTGATATATATACGTGGCTTTTCGGTAGATTCGCTGAAGTCCTCCATCTTGTTGCTTATAGATATGTTGCCATCAACAACAAGCTGGTCATAGTGTTCGCCATCTGTGACCTCCATTCGTATCTTCGATTTTGGATGTAATACCAAATTAGGCTTCTCTGTAGTTGCGTAGTTCTTAAGCATTAGAGTGCCTATGCCACCATCGCCAGGAGCGAGAGTTCCGTATAGGTCTACTGTAGAGCCAATACTGCCTACGCCTCCCAACAAGCCTTTGCTCATTACGTATACACCTGGTGTTTGTGCTGAAGTCTGCTGACCTATAGCTCCAGATAGTTTTCCGGTCTCAGCTTTTTGTGCATCATTATTTGCCATTACAGCACCATCAATGATGCGGATGCCGCCTGTTATCAAGTTTTGGTTGCCTGTGATGCGATAAGTACCCTTACCCTCTTTCACAAGTCCTACCTTTATATTTAGGTTTGAGCCTCCCATAGGTATTATTCTGCCAGCGAGAGTTCCGTCGCTATTGTCGCTACCAACCATGTAGTAAGCGTCGTTGTTAACCTTTTCTTTCAGATATCCATAAATAGTAGAGCCTTCTTCTGTGTCGAGATGAGCTATGCGTAGTCCGCGCTTACCACTTTCGCAAGCTATGGTTGCGCCATCGTGTAGCACAACTTTAGTATTTGCAAAACAAGGGTTTATATTGCCGTCAGCAGCATTTTGTGCAGCATTATCTGGTGCGAAAGTCTTGCCCGACATCCATACTAATCCATAAAAGCCTGCATTGGCTTCTACATCTTTGTATGGGAAAATATTCAAGGTGCCATTGAATAGCGACCAGTCTGGATGATAGTTTTTGTTGTTTTTCTCATTGCTACCAAGATATGTGCGTTCGCCACCAGCATATAGATTTATTATGCCAGCTCCTTCCATCTTACTATTCAGATAACTATAGCGAGCTGTTCGTATATCCAATGTTTCATTTTCCGGAATTAGTGTAGGTGTATTCCATACCGTATAGTCTGACGATGTGTTTTTCTTGCATATATCGATGAGGTTGTTGCTGTTTGAAGCCACAAAATAGTCATCGTGTTGTCCTTTTAATCGCACATTGTCAATATAATATTCTGAATTGTTGTGATGGATACCGATATGTAGATTTCTTTCGTCGTCGGTAGCTGTTGTTACCTTACTAAGAGGATATTGTTTCGCCACCCATTGTCCTTTATCGCCTTGGTAAGGATAGCTTTCGTCTTGATATAATTTGTCGTTGCCGAGATAAGCATGAAACTGTTTCCAGTCGTCTGCATCTGTAGTAGGGCGATATAGGTCAAAGCTGAGTGTAGATTTACTGTCGGTAAGCAGATGACCTGCTAATTCAGGTGGAAGTGTGAGGGTAACGAATGTTCCCCAAGTCTTAACGGTGATGTGCAACACCTTGTTGTTAGGATTTGTAGGGTCGGCAACCACTTCAGCTACCGCCTTAGCTTCGTCGGTAATGTTTCCTTGGTCTACATTCCACATAGTGAATTTTTGTCCGATTTCGCAATCTTCGAAATCAAACGTTTGTCCATTAGCAAGTGCTGGTGCTAATGAAAGGCATACTGTCATACATGCAGCATGCCATGTCTTTTGTTTAATGTTCATGTTTTAGATGTAGTTTTATTTTGTTATTAGGTGAGTACAAAAATAGTAAAAAGCATTTAAAGTAGGTTGATTATAAGTATGATAATTTATTTGAATAGCAAAAAATATAGTTGTTAATCAAAATTTCGCAGTTTTTTTGTATTAGTTCAATTTCGTATAGGATTATGGTTAAAAGATAGGTTAATAAAAAGCTAGTAGAAAGAAAAGAGGGGAATGGACAATTGTATTCCCCTCTTTGCTAACTTTTCTATCCCAGCTTCAGCCTTAGCGAGTTTAGCACTACGCTAAGGCTTGAGCATGCCATAAGTCCACTTGCCCACATAGGAGTAATCTGGAAGTCGATACCAAAGATGTGTAAAGCACCAGCTGCAAGCGGAATGCACACTATGTTGTAGACAAAAGCCCAGAATAGGTTTTGCCATATCATGCTTACCGTCTTGCGGCTCAGCTTTACGGCTTCAGGAATAGCCATGAGGTCGTCGCCCATTAGCGTGACTTGTGCCACATCCATAGCCACATCAGTACCCTTGCCTATAGCCATGCTCACATCAGCAAGAGCCAAAGCCTGAGTGTCGTTGATGCCGTCGCCAACCATCATCACTCTCTTACCTTCTTCCTGTAGTTTCTTCACCAAAGCCTGTTTGTCGTCAGGCTTCACCTTGCTCTGATAGTGCTGTATGCCAGCCTTCTGAGCCCAATAGCTTGCAGCTTCCTCTTTGTCGCCACTCATCATCCACACCTCTATACCTTCTTTCTGCAGAATGCTCATTGCCTCAGCAGCATTAGTCTTTAGTGTTTCGCGAGTTTCAAGATCTATATCATCTGCCTTTGTGAAGTCTACATTCTGGTTTGGAATGGTGAGCGTTCCGGTCTTGTCAATAACCAAAGCGTCGACTTTTCTCAATCGTTCCAATGCCGCAGCATCCTTTATCAGAATCTGTTTCTCGGCAGCCTTTCCCATGCCCACCATCAAGGCAGTAGGAGTAGCCAATCCCATAGCACACGGACAAGCTATCACCAGCACAGCTACTGCAGAAAGAATGGCTTGGGGTAGGGCGGCATTGCCACCGATAGCCCACCAAACAATGAAGGTTACTAACGCTATTGCTGCCACCACAGGCACAAACACCAATGCTGCCTTGTCTACTATGCGTTGCACAGGCGCCTTGCTTCCTTGAGCCTCTTGTACCATTCTAATTATCTGAGCCAAAGCAGTCTTTTCGCCTATCTGCATAGCTCGCATGCGTAGTTTGCCTTGACTTGGTATGGTGCCAGCCATCACCGAGTCGCCCTTGCGTTTAGCCACAGGTGTAGGCTCGCCCGTAATCATAGCCTCGTCGATATATGCAGCATCGGCAGTCATAAAGCTCTCAGCTTCTGTCACAATGCCATCTACAGGAATCTTTTCGCCAGCTCTAACCTCAATCACATCGCCTCGACCTATTGTTGACAATGGCACCTCTTCTATCTTGTCGCCATCTATAAGTCGGGCAGTCTTTGGCTGCAATCCCATCAAGTGGCGTATGCTACTTGCTGTGCTGTCTTTAGCTTTCTCCTCCAAGCATCTTCCGGTAAGCACAAAGGTTGTAATCATCACCGAGGCATCGAAATAAGTATGCCATTCTATGCCTCTTGCTCCCCAAACATCATCACCCCAAAAAGTGTTGAAAGAACTTAGCAAGAAGGCAATTATCGTGCTTAGTGCCACCAGCGAGTCCATGTTTGCTGTGGCATGTTTTAGCTGCTTCCATGCTGAGATATAGAAGTCTTTACCACACCACATCATGTTCACCAATGCAATAATCAGAGCCATTTGGTTGTTTATGTTGCGTGTAGCCAACTCCGATTCTGCACCCATCGATATCCATCCCATGCTGAATGCCATCACCAAAAGGGTGAATATCCACGAGCCAATGGTTTTTCGTTTCAATAGTGTAAACTCTCTACGATTTATCTCCTCAGCACTACGGTCTTCTTCTATCACAAGGTCGTAGCCTGCATTGCTAATTTCGCGTTTCATATCTTCGAGCGTTATTTGCTCGGGATTAAAGTCTACCAATGCCGTGCGGCCTGCAAGCGAAACCGTGGCAGAGTTGATACCATCTAAAGAATTGAGTTTACGTTCTACGTTGGCTGCACAAACCGAGCATGCCATGCCTATAACTGGTATTGTCTTTTTCATCTATTTATTTCTGTTTGTTGTGTTATATGTTGTTATCCAAAGGTGCAAAGGTACAAAAAACTGAGTTGTTTAGCTATCATGTTAACGATATATTTAGTAATTTTGCACCCACATTATTATATATATACATATTTTATTATAGCATTATAACTTAAAAGGGTAACAAAATGAATAACAACAGCGTTAACGACATGACCGTAGGCTCGCCATTAAGAGCTATTACCAGTTTTGCTGTTCCGCTTATCATGGGCTACATCCTACAGCAGATGTATCTCATCATCGATGCTGCTATTGTGGGCAGATGGATTGGAGTTGAGGCATTGGCAGCTGTAGGAGCATCGTCGAGTATTATGTTTTTGATAATGGGCTTTTGCAATGGCTCATGTGCAGGCTTCGCCATTCCTGTGGCTCAAGCTTTTGGTGCTAAAGATTATGCCAAGATGCGAGCCTATGTTAGCAATAGCATCCGCATAGCTATAGTCTTAGCTGTGGTCATAACCTTCTTGTCGTGTATCTTCTGTGGTAAGATATTGCATCTAGTAAACACTCCTGCCGATGTCTTTGATGATGCCTACACCTTTCTTATATTGCAGTTTGCAGCTATACCATTTACTATAGCCTACAATTTGCTGTCGGGTCAGATTAGAGCGTTGGGAAATTCTAAGCAACCTTTTTATTTCCTTATCGCAGCTTCTATAGTCAATATATTGCTTGATGTGGTGTTGATTCTCATTATGGGATTGGGCGTAGAAGGAGCTGGTATTGCCACATGGCTATCGCAAGGCTTTTCGGTGGCTCTTTGCGTTTGGTACATCAAAAAGCATATGCAAATACTCATTCCGCAAGGCAACGAGCGAGAATACGATAACAAGAAGGTTAGCATATTGCTCAACAATGGTGTGCCTATGGGCTTACAATTCTCTATCACCGGTATTGGTATAGTGATGTTGCAGAGTGCCAATAACGCATTGGGAACTATATATGTGGCTGCCTTCACAGCATCGATGCGAATAAAATATCTCTTCACCTGTGTGTTTGAGAATGTCGGAGTAGCCATGGCAACATACTGTGGACAAAACCTTGGCGCAGGTAAGTTGGATCGAGTGGGGCAAGGAGTGAAAGCTTCTTTAAAGATTATGTTGGTATTTTTCGTCTTTACCTTTGCCATTATCTATCCTTTTGCCGACTATATGATGATGCTCTTTGTAGATAGTGGCGAAGCTGAAGTAGTGAATCTTGCTGCACAATATATGCGTATTGCCAACTATTTCTATCCTTGTCTCGGATTGCTCACCATACTTCGCTATAGCATCCAAGGTTTGGGTTACAGCAACTTCTCGATGCTGAGTGGTGTTATGGAGATGATAGCTCGCTGTGGAGTTAGCCTTTGGCTCGTACCAGCCTACGCATGGTATGGTGTTTGCTATGGTGACCCTGTGGCATGGATAATGGCAGATTTATTCCTTATTCCAGCCTTTGTGTGGTTGTATAAGCATTTAGGCAAAAAGCTGAAACAACACTAAGCAATTTTGCTAAAACAAAATAAAGTGCTAAATTTGCATCATCAGATATAGATAGCTGAGCCTTATTCAGATAGGCTCTATTAGATAACAATAAAAAAAACAAAAATGAAGTATCTTATTCTCTCCGACATACACGGCTCTTTGCCATCGTTGGAAAAGGCATTAAAGATATATGCCGATAATAAATGTGATATGCTATGCCTGCTTGGCGATATTATCAACTATGGTCCTCGCAACGGATTGCCTGAAGGGCTCGACCCAAAGGCTATAGTTGAACGACTCAACGCCATGGCTAAGGATATAGTGGCAGTACGAGGTAATTGCGACTCAGAGGTAGACCAGATGCTACTTCAATTCCCTGTGCTTCAAGATTCTATGCTTCTTGTTGACAATGGTACACGCATTTGGCTCACACATGGTCATATCTATAATCCCGACCATAAACCATCATGCCATGCCGATGTGCTCTTCTACGGTCACACCCATCTTTGGCACCTCGATGTTGATGCCGAAGGTACAGTAGTATGCAATACTGGTTCGCCAACATTCCCCAAGGGAGGCAATCTGCCAACTCTCGCTATTTATGAGAATCGCCATATCCAGGTGCTCGACATGGATGGCAACATACTCAAAGAATTGAAGTTCTAATAGAACTCTTGGAATAAATACTCTAAGAAAAAAAATATGTAGGAGCATTGCTGTTCGCTAATTGCTTGAAATATAGCAGATAGCGAACAGCTATAATATAGTTGTCGTTATTCTATCTTCGTAATTTGATGAATACAAGCGAAACTTATGTGATAAAAGATATATAGTTAGCAAAAGGGCAAAAAAAAGGAACGCGCCCGTCCCCAATATGCCTGCAAGCAGTTGCTAACTGCAAGCCAGGCTTTCAACATCTCTATGCTATCCTATCAATCTTTCTCTGTTCTTTTTACCTTAATTATCTAATACCTGCCTGAAACAATCCTTTATTCTTTACCTTAACCTAATACCTTTTCCTAAACAATCTTTCTTTATTACCTTAACCTAATACCTGTTGTCCTGTACAATCTCTCTTTTTTACCTTATTCGTAAGACTTAATACCTTGTAATACAACCTTTTTCTACCTTAATCTAATACCTGTCGTCCTGAACAATCTTTCTTTTTTTACCTTTTTCTAAGACTCAATACCTTAATAGAATCCTGATCTTAAATAACTAAAAACCTAAACTATTACTAACCTAAACAATCTTTCTAAATCAATCTTTTGTCCTTTTGACGATGCAAAGGTAAGCATTGTGTGCGAACACAACAAACATTTTCCAATAAATTATTCATTAAATATGTAATTCTTGACGTATATCAAAGAATTGGCATTTTGACTGCCACAACTTCCCATTATAATCCTCCAACATGCCTTTATACCGTTAATCGGCTTGGCTGTTGAGCTTCTGAAAACCTATATATAATATAAATATGTGAGAAATCTCTTCGCTATTTTAAAATAAATAGGTATATTTGCGCATTAATTTCAAAACATCACTTGTTTACAAGACTATGAATATAACAGAAAGATTTCTAAACTACACCAAGTTCGATACTCAGTCGAACGAAGATTCCACTTCGGTTCCTAGTACCGAAAAGCAACTTGTGTTTGCCAATTATCTGAAAGAAGAACTCGTTCGCGAGGGACTTACAGATGTTGAAATGGACGACAAGGGCTATGTATATGCCACTCTAAAGGGCAACACCAAGAAACCTGTACCAACAATAGGTTTCATATCTCACTATGACACCAGCCCAGATTGTAGCGGTAAAGACGTGAAAGCACGTATCGTGGAGAATTATCAAGGTGGCGACATAGAACTTTCGCCAGGCATAGTTTCTTCACCAACAAAATTCCCTGAACTCAATAGCCATATTGGCGAAGACCTCATCGTTACCGATGGTCATACATTGCTCGGAGCCGATGATAAGGCTGGTATTGCAGAGATAATGCAAGCTATGTGCTATCTGCGCGACCACGACGAGATAAAGCATGGCGACATCCGTGTAGGCTTCAATCCTGATGAAGAGATTGGTATGGGTGCCCATCATTTCGATGTAGAGAAGTTTGGTTGCCAATGGGCTTACACTATGGATGGTGGCGACTTAGGTGAGCTTGAGTTCGAGAATTTCAACGCAGCAGGAGCTAAGGTCGTTATCAAGGGTGTGAGCGTGCATACAGGCTATGCTAAGGGTAAGATGATTAATGCTAACCGTTTGGCATGCGAATTCAATAGCCTTATCCCTGAAACTGATATTCCTGAAACTACAGAGGGTTATCAGGGCTTCTACCATCTGATAAGCATGGAGACACGTACTGAGGAGGCTAAGATGAGCTATATCATCCGCGACCACGATCGCGAAAAATTCGAAGACCGTAAGCAGTTCTTCCTTGATATTGCCAACAAGATGAATGCCAAGTATGGCGAAGGTACCGTGAGTGTGAAGCTCAACGACCAATATTATAATATGAAGGAGAAGATTGATGACAACATGCATGTCATCGATATCGTGCTTCGCGCTATGCAGGAAACTGGCGTACGTCCAAAGGTAGAACCTATTCGTGGCGGAACCGATGGAGCACAGCTAAGCTTCAAGGGTTTGCCTTGTCCAAATATCTTTGCTGGCGGAGTAAACTTCCACGGACCTTACGAGTTTGTGAGCATACAAGTGATGCAGAAGGCTGTCGACGTGATAGTGAAGATTTGCGAAATAACTGGTACATACAATGACTAATTAAAAATAAATGGCAGAGATACCCCATTTGATACAAGACCTGGCACTAATCCTAATGGTGGCAGGTCTTGTCACTTTATTATTCAAGAAGCTACGCCAACCATTGGTGTTGGGATATATCGTAGCTGGATTCCTGGTGAGTCCACATATGCCATATCTGATGTCGGTAGTTGACAAAGCTGATATACAGACATGGGCAGATATCGGAGTGATGTTCTTATTGTTCTCGCTCGGTCTGGACTTCTCGTTCAAAAAGATTCTGAAGATGGGCATGACGCCAGTCATAGCGGCTCTTACCATTATCTTCTGTATGATGGCGCTTGGCACAGGTGTTGGCACCATGTTTGATTGGAGTCACATGAACTGCCTGTTTCTTGCAGGTATGCTTGCCATGTCGTCTACCACCATTATCTATAAGGCTCTCGACGACCTTGGCCTGAGGCAACAACGTTTTGCAGGTCTTGTGATGAGTGTGCTGATATTGGAAGATGTGCTTGCCATTGTGATGATGGTGATGCTGTCGACGATAGCGCGTGGAGCCAATCCAGATGGTAGCATGATGATTGAGAGCGTGGGCAAGATAGTGTTCTTCCTTGTGTTGTGGTTTGTGGTGGGAATATTCCTTATTCCACCTTTCCTTCGCAAAACACGACGACTGATGAACGACGAGACCCTTGTGGTAGTGGCACTCGGACTATGTTGTGCCATGGCTGTATTGTCAACTACCGTAGGCTTCAGCTCTGCCTTTGGAGCTTTCGTCATGGGAAGCATTCTTGCTGAAACTATCGAAGCCGACAAGATTACTACGGTAGTAGAACCTGTGAAAAACCTCTTTGGCGCAATCTTCTTTGTGTCTGTAGGTATGCTTGTCGATCCTGCTATCCTTGTGAGCTATGCCGTGCCTATTCTTGTGCTCGTACTAACAATATTAGTTGGTCAAGCCATCTTTGGTACCATGGGTTTCATGCTTAGCGGTCAACCACTAAAGACAGCCATGCGATGCGGATTCTCTATGGCTCAGATTGGTGAGTTTGCCTTTATCATAGCCTCGTTGGGATTGTCGCTTCGTGTGATAAGCGACTTCCTTTATCCTGTTGTCGTAGCGGTCTCTGTTATCACCACCTTCCTCACGCCATATATGATGAAGGCAGCTATACCATGCTACGAAATTATGGAACGTAGATTACCACGCAAATGGATTCGCCGACTCGACCATATGGGAGCTATTCACCATACTACTCAAACTGAGAACAACCATTGGCGTGCGCTGCTCAAAGCCATGGCGTGGAATGTGGTGATATATTCAATCCTCTCGGTTGCAGTAGTAGCTATAATGCTTTCGTTATTCCTTCCTTTCATGCGTAGACTGCTGCCAGGATGGGAACTTCATTGGTGGGCAAATGGAATCACTGGTATCCTTACCGTGGCTATGATTTCGCCATTCTTGCGTTCTATGATTATGAAGAAAAATCATAGCGAGGAGTTTAAAGCCCTATGGACAGAAAGTCGACTCAATCGTTTGCCGTTGATATTTACAGTCTTGGTGCGTGTGGCAATAGGCGCAGGCTTCATATTCTATATCTGCAACTATCTGTCACGATTCAAAAACGCATTAATCATCACTATCGCACTTGTGGTGATATTGCTCATGGCTTTGTCACGCCGACTAAAACATCGTAGCATACGCCTTGAGCGACTCTTTGTGCAAAACCTTCGTTCGCGCGATATTGAAGCACAGGTTAGTGGCAAACGTCGTCCGCTCTTCGAGGGACATCTTCTTGATCGCGATATCCATATCTCTGAGTTTATAGTACCTGTAGATTCGCTTTGGGCTGGCAAGACTCTTGCTCAACTCAAACTCGGCAATCGCTTCGGAGTGCATGTTAGCAGTATTCTGCGTGGTAGCCATCGCATAAACATTCCTGATGGTAATATGATGCTCTTCGTAGGAGATAAGCTGCAAGCTATTGGCAACGATGAACAGCTCAATATAATGAATGCAGCTATGCAGGCTGAGCTATTGCCGGAGGATGCTGATATCGAACATCGTGAGATGAAACTTCAGAAGCTCGTCATCACTGCCGATAGTCCGCTTGTTGGCAAAACACTCAAAGAAAGCAACGTGCGCCAACGCTACAACTTCATGGTTGTGGGAGTGGAAGAGGGACAGAAAAACCTTACCATGATAAATCCTAACCGCCGCTTCGAAGTAGGCGATATCGTATGGGTGGTAGGAGAAGAGAAATAAAGCATAATGAGTTAATAGAATAAATAAAGAAAAGCCATTTCATGGAATTGCTCCATGGAATGGCTTTAATGTTGGTTTTTAGTATGGGGTAGGGTGATTGATAGTAGGTGGATTAATATATTTAGTGTTGCCTACTTCAGTTTCTAAGTTTTTTATTCTTTATTATTTAGTATTTTGCATTTTGTGGATCAAAGTTGGTCCAGCCAGCAAGCCAGTTGTCTGTTGCGTTGAATGCTCCTACGTATGATACCTTGTCGAGCCATGCTATACTCTCGCCATCGAATGATGCTCCGCTAAGCAAAGGACTTGTTGCTGTTGGCATGAATGGTGAACCGAGGTTGATAGCGTCGGTAAGCAAGAGAGCTGAAGCATCGTCGTAAGCTTTGTTCTTCATTGCTTCAAGATAGAAGAAGGTTGAAGAATATGAGCTCTTGTTGGCATCTAATACTTTCTTGTTGGCTGCATCGTAGAGCACATCTTCGTATACCTTGTTAGCATCAGAACCAATGATATCCATGCCTGCAAACACGTTGTTGTGGAAGTGTATAGTGCCTGCTTTAGCTTGAGCAGGAGTGTCGCCCTTTTCACCATCGATGATAAGACCGATAGGCCAACCTGCAGCAACAGAGTTGATGACATTCAAGCGTGAAGAACGGCGAATCTGCATAGCTGCTTGGAATTTGCCAAGAGCAGAACCATTGTTAGGGTTGAGCTTTCCGCCTGTGATGAAATCGGTAGTGTTTTGGAAGTTTACACCAGTCTGCATCTTTGGCCCGATAAAGGTGATGTTGCTGAATGTTGCTGTGGTGTAAGGACTAACATCTGAACCACCAGCGTTGTTGTCGCTTTCGAAGCCGTTGCTTTGTGACTTATCTGCAATCTTGGCATTGCGAACAGACAGACCATACTGTACGGCACCAGAGTAGCCATTATCGGTATCGAAGTCGTCGTCCCATCCGTGGTATGCTACGAGGTATTTGCAGTTAACGGTACCACCAAACCACTCGTATGAGTCATCATTAGAGTATGAAACCTGCACGTGGTCAATCTTTGTGCCACTACCTACAGAACCGAGAGTAAGACCGTTGATTTCTTGGTCGGTATTGAAAGGATATCCAGCAAACTCTATTCTTACGTAGCTCAATACACCTGAGTTGTCGGCATCGTCGTTACCACCATGCTTGGTACGAGGACCACCTTCAATCTGCATCTCTGTCTGATTGTTGCGAGCCTTACCGCAGAGGATTACGCCACCCCAGTCACCAGGCTTTCTGCTGCCAGGAGCCTCTTCTGATGTAAATACTATAGGTTCCGAAGCGCTTCCCTGAGCTATGAGCTTACCGCCACGTTCAGCTATGAGCGAAGCCTTAGTCTGCTTGTCGCCCTTGATGATGGTACCAGGTTCGATGGTAAGCTCTGCTCCGTTGGCGATGTATACCCAACCTTTGAGGATGTAGGTGCCTTTCTTTAGAGTCTGCTTTCCTTTGAACACGAATTCTGCATCACCATTTCCTATTTGTGTGCCGTTTACATTTTCGCTGTTGTCTACTTCGCTGAACAATAGATGGTCGCAAGCTTTGATGCCTCCATCTGTTGACCATGTGTACTTCTGGCTTGGTTTTTCTTCATCGCCATTGTTGTCATCACTACTGCATGATGTCATGCATGTGGCAAGCGCCATGAGGCTCGCCATTCCTAAAAACTTAATCTTTTCCATAAATAATATTTGTTGAAAATGGATGTTTATCTTTTTTTAATTTTTGGGGGCGAAGTCGTAGAAACGACTTCGGACAAGGAAGGAGGGACAAGGAAAGAGGAATGAGGAAGGTGGGCTTTTACCATTTTTCCTTTTTACCTCTTTACCCTTTTACCCTTTTTATTCTTTTACCTTTCTTAGAATTTCCAAGTTGCTGAGAGGCCGATGTTGCGACCAGGCTTGTATTGATGTGTTATTTGTTTCACCTCTTTTGATGTGCCGTTTTTGAGTGTCACATCGTCGAATTGCTTGTAGCTTACGCTTTGTGCAAGCAAATCGCGGATGTTGGCTTTTATCTCAAGGTGGTCGCCAAACTTCTTCGATATCGATAGGTCGACAACATCGCGTGGCATTTCGTAGCTATCTGGTACACGAGCGTTGTCTTCGCTTGCTGATGAACCCTCGCTACGACCAACTCCGATAATGCGCTTTCCTATGCGATTGTAGAGTAATGACACTACCAACTGCTGATGTTCGTTGTTGTAGAAGAGACCTGCATTAATCAGATATGGCGATTGTCCCTGCATAGGACGATTCTCGTTGCGTGAGCCTTTAGCAAAGTTTACTCGCGAGTGGATGAGAGCACCATTTAGTGAGAGCGAGAAGTTGCTCAATCCGATGAAGTCGAGACTCTTACGAATGTCTAACTCTACGCCATAGTTGTTGGCACTTTTTGCATTCTCGTATGAGTAAATCAAGTTTGTTCCTCCTGCTACGGTATATGTCCACTCTATAGGGTTGTCGAAACGTTTGTAGAATGCAGCAAGAGTTATCTGTTCGTTCTTCGAAGGATATAGCTCGTAGCGTAAGTCAATGTTATGAATGTAGCATGACTTGAGGTCTACGTTGCCCTGTACATGCGAAGCAAGGTCGAAATCATAGTATACTGAAGGCGATACTTCGCGGAACTCTGGTCGGTTTACTGATTTACCGTAGGTGAGGCGAACCTGATTCTTGTAGTTGATTCTATATACCGTGTTGATTGATGGGAAGAGGTCGCGACTGCGATAATAACGACTATGGTGACTCTCTACGTCGTCGCGCAGATTTGTTACAAGCTCCATCTGGTTGTATTCAAATCTGAGTCCGGCATATATGTTGAGTTGACCGAATGGCAGGGATGCTGCCATATATCCTGCACCCAATAGGTTGTTGCCGTTATAATTGTTGCGCATGCATTGTTCTTCCAAGAGATATAGCTTATCGTCGCCAAAGTAGTCGGGATTAGATAGAAGCTCTGTCATATCCATTTTGCGGAAGTCGGCAGGAAGCGTGTTCTCTTCCATATCCCAAGAGTATATAAATTGTCGGGTTGTATATTTACGAGTGCGATATTCGCCATATCCACCAATCTTGAGCGAAGGCTCAAAGGAGCCGAATTTAAAGTCGTGTTTCTCGTTGAAGTTTGCCGACATGATATGTTCGTCGAGCTTGGTAAACTCACGATTTATCTCGTTGCCCGCAGTAAGAATCATTGTTCCATGTTCCAATGCATCATCAATGGTGTAGCGTTTGCGGTCAGGCATACGTCTGTTGGCGTACGAATAACTGAGATCCCATTCCAACAAGTCGTGAGGTAAGGTGTGTTTACCAGTTAGCTGAGTGTTGGTGGTGATGCGTGAACGATAATAATATTCTGCACCAATCTCGTTGTCCGATTGTGCGTTAACTCCCGAACGGTCTGTATATCTGTTGTTGTCTATGCGGTTGAAGATATTCTTCAATTCATATTTGTTGTTGCCAGATTTCGATAGCAAAGCGAGGTTGAGCAAAGCACCAAAGCGTTTGTTGTCGTTGTATTGGTTATCTGTAGAGTGGCGCAGATAGTTGCTGCGGTCGTTTGTAATATCATAAACACCAAACAAGTTGTTTTGCATATCTTTGTATGTGCGAGTCTCTGATGTGAAATTCAAAGCTCCCACCATACCTACGCTTATGCCGTTGATGTGCCATTTATGACTCCAGTCGGCAGAAGCCTTTATGTCTGCAATAGGAGTTTTCGTTTTCACACGCCAATCGTTAAGTAGTCCGCTACCCAACAGGCTTACGTTGCCATCATTAGGAAACGAGCTACTATGATCGGCATGCTTGAAATTGCGGAAGCAAGTGGCATCATTCCAGTTGCCTCCTAATGAAAGAGAGAGAGTATTTCTTACAGGAATATCCTTGGTATTGATTTGTATAAAACCACCTGTGAAGTCGGCTGGATATTCAGCACAAGGCGACTTCACTATCACGAGGTTGTCGATTTGGCTACTTGGCAATATGTCGAACGAGAAAGCTCTTGAGTCAGCCTCTGAACTTGGCACAGCACCACCATTTATCCACACATTATTATATCTTTGCGACAATCCCCTTACCATCACAAATTTGTCTTCGATAAGACTTACGCCAGGAATACGTCTTATCACCTCGCTGGCGTTATTGTCTTGTGTGCGCTTTATTTCTTGAGCCGAGATGTTGTTCACCACTTGGTTGCTAACTCTTGCCATTTCCATCATAGCCATTTCGCTATTTTTGTTTGCCATGGCTGTTACGGTTACTTCGCCAAACTGCTGTTCGTCGGCTTCCATCTCCACCTTAATGTCTTTAGCAGAGGCTGTAGCTATGTTTAGTTCTGCAGTTTTGTATCCTATATATTTAATAATAAGGTGTATGTTTTTCGTAGTTATCCCTTTGATAGCAAATTTGCCATCTATGTCTGTAGTGGTGCCCTTGTCGCCTGCCATCACGGTAGCTCCAATGAGCGGCTCTTGGTTGGCTTTGTCGACAACGATACCGCTAATGTCGGCAGCCTGTGCACATATTGTCGCCATTAGCGTCAATGTGAGCATTGCAATCAATCTTTTTACCTTGTTTCTTGTCATTATCATTACGTTTTGTTTACGGTTGCAAAGTTACGGCTACTATGTTACAGCCTTGCAACAATAATGATAATGAGCTGTTGCGAAGGTGTTATATCTTTGTTTCTTTTCTAATTGAAGAAAAAGTTGTATCTTTGCATCCCCAAAAGATAGTATTAGGTAGACAATTTTGTTAACAACTCATAAGAATAGATGATCAAGCGCATTTTTTTATTTATCATATGTATATCATGTTTTAGCCTGTCTCACGCCCAAGAGTTTGGAGGCGTATACACCACGGAGTGGCAATGGGACATGAACAAAAATACTAATTGGCTTAATCTGCTTCGATTGGAGATGAACCTGCCATTGAATAATGGTAAAGGCGCATTCGAAGCAGCAACGCTCCATGTGGCTAAATCCAACGATGGCATACTTGGCGATTGGCAAGGCTTTTCGAATATCGAAGCCGACAACTTTGTGGCAGCTATAGCTGTGCTTGGCTATATGCACGAATGGAAACAGGGACATCTATTTGTTGGCGTTAGGAATGTGAACGAAGATTTCTTTACCTCTGATGCTACGGCGCTATTCCTAAATAGTTCGTGTGGCATATTCCCAACCATAGCCGCAAGCTATCCTATTGCCAACTATCCTTATTCCGGACTAACTCTGTATTTTGATATTACTAAAGGTGGATGGACATTCAAAAACAGCATATATAATGGAGTAGGGTATAATGGATGGAATCGTCATGACAACCCATTCCTTGTGCGACCAAAGAAGGATGGCGTCTTTAATATGTCGCAGTTGGAATACGCATATTCGGGTGGACAATATTTTGCTGGAGCAGCCATACACACTCGTCAGTTCCCTTTAGACGAACAAGGCGAACTCTCATCAGCTGATGATGCTAAGAGCAAGACCACTTGCGCTTGGTGGATATATGGCGAGCAACAGCTATGGTCTATAGCCGACAAGAGCCTTACCGCCATGTTGCAATATTCTGAAAATGCTTCTCGCGAGAGCTGTTGCTACAGATATGCAGCTGCAGGCTGCACCTATAAGGATAGCCACAACGAGTGTGGCTTGTCGGGTCTATATGCACGCTATCAGCAGGGCAAGGAATATACCTTGGAGCTAACATTCAAGCGCCAACTCTCGGAGTCTATCTCCCTTCAACCTTCTTTCCAATATATCTCCAACGACGATGGCGACTTCACCGCCGCAGCTCTTCGTCTGTGCTATAGCTTCTAAATTCTGAAGCAAGGTATGCATGATGTATGCATGTCTTAAAAAATAATCACCTAAAGATTTGGTGATATGAGCAAAAAGGTATATCTTTACACCCGACAAGTTCGGAAAAATGTCATGTTTGACACAAATCCGAAGTTAACAGTGTATTTGTATGAAGATAGAAAGAGACATTATTAAGCAATTCAAAGAGTGGAAAAAGGCTGAGAAACATAAGCCTATACTCTTGAAAGGAGCCAGGCAAATAGGAAAGACTTGGGCTATGGAGCAGTTCGGAAATGAATGTTTCGAATATACTGCAAAGTTTGATTTCGATAGACAGCAAGAGCTGAAATCTGTTTTTGCTATATCCAAAGAGCCTGCACGAATCATCAAAGAGTTATCTCTATATAGCGAGGTTCCTCTCATCCCTGGAAAAACCCTACTGATATTTGACGAGATACAGGAATGCGAGGAAGCTCTCAACTCCTTGAAGTATTTCTGTGAGGATGCACCCGAGTGGCACATTATCGCAGCTGGCTCGTTGTTGGGTGTCGCTGTGAAGAGACGTAGAATGACGGTTCCTGTAGGTAAGGTTCAAATGATGAGAATGTATCCTATAACCTTTAGGGAATTCTTGCGCTCATGCGACCCTTCTTCTTTTGAATACCTTGAGACGATAGAACAACCTCAAAATTTACCTTTGATTATATTAGACAAATTGAAGTCTGAATATAAGAGATATATGGTATGTGGTGGAATGCCTGAAGCTACTGTTGCTATGTTGGAGAATCAAGGTATGCAAATAGTGGATGCTATCTTGCAAGGAATACTTGATTTATACGAGCTTGATTTTGCTAAATACGCTGAGCCACGAGAGATTCCTCGCATCCATGCCATTTGGCACTCTCTACCTTCACAGTTAGCAAAGGAAAATCGCAAGTTTATTTATAAGATAGTGAAGAGAGGAGCAAGAAGCAGAGACTATGAGGATGCCTTGTTATGGTTGGAAGATGCAGGAATGATATATCGTATCAATTCTATTTCCAAGCCTGGCATGCCTTTGGCTGCCTATGAAGAACCTGATGCTTTCAAACTCTATGCCAGCGACTGTGGCTTATTACGCAAATTGGCAAATCTTTCAGCTACTGTGGTTACAGACCCTACAGCCAACTATACTGAGTTTAAAGGTGCTATGGCAGAGAATGCTGTCTTGCAAAGTTTGCTACCCCATTATGAAGGTTTACCTTACTATTGGTCGTCAGAGGGTAAAGCGGAAGTTGAGTTTGTTATTCAATGGGAAACAGAGATCATTCCAATAGAAGTAAAGGCAGAGAATTGCATAAGCGGACGAAGCATTGTAGTTTATAATGACCGTTTCAAACCAAAACATCGCATACGTTTTTCTTTCCTCAATCTGCAATATAATTGTGGCATGTTAGCTTGTCCATCACCTTTAGCAGAATGGATTTGGACGTGGTTGCCAAGATTATAATGTTTTTATCTTCGTCTGTGCTATAGCTTCTAAATGATTTTTGATTCCGTCTATAATCATATCTTTGGAATATACTAAAAGAACTGTCGTGATGTTTGTAGTAGATTTTCTTAATAAATGTAAGTAAAACTATATTTTATAGCAAAATTTGATAAATATAGGCGTGGTGATGCTGTAAGTCGCTTTCGTTCAATGAGTTAATAGGCTTGGTTCGTTGCCGAAGCTATGCTTCTCGCAATCTATGCTTTCTGGCAAACGTAACTATGCTTTCTATCAAACGTATTTTTACTTTCTGTCGAATGTAAATATGATTGCAATCAAATATGATTTAATACTAAGTGTAGCTTTTCTATCCTCATTTATCTATATAGAGGCGAATATCATAAAGGGCTGTCTTTTATTGCAAAAGGCAGCCCTTTTATTTGGTGTTCGTTAGAAAAAGTGTGGAGTTTGGGTGATTATTCGTTAGAAAAAGTGTGGAGTTTGAGTAAATATTCGTCAGAAAAAGTGTGGCGAAAGGAAATAAGTACTTATAAAAATACCAAAATAACACAAAAAAGAGTGGGGCAAAAAGAGCAGCGTGAGGTATTTTATCATATCTTTGCAGAAGATAAGCTGCACTCGGCAATTTGAAAGCAGGCTTTCATTGCGCTCGTTTGCATTATCCTCGCAAAACAAAACCTAACTATAACTAATTATGAAGAAATTATTATTGTCGATAGCCTTGTTGCTGCCTGCCATGGGAATGATGGCACAAACGCAGGTGAAGGCTACAGAGGGTGTACTCGAAGGAAAAGACCTTTCGGGCATTACAGTATTCAAAGGTGTACCATTTGCTGCGCCTCCTGTGGGCAACCTAAGATGGAAGGCTCCACAGCCTGCGGCTCATTGGGATGGAGTGAGAGAGGCTAAAGAGTATGGACCAAATCCAATGCAGGAACCGATATACGGAGATATGAACTTCGGAACCAAGGTGAATAGCGAGGATTGCCTATACCTTAATATATGGACACCAGCCAAGACCATGAAGGAACATCTGCCTGTGCTGATATATTTTAATGGCGGAGGACTTATGGCTGGTAGCGGTAGCGAGGCACGATATGCTGGCGACGCTATGGCTCGCAAGGGCATCATCTCTATCACAGCCAACTATCGTGAGGGCATATTTGGATATTTTGCTCATCCTCAGCTGTCGAAAGAAACAGATTATAAAGGTTCGGGCAACTATGGTTTCATGGACCAGGTGGCAGCCATACGATGGGTGAAGGACAATATCGAAGCTTTTGGTGGCGATCCAAACCGCATCACTATCGTTGGCGAGTCGGCTGGCTCTATGTCGGTTAGCGCCTTGATGGCGTCGCCTCTATGCCAAGGCCTCTTTGCTCAGGCTATGGGCTCGAGCGGTTCGGTGATGGGATTCCAAAAGATTGCAACCTTGAAAGAAGCTGAAGACAAGGGCGTGGCTCTTGCTCAGAAGATACTATTAGAAAAAGGTAAGAAAACTGGTAAGAAGGTGGGCAAGGATGCAGGCAAGAAATGTCTCGACGAACTTCGTGCTATGCCTGCAGAAGAACTGTTGAAGTTGGCAAGCGTTAGAGCCCTTCCGGTCTATAATGTAGATGGCTATTTCTTTACCGAACAGCCTACCGAGGTGTTTGCCAAGGGCAATCAGACTAAGGTGGCTTTGCTCGTTGGTGGCAACAATCAGGAGATGACTCCTATGAGTGTGTTACGCGGAAAACAGCCTACGGTAGAGAACTTGAAAGAAGGTGCAAAGGCTCTATTTGGCGAAGAAAATATCGATGGGCTATTCCGCCTGTATGGCATCAATAGCGATAAGGATGTTTTGGAGCAGCCTGGTGTAGACCTTGCGTCAGATATGTTCCTCGACTATGCTACATGGAAATGGGGCAACATGCACAAGCTTACTGGCGGACAGCCTGTTTATCGCTATCGCTATTGCCATCCTCGTCCTGCAATGGCTATCAAGGGCAAGGTGGCAGCCTTGGCTGGTGGAGTGGTGGATGCTAAAGAAGGTGCAGCACCTGTACGTAGAGACAATGGCGCCGTGCATTCTGCAGATATCGAATATGCTATGGCAACATTGCCTACCAACCGTGTCTTTGATTGGCAACCAGAAGACTATATGGTTAGCGACATCTTTAGTCAGTATTATGTAAACTTCGTAAAGACTGGCAACCCTAATGGCTTAGGCTTGCCTGAGTGGCCTGCTATAAATGGTAAAGCCGTAGCACCTGTAATGCAGATAGATGTTGATACCAAGGTGAAGGCAGACGCTCAGATGGAAAAGAAATATGAGTTTATAGACAAAATCTTTTGGAAGTAGAGACTTTAGCTTATAGCGACCAATGGGAGTGATAACTTCTCTAACTTCTAAATAATAACATTAATTAAAGGAAAAACAGTAGGAAAAATGAAAAAGAAATTAGTTTTAATGGCAGCAGTTGTTGCTGCGTTGTTTGTTGTGTCATGCAATGGCAAAACAACAGGTAATGAGACAGGTAAGGATAGCTTGAGCGTTGTAGAAAACGATTCGCTTGCTGCTGATGGCGTGGCTATAGAATCGCTCGTTGGTACCTACGAGGGTACTCTCCCTGCTGCTGATTGCCCAGGAATCAAGACCGTATTGACTCTAAATGCTGACAGCACATATCAGTATTCTGCCGACTATTTGGAGCGCAAGGATGGTCACGACGAGGCAAGTGGCATCTTCAAGGTGTTGGCAAATAATGTGGTAGAGATTACTCGTCCATCGAGTGGTGAAACTTCTTACTACAAGGTGAAGGATGCCAACAGCATCATCATGACCGATTCGCTTGGCAACGAACCAGAGGGCGAAATGGCTAAGCTCTATGTGCTGACAAAGAAGAAGTAAGCTTCCACGAAGAATTAAGCTTCCATACGTATGTGGGCTTTTCTTCCAAATCTAATAATGATTTGGATAAAAATATAAGCACCAATCACATGTTTGCAAACCAATATTTTGGCTTGCTGAATATGCGGTTGGTGCTTTTGTCTTTCATTGACTATCAACTGAATATAATAGTTAAATCTTGTTGCTTGGTACTTCTGTTGTGACAGTTGACCCAATATATTTGCTCAGTTTACAATCTACGAGAATGGCTTGTGGTGGATTTCATAAAATAAATCGCTCTTTAAGCTTGTTGGTTTCAATAAATAATTGTATCTTTGTTGCGGAAAATCTATGAAAATCCGCAATGCTGTTGCGAATAATCTATGAAAATCCGCAATATAAACAAATAAATATATGATGTATGATTGAACGTATATGCCATATTGACAATGAGTTAGAGGATAGTATATTCTTGTTTGGTGCCCGTCAAACAGGAAAAAGTACTTTTTTGCGTCAGAAATTCCCAGACAGTATATACATTGACTTGTTGGATACCACTTTAAAGGGGCGTTTCAGTCGTCGGCCTTCTCTGCTTTATGAGATGCTTTCTGACAAGGAAGTAGGGACGCTTGTTATTATAGATGAGATACCTGAAGTTCCAGAGTTGCTTAATGAAGTTCATCGTTTGATGTCAGAGAAAGGGCTTGTGTTTATTCTGTGTGGTTCAAGCGCCAGAAAATTGAAACGTAAAGGCTATAATACATTGGGAGGCAGAGCGTATCCTGTATATCTATTTCCTTTTGTGAGTGCTGAGATTCCTAACTTTGATTTACAACAAGCTATCAATTATGGAATGTTGCCACCGCATTATTTGGCAAAGAATCCGCATCGTCGTCTATCTGCATATATTGATGTTTATCTTAAAGAAGAAATTAAGGAAGAGGCTCTTGTAAGGAATCTAAACACTTTTCAGCGTTTTCTGGAGGTTGCGGCATTAACAGATGGCGAAATGATAAATAACAATAATATAGCTCAAGATTGTGGTGTAAGTGCCAATACTGTTGGAAACTATTTTGATATATTGGAGGATACTCTTTTAGGATTCCGTGTACCTGCTTATACCAAAACAATGAAACGCAGATTGGTGCAGGCTCCTCGATTCTATTATTTTGATATAGGTGTAGCCAATCATTTGTTGCATCGTAAGGAATTAGTGAGAGGCACTGCTGATTATGGTCATGCTTTCGAACACCTTGTAATTCAGGAGCTAAGAGCATGGCTCTGTTATAAGGAAAGTATGGAACAATTAAGTTATTGGAGGGCTTATACTGGTCAAGAGGTGGATGCTGTGATTGGTGATGCAAGAGTAGCAATAGAGATAAAATCTGTAGAGGAGGTACTGCCAAGGCATTTAAAAGGTCTTAAAACTTTCGCCTCAGATTATCCTGAAAGCAAATTGTTGATAGTTTCGTTAGATCCTATCAACAGAAAGATGGGAGATGTAGAGTGTATCTACATAATTGATTTTTTCAGAAGACTTTGGAGCGAAGGTATTTGATAAGTGCCCATCACGAAGGCACATCCTATTCTTGCAAGATATTCAGTAAACAGAATCATAACTATTTTTTCTTGCAAAGATATCGTGTTTCCTATGTTATGGGTATTGACGGCAACTATATTATGAAAGAGATAGGTAAAAGATAAATTAAATTATCTTAATATAGTGGAGAAATGAGGTGCTTCTTTTGGCTGTATGTGTCTAAAAGTGTAGCTTTGCAATAGAAGTATGTGTCGAAAAGTGTTATTGTTCGACGGTTTTATGTGTTGAAAAGTGTAACATTACGACAGCTTTATGTGTTGAAAAGTGTAATTTATGGAGAGAAAGATATATACGCAGTTAGTTGGTTGGAAAAACCAAAAGCTACATAAACCATTAATTCTCAATGGTGTACGACAATGTGGTAAGACTTACATTCTTAAAGAATTCGGAAAACGAGAGTTTGAAAGCCTTGTCTACGTTAGTTGTGATAGAAATGAGAACCTGAAAGCTATTTATGCAGGTGGGTTTGATACGTCAAGAATTATACAAGGCTTGAGCGCTTTGACAGGAGTAGATATAATCCCTGGCAAAACACTTATATTCTTAGACGAAGTGCAAGCTTTTCCACAGGCATTGGAAGCATTGAAGTATTTCTGCGAAGATGCCCCAGAGTATCATATTGTAGTTGCAGGTTCGTTGTTAGGAGTAGCCTTGCATACAGGAGTGTCTTTTCCTGTAGGCAAGGTACAGACCATGCGACTATTCCCTATGGACTTTGAAGAATTTCTTATGGCAATGGGTGAAAATCAACTCTTAAAACTTATGCATAGTAAGGACTATGAGCTGATGAACGCCTTTCATGAGAAACTGAAAGACTATCTACGTCAATATTATTACGTAGGCGGAATGCCGGAAGTTGTGAAGTCGTATGTGGAAAACAGATTGCTTAACCAAGTGCGCACGATTCAAAATGAAATTCTCTCCAACTATGCCAGTGACTTCTCTAAGCATGCTCCAACGCAAGAGGTGCCTCGCATAGATATGGTATGGCAGTCAATACTTGGACAATTATCAAAAGAAAACAAAAAATTTGTATATGGAGTATTGAAAAAAGGAGGTAGAGCAAAGGAATTTGAGTTGGCTATCCAATGGTTGGTAGATGCAGGATTGGTATATAAAATAACAAAGGTGACAAAGCCTGAGTTGCCACTAAAGTTTTATGAAGACTTGTCGGCATTCAAACTGTATCTATGCGATTGCGGACTGATGGGAGCTATGGCAGATACTTCTGCAAAGGATGTGTTGCTTGGCGATAATGTATTTACTGAATATAAGGGAGCTTTCACGGAACAATATGTTCTTCAACAGTTGCTTGCATCTGGCATTGATCATATTTATTATTATAGTTCAGACACCTCGCGAATGGAAATGGATTTTCTTATACAGCGAGATGGCGCCCTGTTGCCTATAGAAGTAAAGGGTGGAACAAGCATCAAAGCAACCTCGCTACACAACTATTTAATGGAACATTCTACCATATCTGCAATACGCTATTCTATGTTGCCATATCGCAAACAAGAGAATATTACAAATATGCCGCTATATGGAGTGTTTCTGTAAATTATTAGAAAATTAAGAGATTTGCTTAATATATCGTTTATTATTCGTACATTTGCGACATATAATATAATGTGAAAATTATGAAAACTCTTCCATACATAGTATTCTGCTTCCTTATGCTTTGTGCATTAAGTTCAAGCATTAATAGTTATCGCAGAACTGAGTATATGATAGCGCAGGATGTGAACCAAGCATTGGAGCAGGTGCTTGCAAAAATGCCTGACAATGTAGTTACTACAGATACTATTCGCTGCTATCGCAATTGTCTCACCATTGCCGAACTGAAAGATACTGCTGGTATAGCCATGCGTACTGTGCGTAGGGATGGACGTTTGGAGACAAAGCTTGTGGCTGAGGCTAACTGTAGCTTTGCCACTACATTCATGATGTCAGACCAGAAGGCTTCAGGCTCTTTTCTCATGGTTGGAATGCTGTGGCTATTGGGTAGTCTGTGGTATGTGAACAGAAAGAAACCTGAGCTGATAGCGCAAGGTTTGTCGTATGGAGGAATAGTGTTCGATAACGATAAGTTTATGACGCAATCGGGTGAGCATATTCACCTTACACCTATGCAGCATTCCTTGCTCGAAATGTTCATGACCGCAGATACGCATACACTATCCAAACAGGAGATTTGCGACCGACTATGGCCAAAGAAACCTGATGCTAACGATACGCTCTACACTCTGATAAAACGCATAAAACCTATTATAGAGGCTCATAGCACGTTGAAGATAGAGTCGGACAGAGGCAAGAGCTATAGCTTGAAAATCAAATAGATAGCTTTATTGTCAGCCAATTGTCAGGGAGATGTCAGCCTGAATAATTGGCTTTCTTATAATTAGAACATAAATTTGCACCGAAAACAAAAAACATGGTGCAAATGAAACGATTGATTACACTTTTCTTTATTCTCTTTTCTACATTTTGTGCTTATGCTCAGGATGTGGAGAAGACAATTGCGCTCGATGAAGTGACAGTAAAAGCAGCTAAGGTTGTGAACAAGGCAGACGGTATGATAATTTATCCTACCGATGCTCAGAAGCAAGCTTCTAACAATGGCTACAGCATTCTTGAGAAACTCACACTTGCCAATCTTCGTATCGACAACATCAGCCATTCTATTACTGCCATCGACAATAGGGGAGGAGTTCAAATTAGAATAAATGGTATCGTGGTTGGCAAACAGGAGATGTTGGCTCTCAATCCAAAGGACATCGCTAAGATTGACTTTATAAACAATCCCGGCGTTCGTTATGGTGACGGTATAGCTTATGTCATAGATATCGTAACACGCAGGAATGAAAGTGGTTATACTATCGGCGCGGATCTTACATCTGCACTTACCACGTTGCAAGGCGATGGTATGGTGTATGGTAAATGGAACCGAGGCAAGAGCGAATTATCGTTTTCGTATGATGTGAGTGGGTATAGAACCAAAGGCGAAAAGAGCAAGCAGACGGCAGAATATACTTTGACAGATGGCAGTATCTATACAATAGAGCGAAACGATGTGGAGTCGCTTCGTAAATCCATATCGCATGATGCTAAGCTAACCTATAACTGGGCGGACTCAACAGCAACTGTCTTCCAGACATCATTGAGCGGAGCTTTCAACAATGCTCCAGGCAACTATAATATTAAGGACATAATAGACGGCACTCGCCAATATAAAGCAACAAGTAGAGCGAAAGACAAGAGCTATTCGCCCGTATTGGATATCTATTTCTTCCGTCAGCTCACCCCACGTCAGTCTGTTACCGCAAATGCTGTAGGTACGTATATCTCCACACAGACAAGCAGTTATTATGACGAGGGCACACCTTATAAATATAATGTAGATGGCAAGACGGCTTCTCTGCTTACAGAGGTAATCTACGAGAATCGGCTGAAGCCTTTCACTCTCTCTACGGGCTTGAACAACAGTTATAAGTATATCAAGAACGACTATTTGGGTGACGCTTCGTCTTTGACCAAGACCAACAACAACCGCCTATATGCTTTTGCCGAAATCAAGGGTATGCTCAAACCGTTTAGCTACACATTAGGTGCAGGCGTAAGTTACATTCGTTACACTCAGAATGGGCACAGATATAATTTCTGGACTTTCCACCCAAAGGCATCTCTGACTTATCAAATCAATAACAGCATGCAGTTGAGCTATACTTACCAGATGCAGGACAGAGTTTCTCGTATAGCCATGACGAGCGATGCAATGGTTCGCACAAACAGTATGGAATGGACTGTAGGCAATCCCGATCTGAAACCTTCGCACGATATTGAGCATCGCCTACATGTTTCATACAACAACAGTCGCTTGCAGACCTTCGTTGAAGGTTATTATAAACAATGTCTAAAACCCAATATGGCTCACTATGAGCGAACGGACGGCAATCAGTTTATTTATACCCAAATAAACCAAAAGGAGATAGACGTGCTGGATGTCTATGCGTATGCCAGCTATTGGCTATTGCCAGAAAAGCTTCAGATTGCAGCCAATGGAGGAATATATAGATGCTTCAATTTCGGCTACGACTATACGCATTGCTACACCTCATGGTTTTATGCAAGTAGCATCACGGCTTATCTCGGACACTTCACTTTGCAAGGCTATGTTGATAACGGTAATCGGTTCTTAGAGGGTGAATCTAAAGGCTACAACGGAGCTTATTCTGTACTGAAAGCATCCTACGCATGGCGCGATTTGCAATTCTCTTTGTCATGGGCAAATCCATTTAACAACAACTATAAGTCGTACGAGAACGAATTGCTCAACCGCAATCTATATAAGCATACTGTCGGCTATTCCAATGCCAATGGCAACCAAGTGTCGCTAAACATCTCATGGCGACTGAGCAGAGGTAGCAAGCATAAGTCTGCGGAAAAGAGAATAAACCTGCGCGATACGGATAATGGGATAATAAAATAATCGTATAATATTTCCATTGTAACATACATTCTTTCAATTAAAAAAGACTAAATAATCTGTTTTTGTTTACATATATATAAACTTTTATGTATCTTTGTAACATTAAAAGCAAAGAATATGTTTGAACAACCAAAATTTAAAATCATATACTCAGAGGAGGTTATTGATTTTCTCAATTCCTTAAATGAAAAGGTAAAAGAGAAAATCATGTTTAATATCAATAAGAGTAAATATGTTATAGATAACGAGCTTTTCAAGAAATTGAAAGGAAGCGATATTTGGGAGTTTAGAACCAAATATAGTGGCTCAATTTACAGAATCTTTGCATTTTGGGATACAGAGAATGATACATTAGTTGTTACAACTCATGGAATTATAAAGAAAACTCAGAAAACTCCTTCTAAAGAAATAAAAAGGGCCGAAGATATACGAATAGAATATTTTAACACAAAAAACAGAAAATAAAAATGGCAACAATGAATTTTTACACAGAAGATGAAGCCTTAGATAAGGTTCTTGGTGAAAAGGGAGCTCCGTTGCGCAATCAATATGAATCTGATATGAATGCTTTTTTGATAGGTGAAGCTATAAAAAAAGCTCGTCAATCAAAGAATCTTACCCAAGAAGAATTAGGTGCGTTGATAGGCGTAAAGAAGTCTCAAGTATCTCGTATTGAAAACGGGAATAACATTACCTTTGCTACAATAGCTAAAGTATTTAGAGCTATGGGAATTTCTGCAAGTTTTGAAATGACAGGAATTGGAAAAGTAGCATTATGGTAATGTCATTCGTAACGATAACAAACAACAAGAGGGTGTGTCAAAAGGAAAGTTATTTAGAAGTTTTGACACATCCTCATGTTATATTTATAGGTTAACATTATTCCCGAATATTGGTTTTCCTCCAGCTCTGCCTCAGAAAGGCTCTTTATAAAAGTCTTCTAGCCGTGGCAGAAGCGAGTGTGCCAATGCCAGAAACGAGAAACTACTCTATCGGAATCCAAATCTCTGTTAGCAATTCCTCTGGAGCTGTTGTCTCTGGGTCGTTTAGGTAACGCTCAAACATCTGACAATGCTCTAACACTCCGCTTCCCATCTTCACCCTCTCGCCAGATGCAGGAAGGAGTTCGCCATAAACCTTGGCGTTTACTTCTGCCAGATTCTCATACGGTCCTTGATAGCGATAAACCAGGAAGCGACCACCATAAATCGTAATGATGTTAACATCTTCCTCGGGCTGAAGCTGCTCTACGATAGGAGCAGCGATACAAACATCCGTGCGACAGGCATCAGCAGGAGTTGCTGCCGGATTGTCGTGATAGATGTTGATGTATTCTGCATCCGGACAATCATAATCAAGATGATGCTTCTGGCAATAAGCACCCAACTTGTTCCAAGCCTCCATATAATTGACAGACTTATAATCACCCAAAAGGCGAACACTAATCGCCTTTACATCCTTTCTACTCTGAATTCTTTCTAAAATTTCCATTCCCTTATCGTTTTATGTTATCTCAATGATTTATAGGCAACAAAACTTTAATCAGACTTTTCTTCCAATATAAAAGACGTAGCCGAAGCAATCCTTATTCTCTTCGTAATAGGCGATTTCCTCTTTCAGGCGATTGATGAAAGCCTGCGCCTTGGAGTCTCCGGGATGGTCTTTCAGAAAAGTTTCCATCGCCGGCTTCATCGGAGCATAATAATTCTCTGTCCAACAGGTTTCGGGTAGGATGAAATGAGCGTAGGGCTCGTAACCCGTTTCTGCCATTTGATGAATCTTATGCTCAATGGAATCAATCTCAGGAAGATTGTCCTGAATCCAATTCATGTTCTCCGGACGCTTATTGCCAAGCCAGCTACATTCCGTTACGGCAATAAAGCCGCCTGGTTTTAAGAACTCCCGCCAATACGCCAAGCCCTTTTCGTAACCTATGATAAATATGGAACCTTCCGCCCAAATCAAATCATAGGATTCCTTTCTGAAAGGCAACGCATCCATCGATGCTTGAACTGGATGAACGCAATCTTCCATTCCTCGCTTCTTGCTTTCTTCACGAATGCCTTCCATCATTTCGGGCAATAAATCTACGGCATCAATATCTGCGTCATATTCATCGGCAAGAACAAAGGTTTGGCTTCCCTTGCCGCACCCCATATCTGCGATGCGAATCTTTCGCTTGAAGTCGGGAATCAGACTCGTAGCAAGTCTCGTTTCCCACTCGCCACCAGGCCCTTGTCTATCAACTCTCTTGAAGAAATCGGCTATCATAGAGAAGTCGAAATCATCAATCACAACGCTTTCCTTGTTTTCTGTCTTTTCTTTTATTTCCATTTTTCTTTTCTCCTATTTATTTTGTCTCATCTATGTAATTAGACTGCAAAGATAATGCAAACCGAACGCAGAATATCAAGCTTGCTTGGATATTATGCTGAGGTGCAGCCTATCTTATGCAAAGATAATGCAAATGAGCGCAATGAAAACTTGTTTTCAAATTGCCGAGTGCAGCTTATCTTATGCAAAGATAATGCAAACCGAACGCAGAATATCAAGCTTGCTTGGATATTATGCTGAGTTGCAGCTTATCTTATGCAAAGATAGGCATTTGTGTGGCAGGAGATTTTAATATGAGGGAATAAAAACAAGTTTTTGAGGAAATTAATTCCTTTTTTGACGAATGAATGTACTTAAATCTAAGGATATGATTAAATTTGCAACATTAATATAAATGCTATTAATATAATAAGGTGCAAGATGATAAAATGTCAGATCATACAGGACGGAAAAGTGAAAGACCAAATCGTACAAATGAACGGCTTGGTGTTTTGCGATAACCATGGCGTTGAGCGAAGCAATTCTATCAGAACTCCGATAGTAGATGCTGGACTCAACGAGTGGCACTATGACCATTTCGGAATCATGCACCAGCATTATCGTGGCAAGGAAGACAACTCTGGATTTCAGGTAATGCACGATGTAAAGCCTGCCTTGATGTTCACCCTCGCCACACATGGATTCGGCAGCAAGAGCGTTTATCAGGAAGGAAAGAATGAGCACGAACTTTTTTGGCAAAAGGGAAATGCCAATGTCTGCTTTATCAGCGGCGAAGGCGGACAGCAGGTAAATCTGAATAAAAATCTTTCGCTCGACTTGTTGAGCATTGTGATTCCTCAGCATTCCATCGAAAAACTGATAGAATATAACGAAGAGATATTCTCACAATTCTCGCTCTTTACCCAATGTCAGGACAACACCCATCTCTTTCTGAAAGGAAACCGACCTGTGGAGAAGGCCGTAATCAAGGCCGCCAACGACCTAAACCAAGCCCGACTGATGGGCAACAATGCCCATCGCTATATGGAATCGAAAATCATCGATTGTCTTTCGGGTTTCCTTGTTCCAGGCTGCCTTGCTCCTGGCAACGAATATTACAGTCTGCTCGTTCGCGACAAGATGCACGATGCCAAGGATATAATTCTTTCTCAATATCAGGACATGCCGTCCCTGCACGAAATTGCTTCGATGGTAGGTACCAACGAGTGTACTCTGAAGAAAGCCTTCAAGTATGAGTTTGGCACTACCGTGTTTCAGTTTCTTTTCGACTATCGTATGCGCTTGGCTGCACATTATCTACTCGATTCTGATATGACCATTAACGACATCGGCATAAAATTGGGCTACGACTACCAAAGCCACTTCTGCACAGCCTTTAAGCGAAAATATGGGGTAAGTCCTATTGAATATAGAGCTATGCTGCATACTTCTCAAAAACTTTAGTTATCTTTGTAGAAAAATAGCAATCAAGCAATTATTTGCTATCTTTGAATCCCAAACAAAAAAAATCGCCATAGTATGTATATTAAAAGACTATTGTTTATCTGTATTATGTTGTGTTTGTGTTTGTCGCTGTCTGCTCAAACAAACGGTAAAGGTATGGACTATAAGAGACTGTCGCAAACATTTACTCGTTCGAAGGAAAAAAACGAGATATGGAGCAGTACAAAAATGTGTCTTGACAAACTCAACGCTATCATTGCCGATACAGCGAAATACAACGCTGTGAAACAAAACCGCATAAACAGCGGCATAGAGAGGCTGAAACAAGCTAAAGGTCATCGTGAGCGCTTCTATGCCTTGATGAACCTTCAACACGAGTATGCGCTTGTAAACTTCCATAAATCATTGGCTTACGCTATGGATGCAAAGGTAGAGGCATACAAAGTTGGTGATGTTTCCATCGTTGTGGAGGCGACGCTTGCAGAAACGGCACTTCTCATAAAAGGCGGATTTTTTCGTGAAGCCGACAAAGCTATCGGCACTATAAACGGAGCTTTGTTGCAAGGCGAGGCGCTGTTGAGATACTATGAACTGATGTTTGACATCGAGTTTGAGAATGGCTTTGTGTCACCATACGGCAGACGCCCCGATGGCATCCACTCTGTAAAGATGATGAGTATATATAATAAGGTGAAGCAGGAATTTCCTGATAGCACCTACCAGCTTACACGCATGCTCATGGAGTATAACTTTCATCTATGTCGATATCAGGAGGCATCGCGCTATGCCTTGCAGTTGGTGCCACAATGCCAAAAGGGAACCGAGGAGTATGCCTACCAACTTGGCAATGCTGGCTTCACGCTCATGGGAGCCGGCAATCTTGCCGATGCCGCACGCTATATGGCTTTGTCGGCAGAAGAGCAGATAAGGCTTGGCTCTATAGAATATCCCGTGATGCGCAAGCTTGCAGAACTGATGACTGTCATCGGGCACAATGAGGAGGCTTACAGATACAGCGTCATTGCTATGCACAATGCCAAGCAGTATGGCAGTATGTACCGTGTGTATGAGGTGTCGCAGTTTTATCCTACCATCCACGACAATATGTACCAGACCATAAAGCGTCAGCATGATGTGCTGATAGCTATTGCCTTTATACTCGCAGTGGCAGTCATAGCGTTGTGCGTATGTTTTGTGGTGATAAGACGCAAGAACAACAGCTTGCATCAGCGCAACCATACCATAGCCCACATCAACGCACAGCTAAACGAAGCCAACGACATCAAGATTGCCGTATTTGGTAACGTCATATCCGATTCAGCGGCACGACGCCAGCGCGATGCAGAATTCTTCAAGAATGTGAGCCGACGACTGGCAGTCGGCGACTATCAGGACGCTAAGGACATGATCCTGAAACGTCAGAACAGCGGCAAGAAGGAGTACGAAATGATTGACCGTATCATTCTTAGCATATTCCCACAGTTTGTCGAACAGTTCTATGGATTGCTAAGGGCCGACTCGCGTCCTGCCAACATCGAAGCCAACCGTCTTACGCCAGAAATGAGAGTATTCGCACTCATACGTCTTGACATAAGCAGCAACAATGAACTTATGTCGAGCCTCAACTATTCGCTCAATACAATCAAGCACTACAAGACAGTGGTGTTCAACTCTACCGACTATACCAATGAAGAGTTTTATCAGCACCTGAAGGATATCCATTATCTGAAGCGCGACTAAAAGGGGCGAATGTCGCGTTGACTTGCATTTTTTTGACATCAATGTAACATTTCTTATATAGTTACAATCTGAAGTTAGGTGATATACAAGTGTATAACATAGTGTATGTAATTTCGCATACACTATGCTAACATACTGTAGTTCAATTGTTTATATCTATACACTTCCGCATGTTAGGTGTATTTATTTTTTTCGTTAGGTTTTATCTCTAATTTTGCAACCGAAAAGTTTTAAGCACTTAAAGTTAATAACTCCATAAAACCTAAAAACATGATAACTAATCATTTCTTGTCTTCAAGCCTTGTGGCTGCAACGGCTTTAACATTAATGCCAAACGCAGGCTTGGCTAACAACATGGCATATGACGGCACAAACGTCAACGATGCCAACAATTACACACTGTTAAATAATAATGCGCCTATAGAACAGCGTAAAGACTCTGTGGAAGAGAAGGGGTCTGACCGTGGCATCATGCTCAATGCAAAGAGCACTACAGAGCCGCGTCAGGTGGAAATAGGTTTGCCGATGAACTACACCGCCGTGATGTTCAATGGTCTGCCGTCAGTATTCTATTTTTGGCCCAACACCACAAGCAACCACTGGCGTTCTGAGCAGCTTCTGGCCCGCCAGGGAATGCTGGATATGCCACACGTTGCCATCATTGAGGGAGAGATTGGCTACGGTGTCGACTCATGGGCTGAGCTTGGCGGCGATAAGTTTAAGGGCAAGATGAAATACAGCGTCAACACTTTTGGCTCGCAGAACGTCGACCTTAATCTCTCGGGACCATTAGGTAACGGGTGGAGCTTCACGGCAAGTGCCTACAACAATTTCGACCCTGGATGCTTCAATCTGAAGTTCGCACAGTTTGTCGACCGCAGTCAGTTCTACACAGCTGGACTGACAAAACGCTGGGACGACGGTTCGGCACTAACATTTATGTATAAATACAATGATGTGCACAACCTGACGAGTCTTGCCAAATACGCGCCATTCCGTTGGAACAGTGACGGTAGCGTGAGCAAAGTGAACGGATTCCGCATCGGACGCGACTCTTATCTGCCCGTTGACGGTATGATGGAATACATCGACATGGAAAGCGGAGAGCGTAAGCAGACCGACCTCTTTGACGGCATACACGTCAAGACCCACGAGGGCAGCGTCTACTTCAGCAAGCCGCTTCAGAACGACTGGACACTCAACCTGCGCGGACGCATGACCAATAGCTCTGGCTGGACTGGCGACCAGGTGGCAACAAGTGTACTCAACACCGAGGATGGTGTTACGGCTAAGTATGCCGATACCGGCGACACTTACAACGGACTCATCCAGGGACGCACATCGCAGCTCAATCATATCTGTGTCACCGACGGATTCTTCAACGCCCAGCTTGTAGGCAAGAAGGCTGACCACAGCTGGACTGTTGGTGTAGACGAGCTATTCACCAATGTTAGATATGCACGCTCTACAACAGCCTACTACCATGAGGTGGCTGCCAATCCCAGAAAGTTGCTCATCAACGGTGCCACATCGCCTTACTCAAACTTCAACAATGGTTCAGAGTATGACAAAGGCTTCGAGAACAAGCTGGCTGCATACGTGTTCGACAAGTGGGAACTCACTCACTCGTTCCGCCTCAGCTATGGAGCACGCCTCGAATGGTCGTCGGTGGATGTGGACAACATTGCCAATCCACGTACAACATGGACGGGAGCAGACGGCACACAGCATTACTTCCAGATTGGCGGCACAGACAAAGATGGCAAAACCATAGCTCAGGTCAACCATAAGCAGAACGGACTGAACTTCGCATTCGCCGTAGCACCAAAATGGAACATCACCGATAATTTCGGATTGACAGCCGAGGGTAGTTTCCTGCGTCAGTTCCGCCATCTGGAGGCTTACTCAGGACGCACAGCGCCAATGTTCAAGAGCCGCGACTCGTTTGTGGGTCAGGCTGGTGTGTTCTACAACAGCAGTTGGGTGAACCTCGTGAGCGCACTTACCTATGCTACGCGCAACAATAACGTGAACAATCTCTATGTCACCAACCCCGACAATCCCACACAGACCGAGATGGTGGCAAACTCATTCACTATCAAGACCTTCGGATGGACCACTGATGCCATGCTCAATCTCTTCAAGGGATTCCAGCTCCACGCACGTGTCACATTGCAGGCTCCTAAATACAGTGGCTATTCGTTCAGCACATCGTGGAAGGAATATAACTTCAAGTCGATGACCGTTACCAAAATCTCGAAGTTCCTGATGGAGCTTGATCCACGTTATTCTGTAGGTCCGTTTGCGATATGGGCTAATTTCAGATATTACGGCAAGCAGTATGTGAATGTGGGCAATTCGGTGTTCTTCAAGGGACGCTGGGAGACATTCGGCGGCATGAGCTACAACTGCAACAAGAACCTCACACTCTCAGCCAACGTCACCAACTTCCTCGGACAGAGCGGAGCGCAAGGCACCATCCCGAGCGCCGACACACGCGAGGATGCCACAGGCCTTGACGGAACCGTGCTTGCAGGCGAATACATCCTGCCGTTCCAGGTGAGCTTCTCAGCCAATATAAAATTCTAAAGAAAACACTAACATCTTAAACAAATAACATATACGATTATGAAAATCTCAAATCATTTCACATCCAGCATTAAGGCAATGCTGCCAGCAGTGGCTATTGCATGCGCCGCACAGTCGGCAACAGCACAGATCAACGAGCTGCCCCGTGTCACACCGGAATCGGTGGGCATCAGCTCAAAAGTTATAGCCAACTATTTCGACTCAGTAATGAGTCTTAAGGACACAGAGATACACAGCGTGCTGCTTATGCGCCACGGCAAGGTTATCGGTGAGATTCATCCAGCTCCCTTTAAGGCAGAATATGGTCATACCTTGTTCTCGGCAAGCAAGACATTTACGTGTGCTGCCATCGGCATCGCCATAAAGGAGAACCTGCTGCGCATCGACGACCGTCTTGCCACTTTCTTCCCCGATCTCTTGCCGGAAAAGGTGTCGTCACGACTGGCTGCCATCACCATACGCGACTTGCTCACAATGAATTCTGGATTCAATCAGACTGACGACGTGCGCAACAATGAGACGGAATGGGTGAAGAAATATCTCGCCATTGACGTGGTGGCTGAGCCGGGAACCAAGTTCAAGTATGACTCAATGGATACCTATCTGCTCGCTGCCATCATACAGAAGGTGACAGGACAGAATGTGTTCGACTATTTGAAGCAGCGTATGTTCGAGCCACTCCATATCACCGAGGCCAACTGGGAGACAAGTCCCGAAGGCATTAACTGTGGCGGATGGGGACTGTATCTGCAGTCAGAATCATTGGCTAAGTTTGGACAACTGCTCTTGAATAAGGGTTCTTGGCAGGGCAAGGAGATTATCCCCGCATCGTGGGTTGAAGAAATGATGAAGCCACACGTGAGCGAGACAGGAGGCGACAGCTACTGCTACCAGATGTGGAAGTGCGACAATCCCAACACCGCCCGTGCCGACGGCGCTTATGGTCAGTATGTCATCGTAATGCCTAATGAGGACATGGTGGCTGTGGTTACACAGGTGATAACAAAAGGCGACGCAGGAAAAAGAGAGCAGCATATGTTGTTCAAGAATGTGCTCAGCGCAATCAAGAGTGGGGCATTGACAAAGTCTGCAGCCGACTTCAAGCGCTTGCAGAAGAAATCAGCCTCATACGTGCTGCCTTACGCTGAAGGCAAGTCGGCTGCCACCAGCAAGGCTGTTTTCAATAAGACATTTACTCTCGACAAGAATGCCAATGGATGGAAGAGCGTTCGTATCGTGAAGGACGGCAAGAACATTAAGCTTCTCATCGACACCGAGGAGTGTGGAACCAATGAGATTGAGTGTGGCTATCGCAAATGGACATTGTCTGAGGTGGCTACAAAGTTCCCATCAAATGCGCGTGGCGACACCAAGGGTGCTTTCTCAGGCTTCACTTCTCCGTTCAAGGCAAGTGCCAGCTATGGTTGGACTGGTGACGGTAAGCTGAACGTAAAGATACATTATGTAGACTGGATGAGCAGCGTGAAGTTGCAGTTCGACTTCTCCAAGAACCAGATGACGTTACAGGAGAATTATAAAAGCAAGGCTTCTCTGATGAGGTTTAAATCAATACTCTGTTAATTCTAACGTAATCGTTTGAAAATGAGGGAGTTAATTAACGTAATATAACTAATAAAATTTG
>CAKQMS010000001.1 GCA_934254985.1 uncultured Prevotella sp. | reverse complement strand
ACGATATAACTGGTGTCTATTTCCGATGCATGGAGTCTGAAACAGATTGGTTCATGGTGCGCTATTCTGTTTCTCAGACTATTAACCTTGTCAAGTTCATTGAATATGTAGGCATTGTTGTATTGAGCAGCTGCCGACGAACGAGGTTTGTTTGGGAATGCCCTTAACAAACATTGCCCTGTCGCACGATACTGTAGAGAAGAATACATATATTTCCATACACCGAATTCCATTTCAGCAATCAGTTTGGAATGTGAGTATATGCCTTGTCTATCCAATCGATTGTATGCTTTTTCTATGATTTTTCTTGTCTCGTTCATGCGACCGTTGGTGAATAACCCATTGGCTTGAACAGAATCTTTCAGCCAATTCTCTCCTAATGACGGCACCAAAAGACTATCAATTGCATTACGCAATGCCACTTCAAAGCAGCTAACAATCGTGAACATCTCTTGCGATAAACGCAAGTTGTAACGATACAAAGCCATAGCCTTACGGGTATCACCATTCGCTGCATCCTTATATCTCTGCATTCGTTTGGCAGACAAAATCCGTTCAAATTCTAAATATTCCATAAAATTCGTTCATTTACTTGGTTGTAACAAGAAAAAACGCTATTTTTGTAGCGTTGATTCCCGGTAGCCTCTGATTCGTCAAGCTATCGGGTCTTGTTTTTATATACGCTTTGTTTACAAAAATACATTATTTTATCAGCAAAAACGTTTGTGCTATTTATAAATTACAGATATTTAACTTCATGTGTAGTGAATAGTTTAGTCCAACTGGTGACACATTTCTGCTTGAAGTCTGTAAAACCGCACCACGACAGATCTGCCAAGAACCTCTTTGCTGCCAATATTATTCACAATAAGTCTGAATAATTGTTTTTAGTTAATTGTTATGTTTTTTCTTAATATTTGACTCAAAAGCTAATTATTGTCGTTATACTAAGTAATGCAGTGTGTGATGATTTTGTAAGGTGCTTTACTTAAATGAGTTGGCTAACTATGTTTGATGCTGAAAGTATGCTTCGAGCTATTTGTGCTTTCTATCAAATTTATCTATGCTTACTGGCAAACGTATTTTTGCTTTCTATCAAATGTACGTTTGTTTACTATCAAATATATTCGTTTTATATGATGAAACCATCAGATATCAGACAGCCCTTATTTGATTTTCATTATCTCGCACCACCTTGTTGTAGGGCATGAGCTTTTGAAGTCGTGTTTTATGGTATCGGCAAACTTTGTGCCTCGCGGATATTGTTGCGAAGATAGGATGACGGTTTCGGTGCCATCCACCTTATTTATTTTATCTACAGCTTTGTCGAGTTGCTGCATGTGGGTGTGACGAGTGACATCGAAGGTGAAGAGGTCGGGTTGGATGGCAGAGTTGGGAATAACACCCATTAGTATTACTCCAGCACGCTTGTATTGAATATCCTTGCGATAGATGCGCGAAAGGCAGACGGTGGCGGCTTTCACTATGTCGATAGTTGAGGAAGACGGAGTGGGGAAGGCAACCTCTGTCATATTCCAATATTGCTCCAGCTCTGGGCGGAAGTGGTTGGAATCGATGAATACACCCACGATATGGGTTACCGACTGCTGACGACGCAACTTCTCTGCACATCTTGCTGCAAAGTTGGCAATATGAGTGCGCAAGGTGTCGAAATCGTTGATCATACCATCGAAGCTACGACTGGTGCAGATGCTCTGCTTCTTGGTAGGAACATCATCGGGGATGCAATCTGTACCATTGAGCTCCTGCCATGTGCGCTCAATGACGATATTCTTGAATGTAGAGCGCACCCATGAATCAGAGTGGCTGGCAAAGTCGTATGCTGTTTTTATTCCCATGGCAGTCATGCGAGAGGCATAGCGTCTGCCTATTCCCCAAACTTCGTCGATAGGGTAGAGGGTTTCAGCTTTTGTGCGTCGCTGGTCGTTGTCTATGATGCAGCAATGATTATAACCAGGATATTTCTTAGCGAAATGAGATGCCATTTTAGCCAATGTCTTGGTTGGAGCAATGCCTATGCTTAGTGGCATGCCAACAGACTGCAATACACGGTCGTGAAGCTCTTGGCCCCAGGAGGTGAGTTGGTCAATACTGAAACCATCGAGGATGGCAAAGGCTTCGTCGATGGAATAACGGAAACTCTGTGGCGACATTTTGCGGATGATAGACATTACGCGACCTGTGATTTCGCCATATAGCTCGTAGTTGGATGAGAAAACAGCTATTTCGGTATTTGGAAACAGCTGCTTGAGTTGATAGTATGGTATGCCAGCTTTAATACCTAATTGTTTAGCCTCTTTGCTACGAGCCACCACGCAACCGTCGTTGTTGGAGAGCACGACAACAGGTTTCCCCTCCAAGTCAGGACGGAAAATACGTTCACAACTAACATAGCAGTTGTCACAATCGCAGATGGCATACCATTTCATGCAGTTATCGTCTCCATTGTTTTATTGTCCATACCACTACACCCCACACACGGAAGTTGTCGTCGGCATCTATTCTTATTGGTGAATAGTTGGGGTTGGCAGGCTTTAGTTCTATATATCCTTCGTCTTTATGGCTGAGGCTTAGGTATTTTATGGTGAACTCGCCATTGACATAAGCCACGATGATATCGCCATCTATGGGCTGTAGAGAGCGGTCGATGACGGCGATATCGCCATCGCAGATACCAGCTTCAATCATAGAGTCACCAGAAACACGACCATAGAAGGTGGCTTCAGGATTCTTTATCAAGTCGTGGTTGAAGTCGAGACTATCGTGTAGATAGTCTTCGGCAGGACTTGGAAATCCAGCCTTTATAGTTGGTGCTAAAGAAAGGGCGAGCTTACTTGCGAAGTCGCCCTTTAGAAGAGTAAGTTTTGTCATTTTCTCAAAAATAGTTTTAATCTTTGAGAGAGTAGGTGATGGTTGTTACCACTCTTACCTTTTTAATATAAGGAGTGTTGGCATCACGGTCGTCGATAGAGAACTGACCTTGGTCAGCCCTTGTGATTTTGTTGAGCTTGCTGTTGCTGTTTGTTGCAAACTCCTGGGCTGTAGCCTCAGCATTCTTTATCGCCTCTTGCATCATCTGTGGTTTCATCTTTCTGAAGCCCACATATTCGTAGGTGATACGGTTCTCGTATCCTCCATCCAGCACAGCCACACCCTGCTTGAGCAATTCTCCCTGCTTAGCCATGATGCTACGCACAAGCTTTACGTTCTGCGAGGTTACGGTTATGGTAGATGTGATGTTGTAGCGGAAACCACGGTTGTTGTTGCTGTATTGGTCGGCATTGAGGTCGATGACAACAGGAGCGTTGACATTTATCTCGTCGTCCTTGATGCCATGCTGCTTCAAGAAAGCCTTGACCTTTGCAGTAGTAGTGTTGATGCGTTGGTATAGCTCTGGCAGGTCGTTGCCAAGTTCCTTAGTAGGTATTGGCCACGTCACCTTGTCTGCTTCTACCTCCTTTTCTGCCAAGCCTTTTACTGTGACATTTCTGTCTTTATTGGCAAAATCATCGATACCCCACTTAATGCAGAGACCTAAGAAAGCAATACTCACAGCCAAAATAGCTGCTTGTAGTAATTTCATATCAATTTTCATAGCTCAATATCTTTATATGGTTTATTAATACGCAAATATACATATTATATTTCAACTATGAGAGATATTTAATTTGATTTAAGAAAAAAACATTAATTATTCCACCTTGTTTGACTTATTAGTTGTAACTTTGCACCCAATAATTCAATAGGCAATTATGTTAGATAAGAATGCAAAAATTTATGTAGCAGGTCATCATGGTTTGGTAGGCTCTGCTATTTGGGCAAATCTTAAAGCTCGCGGGTATAACAATTTGATTGGCAGAAGTCATCGTGAATTAGACCTTACTAATGAAGTAGCAGTAAAAGAATTTTTCGACAAGGAACAACCAGATGCCGTAGTTTTGGCTGCTGCATTTGTTGGAGGTATTATGGCTAATTCGCTATATCGTGCCGACTTCTTGATGCAGAATATGAAGATGCAATGTAATGTTATTTCCAACGCCTATTCGCATGGTGTTAAGAAGTTGCTCTTCTTGGGTTCTACATGTATATATCCTAAGAATGCTCCTCAGCCAATGAAGGAGGATGCGCTTCTTACTTCAGAACTCGAATATACCAATGAGGAATATGCTATTGCCAAGATTGCAGGATTGAAGATGTGTGAATCTTACAATCTGCAGTATGGTACAAACTATATCGCCGTTATGCCAACCAACTTGTATGGTCCTAACGACAATTTCCATCTTGAGAACTCGCATGTGATGCCAGCCATGATGCGTAAGATATATCTCGCCAAGTTGCTTCATGACGACAATTGGCAGGCTATTCGTGTGGATATGGACAAGCGCCCAATAAACCCTACCGACAAGCTACGTGCTATTATCGGTGAAGGTAATGTGGATGGCAGCAACGACAAGGAGCGCATATTGAAAGCTTTGGCTTATTATGGTATTGAGAATAATAAGGTTACGCTTTGGGGTACTGGTAGTCCATTGCGCGAATTCCTCTGGAGTGAAGATATGGCTGATGCCAGCGTTCATGTGTTGTTGAATGTAGACTTCAGCGATGTTATCGGCATTGAGAAATATTCTTCTGTATTCTATGGTGCAAAGACAGATGGCGCTGTAGATAGAAACAACTCAGAAGGTCGTGGCGGTGCTATACCATCGTTGGGCGAAATCAGAAACTGTCATATCAATGTTGGTACAGGCAAGGAACTTACTATCAAGGCTTTGGCACAGCTCGTTGTTGAGGCTGTAGGCTTCGAGGGTGAAGTGGTTTGGGATGCTACCAAGCCTGACGGCACACCACGTAAGCTTATTGATGTAAGCAAGCTTCATTCTTTGGGTTGGACACACAAGGTTGAGATAGAAGACGGTGTGAAGAAACTCTTTGAGTGGTACCAAGACAGTTTGAAGGCGTAAGCCACGATACTTGACTTGGGATAATTTAACATCTTGAAAATAGCAGTTTCCTACTGAAAGTAGGGGCTGTTATCTTAAAAATGTGTAACTTTGCACATTGCAAACCAATAGGTGAGGAGTTGCTCCCTCATTTTAAACAATAATTGTATACAATTTTTTTATGGCTGAAACAAAAAAGATTAAGACTGCGTTGGTGTCAGTCTTCCACAAGGATGGTCTTGATGAGCTCCTTGCAAAGTTGAACGCTGAAGGCGTAAAGTTCCTTTCTACAGGCGGTACACAGAAGTTTATCGAATCATTGGGCTATGAATGTCAGGCAGTAGAGAGCCTCACAACATATCCTTCAATCTTGGGTGGTCGCGTAAAGACTCTTCACCCAAAGATTTTTGGAGGTATCTTGGCTCGTCGCGAAAATGAAGGCGATGTTGCTCAGATGGCTCAGTATGAGATTCCTGGTATCGACCTCGTAATCGTAGACCTCTACCCATTCGAGCAGACAGTAGCAAGTGGTGCTTCTGAGGCAGACATCATCGAGAAGATTGATATCGGTGGTATCTCGCTCATCCGTGCTGGAGCAAAGAACTTCAAGGATGTTGTCATCGTGCCAAGCAAGGCTGAGTATGGCGTATTGCTCGACATCCTTAACAAGAAGGGTGCAGAAACCGATATCGAAGACCGCAAGATGTTTGCGGCTCGTGCGTTCGGTGTAAGCAGTCACTATGATACCGCTATTCACGAGTGGTTCGTGAAGTAAGATTGAAGAATTGAGAATCGATTAGGTCGGAGTGGCATAATCGATTCTCGACTTCTCGACAATACTTCGTTTCATTATTACAACAATAAAAAACAGTTTCAATTTCAATGGGATTTTTCTCTTTTATTCAAGAAATAGCAATGGACCTTGGTACTGCTAACACCATCATCATTAGCGATGATAAGATAGTAGTAGACGAGCCTTCCGTTGTAGCACTTGACCGTCGTACCGACAAGATGATTGCTGTTGGTCAGAAGGCAAAGATGATGTACGAGAAGACACACGACAACATTCGTACTATTCGTCCTTTGCGTGATGGTGTTATTGCCGACTTTACTGCCTGCGAGCAGATGATGCGCGGCTTGATTAAGATGGTTCACACAGGTAGTCGCCTGTTCTCGCCATCTTTGCGTATGGTTATTGGTGTTCCTTCAGGTTCTACCGAAGTTGAGCTTCGTGCCGTTCGCGACTCTGCAGAGCATGCTGATGGTCGTGATGTATATCTGATTTTCGAACCTATGGCAGCAGCTATCGGTATTGGCATCGACGTAGAAGCACCAGAGGGCAACATGATTGTTGATATCGGTGGTGGTAGCACCGAGATTGCCGTTATCTCTTTGGGTGGTATCGTTAGCAACAACTCTATTCGTGTTGCAGGCGACGACCTCACAGCAGATATTCAGGAATATATGAGCCGTCAGCACAATGTAAAGGTCAGCGAGCGTATGGCAGAGCGTATCAAGATTCATGTAGGTTCTGCACTTACCGATCTTGGCGATGAGGCTCCAGAGGATTACATCGTACATGGTCCTAACCGTATCACAGCCCTTCCTATGGAGGTTCCTGTATGCTATCAGGAAATTGCACATTGCCTTGATAAGACTGTTGCAAAGATTGAGAATGCTGTGCTCTCAGCTCTTGAGAATACACCACCTGAGCTCTATGCCGATATCGTGAAGAATGGTATCTATCTTAGTGGTGGTGGTGCTTTGCTTCGTGGTCTCGACAAGCGTTTGCAGGATAAGATTAATATTCCTTTCCATATTGCCGAAGATCCATTGCACAGTGTAGCTAAGGGTGCAGGTATAGCTCTCAAGAATGTCGACAGATTCTCGTTCTTGATGCGTTAGTATGCGAAATCTTATAGCATTTATTACAAAAAATTACCATTGGTTCCTCTTCTTGTTGCTTGAGGTCGTTGGCTTTGTGCTACTCTTTAAGTATAATAGCTATCAGGGTAGCGCCTGGTTTTCTACTGCCAATGCCGTAACAGGCAAGGCTTACGAGATAGACTCCGAGGTGGAGGCTTATTTCTCGTTGAAAGACCTGAATACTGAGCTTACTAAGCGTAACATATACCTTGAGCAACAAGTAGAGAGCTTGGGCAATAAACTCTTGGCGACAAAGACTGATAGCGCCATGGCAAAGCAAAAGCAGATAGCTCAGCTTTCTGCTTATAGACTTATCTCTGCCAAGGTTGTCAGCAATACCGTAAACAAGCGCGATAACTTTATCACTATCGACCGTGGACGTGTGGATGGTGTGAAAGATGGTATGGGTGTGGTAGCAGGAACAGGCGTTGTAGGTATCGTTTATCTTACGTCTGATCATTATTCTGTTGTCATCCCAATACTGAGTTCTAAGTCGAGCATCAGCTGTTCGCTGCAAGGTAGAGGATATTTTGGCTATCTGCATTGGACGGGTGGTAGCCCTCGCTATGCTTGGCTTGATGATGTGCCACGTCATGCTACCTTCCGACTATATGATAAGGTAGTTACTAATGGCTATTCTGCGGTATTTCCTCCAGGTGTTCTTGTCGGCAAGGTGTTGCATGTATACAATTCTCCCGATGGCTTGGCTTATCGCGTACAGGTGGAACTGGCAACCGACTTTGCTAAGTTGCGCGATGTTTGCGTGATAGACAATGCCCTTTTGGAAGAACAACTTGATGTGGTGCGTGCTGCAAGAGATTCTATGAAGTTAAAAGAATGATAAAGTAGGGATAGAATATGAATATGAATTTTGTATCACAGATACTATTATGCCTCGTTCTACTTATAGTACAGGCATTGGTACTGAATAATATCCATCTATTTGGCTTTGCTACCCCTCTGTTGTATGTGTATACTGTGATATGTATGCGCCGCAACTTTCCAAGATGGGCTGCGCTTGTCATCTCTTTTCTTTTAGGACTTGGCATCGACATATTCTCCAACACTCCTGGTGTTGCTGCATGTTCGCTCACATTGCTGGCTTTTGTACAACCATTGTTGCTTTCGTTGTTCTTGCCTCGCGATAGTGCCGACGACTTTTTGCCTACCATCTATTCGCTTGGTGTGGCAAAATATATCAACTATGCTTTTATTGCTACATTATTATATTGTGTAGTGTTCTATACTCTCGAAATGTTCAATTTCTTTAATTGGATATTGTGGCTTGAATGCGTAGGTGGCAGCACGTTGATAACTCTGCTCATACTTGTCGTAGTTGACAATATGAGAAGAAAATAGCCTATTAGTTTTTCTACAAACACACATATAATTTATACAATACAGCCAATTTGAAGAATTATAACCTTGATAAGCGCAGATATGTTATAAGCGGAGTGGCGATAGCTATTGTTGTTGTCTATATCATCCGCTTGTTTACATTGCAGTTGTTGAGTGATGACTACAAGAAGAATGCTGACTCTAATGCTTTCTTAAAGAAAGTGGAGTTTCCTTCGCGTGGTGTCATTCGCGACCGCAATGGAAAGTTGCTTGTTTATAATCAGCCTTCATACGATATCATGGTTGTGACGAACGAAGCTAAGGGTCATATAGACACCTTAGAGTTCTGCGAAGCTTTGGGCATTACTAAAGAGTATTTCATAAAGCGTATGGATGCTATAAAGGATCGCAGCAAGAATCCTGGCTATTCTCGTTTTACTCCACAGCTCTTCATGACTCAACTTGCTGATCGTGATTATAGTGTGTTCCAAGAAAAGTTGTTCCGCTTTCCTGGATTTTCAATACAGAAGCGTAGCATCCGACAATATGAATATCCTTATGCTGCTCATGTTCTTGGAGATGTAGCTGAGGTATCTCAAGCAAATATTGATGAAGACGACTATTATCAGCCTGGCGACTATATAGGAAAGTCGGGAATAGAGAAATCGTATGAGAATTATCTGCGAGGCGAAAAGGGTATGCAGATTATGCTTCGCGATGCTCGTGGACGTATTCAAGGAAAGTATCATAATGGTGCTCTCGACAGAAAGCCTATAGCTGGTAAAGACCTTACGCTAAGCATAGATTTAAATCTTCAAGCTCTTGGCGAACGACTGCTCGAAGGCAAGAAGGGTGCTATTGTTGCTATAGAGCCTTCAACCGGCGAGGTGCTTGCTATGGTGTCGGCTCCTACCTACGACCCGCGAATGCTTGTTGGTCGCAACCGAGGTAAGGCACATCGCATGCTGTCGCGCGACAACTGGACGCCACTTCTCAACCGTGCCATCATGGGTCAATATCCACCAGGCTCTACTTTCAAAACCTCGCAAGGTTTGACTTTCCTTACTGAAGGCATCATAACTCCAGCCACAAGTTTCCCTTGTGCTCATGGCTTCTCTTATCGTGGACTCCATGTAGGCTGTCATAGCCATTCGTCTCCGCTTAGTCTTGTGCCTGCCGTGCAAACATCATGTAATGCTTTCTTCTGTTGGGGACTCTACTATATGATGGGCAACAGAAAGAAATATCCCACTGTGCAGACTGCTATGGACACATGGCGCGACTATATGGTGAGTATGGGATTTGGATATAAGCTTGGTATCGACCTTCCGGGCGAAAAGCGAGGACTGATACCTAACTCTAAATTCTATGACAAGGCATACAAGGGATCATGGAATGGTCTTACCATCATCAGTATCTCTATCGGACAGGGTGAGGTGAACCTTACACCGCTGCAGATAGCAAACCTTGGTGCAACCATTGCCAACCGCGGATATTACAAGGTGCCACATGTGGTGAAGGGTATTACAGATACTCCTATCGACACCACTTTCACACGTAAGCACTATACTAAAGCCAGCCATAAGGCGTACGACTATATAGTATGGGGTATGCGAAATGCCGTATTGGGTGGTACATGTAAGGCTCTCGCAAATAGCGATATTCCAATATGCGGTAAGACCGGTACTGCTCAGAACCGCGGACAAGACCACTCTGTATTCATGGGCTTCGCTCCTATGGACAATCCAAAGATAGCGATAGCAGTATATGTAGAGAATGGTGGATTCGGTGCTGAATTTGGAGTGCCTATAGGCGGACTCATGATAGAACAATATATTCATGGTAAACTAACCGAAGCACAACAACGACGTGCTGAGGAAATACAAAAAAGAAGAATAGGATATGGTCCAAGAAACTAATGGAAGAAAAACAGGATTATTGGCAAGTCTCGACTGGTGGACAATAGCTATCTATGTAGCGCTCCTCATATTTGGATGGGTGAGCGTATGTGGTGCGAGCTATACCTTTGGAGATACCGATATCTTTAGCCTTTCTACACGTTCTGGTATGCAGATTGTGTGGATGGCAACATCCATTATTCTTGGTTTCGTTATCCTGATGCTCGATGATCGTTTCTACGACACCTTCTCGTATGTCATCTATGGAGTGTTATTATTGTTGCTCTTTGCCACGATATTCAATCCTCATGAGATAAAAGGTTCGCGCTCATGGCTTGTGCTCGGTCCTATACACGTGCAACCGGCAGAGTTTGCTAAGTTTGCTACGGCATTGGCTGTGGCAAAGTTTATGAGTACCTATGGCTTTGATATGCAGAATTGGAAGCATTTTGCTGCAGCCTTGGCGATAGTAGTCTTGCCTATGCTCTTTATTGTGGCACAGAAGGAAACGGGTTCTGCTCTTGTCTACCTCTCATTCTTCCTTATGTTCTATCGTGAGGGAATGCCTGGTGGCATCTTGTTTACAGGTGTGGCAATGATCTTGTATTTCGTCATTGGTATCAAATATGAGCAGGCGCTTCTTTGGGATACACCAACCTCATTGGGTAAGTTTGCCGTGTTACTGATGGTGCAGATATTCTCTGCAGGTATGGTCTACGACTATTGTAAAGACAAGGCAAAGGCTTTGCAGATAGCTTCGGTTTCGATAGGAATAACTCTTGTCTTTCTGCTCTTCTCTAAATTTGTGATACCATTCGATATCGTTTGGATTCAGATAGGTATATCTGTCTTGCTTATAGGCTATCTGCTTTATCATAGCTTGTATACACGTATGCGCAACTACTTCTATATCCTGATCTTTGCTATCGGAAGTATTGCCTTCTTCTATTCTGCCGACTTTGTATTAAACAATGTCATGGAGCCACACCAACGAGTGCGTATCAATGTGCTACTTGGTTTGGACGAAGACCTTGCTGGTGCTGGATATAATGTTCATCAGAGCGAGATAGCTATCGGCTCAGGTGGACTAAAAGGAAAAGGATTTTTGAATGGTACACAGACAAAGCTTAAGTTTGTGCCTGAGCAAGATACCGACTTCATATTCTGTACCGTAGGCGAGGAAGAAGGCTTTGTTGGTGCTGCAGGCGTATTGTTATTGTTCTTAGCTTTAATATTGCGCCTAATAAAGTTAGCCGAGCGGCAACCATTCAGCTTTGGTAGAATCTATGGCTATTGTGTGCTCAGCATTTTCTTATTCCACGTATTTATTAATGTGGGCATGGTGCTGGGCTTAACGCCTGTAATTGGTATCCCGTTGCCATTCTTTAGTTATGGCGGTAGCTCGCTATGGGGATTCACCATCTTGCTATTCATCTTCTTGCGTATAGATGCAAGCAGGGACTTTGCTAATTAAGTATATAATAAAAATATATATAAAGAAGAAAGTCAAAATCAAGAATTGTGGTTAACAAAATGTCGTTATACCTTCTTGATTTTGACTTTCTTTTATTTGTTTCTACTAAATTCTATTCCTACGCTTGTGATGCCAGGTAGAATTTCGCGCTTCATGTCGTGCCTTATATATATATGTATGCTGTCGCCTTGCTGATAATGTCGTGGCTCCACATTATATATATATAGGTGGTTGCTGATGCCATTGCCAAGTAATCTTCCCTTGTCGTCGTATAGTTTGCAGTTTATCGTATCGCGGAATATAGTCTTTTTGGGGTATACCGTCTGCTCCACGATTATGGCTACACTCTTGAAAGGAAAGGAATTGTCGATTCTAACTCCTAAGGTAGGGGCGTAGGTGCCTGTTTGCTTAAGAGGAGGAATATTAAAGATTACGGAGTCGCTACGTTCCCATCCTGCAATGGAAATATCCGTATATCTGCTATACGTCATATCTCCATTGCATGCTGAGAATAGTGAGATAATAAAGAAAAAAAACAATATTTTCTTTTTCATCATATCATGTTGTGAGTTCAACTTTCGCTGCCCTTGTTGCCCTCTGGTCTTTCTTTGCGGTTGTTGTTTCTTGGACCGTTGTATTTGCCATGAGGTCTTCTTTGTTGACGTGGCTGTCCCTGCTGTTGTCCTTGCTGAGGTTGACCTTGCTGTGGCTGATTCTGCTGCTGAGGCTGACCTTGCTGAGGTTGTCTTGGTTGCTGGCCCTGCTTATGAGGTCTTGGACCTCTTTGCTGCTCATTACGAGGCTGGTCGTTATTGCGAGGTTGGTCATTGCGAGGCTGCTCGTTGCGAGGTTGGTCATTATTGCGAGGTTGCTCGTTATTGCGAGGCTGACGCTGTCTGTTTTGTGCAGGCTTCTTTTTCTTCTTCTTAGATTTATCGAATCGGCTAACATCAGTATCTGCCAACAAGTCGATAGGACGCTCTGGCTGAGCCTTGCCATCTTCGCATAGGTTCTCTGGCTTTTCGCCACGCTTGTTCATCTCAATAATCTGGCGTGCTCTCTCTGCAGATATAGTCTCAAGGTTAGCTGCGATATTCTTATCTGTAGAATATGTGCAAAGACCTGCCAAGATATCTGTCTTGAAGAGATAGTAGTCGCTATCGAGAGTCTGAAGCATTACCTCTCGACTTGGCATCTTCTTGCCTGCCTCTACATAGTCGTCGACCTCGTAGTTGAGACAACACTTCAGTTTAGCACACATACCTGCCAACTTCTGTGGATTGAGAGAAATATCTTGGAAGCGAGCAGCTGTGGTGCCAACGCTAACAAAGTTCTTCATCCATGTGGCGCAGCATAGTTCGCGGCCGCAAGGACCTGTTCCACCTATTCGGCCTGCCTCTTGACGAGCACCAATCTGCTTCATCTCGATTCTTACATGGAAAGTCTCTGCAAGCACCTTGATAAGCTGACGGAAGTCTACACGCTCGTCGGCAATATAGTAGAATATAGCCTTGTTGCCATCACCTTGGTATTCTACGTCGCCAATCTTCATCTGCAATCCTAAATCTTTTGCTATCTGACGGCTCTGTATCATAGTGCCATGTTCGCGGCTTTTGGCTTCTTCATATTTGTCCATGTCAACCTGCTTAGCCAAACGATATACACGTTTGATATCGTCAGCAGATTTTAGGTTGGCTTTCTTAATCTGAAGCTTTACCAATCGTCCAGTCAATGTTACTACACCTATATCGTGACCAGGATTAGCCTCTACAGCCACAATGTCGCCCTTCTTTAGGTCAAGGTTGTTGACATTGTGGTAATATCCCTTTCGGGTATTCTTGAATTGCACCTCCACTAAGTCTGTCGACTCAGCATTGCCAGGCACATCAGCCAACCAGTCGTAAGTGTTGAGCTGTTTATTTTGTCTGCCAATGGCGCAACGACATAAGCCACGGTCTGCACCGCAGCATATTTTCTTATTATCTTCGTTTTTTATATCCATATTAATATTGGTCTGTCTGCTCTTCTTACGTTTTTTATTTTCTTATCAATAGTACAATCATCTGAAGCGCAACATCAAAGAATATAATCTTTGCATTGCCATTCTGTGCTATCTCTCTTCGTGCCTTTTGGAAAAGTTCGGATATTTCTATCACGTTAGCTTCATTCACAAACTTGGCAAAGTTCTTGGCGAAGTCCTCTTCCTCTTGCGACATATAGTTGAGCTGCGGAAGTTGGAAGTTGTACATAAAGTTTTCCCTTATCATCCTCGAGAAGTAGGTTATAGCTCTAAGCTGTTTCTCTCTTCCCGTAGCAGCAATAGTCTCGCTCCATGCTTTCATGCCTTTCACATTTCGCATGTAAGCCAATCGCATAAGGTTTTTGAACCATTCCAGCATCTCAGCATTCTCGCTGTTGGCTTCCATCTGTTCCAAAGCCTTTAGCCAGCTGCCGTTTGCTATGCGTGCTATTCTCTTTGCTGTGTCAGCATCAATAAGTCTTCTGTTAACCAGAGCATCTTCTATATCGCTGTCAGCAATGCGTTTCAAGTCTATACGCTGCACTCTGCTTCGTATGGTGTCGAGGAGTTTTTCCGGTTCTTCGCATACCATGATGAAGACAGTCTGCTGAGGTGGTTCCTCTAATATCTTTAATATCTTGTTTGCACAAGTGATATTCATTCTTTCCGGCAACCATATCAAGCATATCTTCCATCCACCTTGGCTCGACTTAAGACTCAAGTTGTGGGTAATGAGGTCGCTTTCTGCCTCGAAGATGATAGCTTGCTGATTCTCTGCTTTCATCTCTTCAAGCCAATGCTCAATAGAGAAGTAGCTACTCTTGACAATCATATCGTGCCATTCCCTTGAAAAGTCATCGCTTGTCATCTTATGGTCGCTTGATGTTCCCGTAGGCTTTATCACAGGATATGTGAAATGTAAGTCCGGGTGCTCCCATGTTTTGAGCATAGCTTCTGTGTTGGCACTATTCTCATGTCCTTGTCGCAGAAGAGTTGCCGAAAGAGCCATAGCCATAGCCATCTTACCACAGCCTTTGGGTCCGCAGAGCATAAGGGCATGAGGAATCCTCTGCTCTTCTATCATCTGCGAAAGCCTATTCTTGGCATCCTGTTGTCCGATAACGTCGTTAAAGTCCATGACTCTGAATGAATTTCTTTTATTAAGTATTTATGTGGCTTTATATAGCCATCAATATTTAGTGTGTTTCCACATCTTGTTAGTGTATTTCCACATTAGATGTGCAGTCTTCTTACAACCTCGGCAACAGAGTTAGCTGCCGAAACAGTATAGAAGTGTATGTCGCTGATGCCAGCTTTGTATAGTTCCTGACATTGAGCAGTTGTCCATTCTATACCAAGTTGCTTAGCCTCTTCGTCGGTCTTGCATTTCACCGCCTCTTGTGCCAACTCCTGTGGCATATCGCAATGGAAAGTCTTTGGCACCATTGTTATTTGTGACAACTTGGCGAAAGGCTTTATGCCTGGGATGATAGGTATGGTGATGCCTTCTTTGCGAGCTTTTTCCACAAATTCGAAATACTTCTTATTGTCGTAGAATAGCTGTGTTACGGCATATTCGGCTCCTAAGTCCTGTTTCATCTTAAGATATTCCATATCCATATCGATGTTTGGAGCCTCCTCATGCTTTTCTGGATAAGCAGCCACACCAAAGTGGAATTTCTTGCCAGGATGCTTTATTGGAGTGCCATCGGCAAAGAAGCCTTCGTTGAATTGTGTCACCTGCTTTATCAAGTCTGTGGTATGTGCATGTCCACCTTGGGTAGGGGTAAACATCCTGTCGTCTTTGGCTTTATCGCCTCTTAGCAACAACAAGGTGCTGATACCAAGAAACTGAAGGTCTATCAGTTCGTATTCTATATCTTCGATGGTAGCACCGCTACATATCACGTGCGGAATTACCGGAATGTCATATTTCTGCTGTATAGCAGCAGCTATGGCCACAGTTCCTGGGCGACGTCTGATTCTCTTGCGTTCAAATTGTCCGTTGTCAAGTTCTGTGTAGATGTATTCGCTGTGATGTGTTGTAATGTTTATGAACAGTGGATCAAAATCCTTTAATTTATCAATGGTAGAAAAGAGGTTTGCTGTGCCGTTTCCTTTAAGTGGTGGCAACACCTCAAACGAAAATCTCTTCTCTCCTTTTCTTTCACTTATCAACTTCTGTATGTCCATTATACATAATTTTCTGCAAAGATACTAAAAGTTATTTGTTTTTCGATGCTATTTCAAGGAAAAACATTAACTTCGCAACATATAAACCAATATAAAAGTTACAGTATGAAACCACTATCATTAATTTCAATACTTATCGTTGTACTGATGGCCTTTTCATCATGTGCCACAAAACGTCTTACACCTGAGCAGAAGTTGGCTATGCAAGAATCTGTGGCAAGGATGGTAAGCGACTCTATAACCAGGCATAAGTTTACGGTTGAAGTAAACTATGTAAATCCGCAACGCATGGAATCTCGCTTCCTTAATTCCACTTATACTGTGCGCATCGATGGCGATAGTATAATGAGCAATTTGCCATATTACGGTGTGGCTTATCGTTCAACAATGGAGCGTGAGGGACCACTTGATTTCGATGGTCATATCCAGACTTATACAATATTAAGACCTAAGCCAGATTTGGTGAGAGTGAAGTTCTTTACTCGCAACAAACTGGAATACATAGAATATATCTTCGACTTTTCGCCCGATGGCAAATGCTCGCTTGATGTGTTGTCTGCCGACCGTGATAAGATAAATTTCCTTGGCGAAATGCTACTATAAATTAGTTAATACTTATTGATTGTGTGCTTTTTCGGTTAATTTTCCCTAAACGGCACTAACATTCATGTATTATTATCGTCTTATAATTAACTTTGCACTTTGAAAAGGGTGTGAAACTATATTATCCCCAAAACAATATAGTCCTATTTAAATAAAAGTATAAACTTCAAATTATTATTGATATGAAACAAAACAAATTATTTGCATTGGCTTTAGCATCAACACTTGTTTTTTGTGGATGTGCAAGCAAGAAAGATTTGCAGAATTGCCAAAACGAAAACCGTCAGCTAACAGCTAACATTCAGGACACTAAGGATCAGCTTGCTGCCAACAAGGAAGAACTCGCTGCAAGCAAGGCTCGTGTGGCAAGTCTGGAGGAACAGCTGAAACAGCAGAAAAAGGATTATGCTGCATTGCAAAGCTCTTTGGATAAGAGTTTGACAAATGCTAACTCTAATAATCTCAATATCTCTAAGCTCGTTGACCAGATTAATGAGTCAAACCAGTATATTCGTCATCTCGTAGAGGTGAAGAGCAAGAGCGACTCATTGAATATGGTATTGACCAACAATCTTACTCGCTCACTCAGTCGTGAGGAATTGAAAGAGGTTGATGTTCAGGTGCTCAAGGGTGTAGTATACATCTCTCTTGCCGACAATATGCTTTATAAGAGTGGTTCGTACGAAGTTAACGACCGTGCTCAGGAGACATTGTCGAAGATTGCTAAGATTATCATGGACTACAAGGACTATGACGTACTTATCGAGGGTAACACAGATAATGTGCCTATCTCACGTGAGAATATCCGCAACAACTGGGACCTCTCTTGTCTTCGTGCATCTTCTGTTGTGCAGTATCTGCAGAATCACTATGGTGTAGATCCTAAGCGTCTTACTGCAGGTGGTCGTGGTGAGTATAATCCATTGGCTTCTAACGATACTTCTGTAGGTAAGCAGCGCAACCGTCGCACTCAGATTATCATCACTCCAAAGCTTGACCAGTTTATGGATCTTATCGATAAGGCTCCAGAGGAGAAGTAATCTTATCGACATAAGGATATAGAATTAAAGATATCGAAGTAACAATAATTACTTCAAAACAAAAACTCCTGCAACAAGGCTTGATGCCATTTGTTGCAGGAGTTTTTTGTTTATATAGTTTCCAATGTTGTTGGATACTAACGCTGATTAAATACGTTCCTTAATAGCCTTGATAAATTCTGCCGATGTAACAGCCTTAGCCTCTACACCCTCCATAAGGTTAACAAGGTCTTTTGTAACGATGCCTTCGCCAAGGGTCTTGAAGCAAGCTGCCTCTAAGCGATTAGCAAAGTCTACAAGAGCATCGTTATTGTCAAGTTCTCCACGCTTGCGCAAAGCTCCGCTCCAAGCAAAGATAGTTGCCATAGGGTTGGTAGATGTTTCTTCACCCTTAAGATAGCGATAGTAGTGGCGAGTCACGGTGCCGTGAGCAGCCTCATACTCATAGTTGCCATCAGGACTTACCAATACGCTTGTCATCATAGCCAATGAGCCGAAGGCTGTAGAGAGCATATCGCTCATCACATCACCATCATAATTCTTGCAAGCCCAGATAAAACCACCCTTTGAGCGGATTACTCTTGCTACTGCATCATCTATCAATGTGTAAAAATATTCTATGCCAAGGCGCTCAAACTCAGCTTTATACTGTTTCTCATAGATATCTTCGAATATCTTGCGGAAGCGTGCATCGTATTTCTTTGATATGGTATCCTTGGTTGCAAACCAAAGGTCTTGCTTGGTATCAATAGCGAATTTGAAGCATGAATGAGCAAACGAAGCGATAGACTTATCGGTATTGTGCATACCCTGGATAACTCCTGGTCCGTCGAACTCGTGGATAACAATCTCTTCCTTCTTACCGCTCTTGCCTTCGAAAACGAGCTTTGCTACGCCTGCCTCTTCAGCCTTAATCTCTACGCTCTTATATACATCGCCGTAAGCATGACGTGCTATAGTGATAGGCTTTTCCCAGTTCTTTACTACAGGCTTGATACTTGGGATGGTGATAGGAGCACGGAACACTGTGCCATCAAGGATAGAACGGATAGTGCCGTTAGGGCTCTTCCACATCTTGTGTAGATGATACTCGTCCATACGCTGAGCGTTAGGGGTGATGGTAGCGCACTTTACTGCCACGCCATATTTCTTTGTTGCCTCAGCAGAGTCAATAGTTACCTGGTCGTTTGTCTTATCACGGTTAGGCAAACCAAGATCGTAATATTCTGTCTTCAAGTCAACAAAAGGAAGGATAAGTTCGTCTTTTATCATCTTCCAAAGTATGCGAGTCATTTCGTCGCCATCCATCTCAACGATGGGAGTTGTCATCTTTATCTTTTCCATAATAGTGTTGTTGTTAATAATTTGAGGGCAAAGGTAACAAAAATAACACGAAAAGCCAAACAATAGTGTCGGTTTTTCGTGTTATTGTATATTGTTGTAATCAAATCGTAAGTCAAAGGCTGATTATCCGAGATACTTTAATAATATCTTAGTATGTCCGCTCTGTCTTATTTTCATGATGCATCTTTCGCGAATTTGTCTCACTCTTTCGCGTGTTAGCGCCATCTCTGTAGCTATCTCGTCGAGAGTTTTCTCAGGAGTTCCAATACCGAAGCTTTCGCGCATAATAATAAGGTCTTTGCCGTGGAGTATTGAAGCAAGAAGTGTTTCAACATCCTTTTCCATCGACTCTTTATCTATCTGTTTATCGGTATGTGAGTCGTCAGAGACCAGGCGTTCTGCCATAGAATTATCTTCGCCATCGTTGATAGGTGCGTCGATACTTGTTTCTTTGCTGTCGGTGGCAATACCTTGTCTTACTTTATCTTCTTCGATACCAGTAATCTCAGCCAATTCCTCGGTCGAAGGCATACGTCCTTGCTCTTGTTGGAATTTGGATATAGCTTGATTAATGCGCATAATGCAACCTGCTTGGTTTAGAGGTATTCTCACCAAACGTCCTTGCTCGGCGAGGGCTTGCATGATGCTTTGTCTAATCCACCAAACTGCATAAGAAATAAACTTGAAACCTCTTGTCTCGTCAAATTTATCAGAAGCCTTGACCAGACCAATGTTTCCTTCATTAATAAGGTCGGTAAGCGACAATCCCTTATGTTGATATTGTTTAGCTACAGACACTACAAATCTAAGGTTGGCTTTAACGAGTCTGTCGCGGGCTCTTTCACCTTCTACACCTCCGAGGTGTATCTTGTGTGCCAATTCTGTTTCCTCCTCAACAGATATCATTGGTTCTCGTGAAATATCAGAAAGATATTTGTCAAGTCCCTCGCTGTCGCGGTTGGTTATGTTTGTAGTAATCTTTATTTGTCTCATTGCCATATGGTAAAGCGTTTAGCAGTTATGATTGAGCATATATTATGCCCTTTTTCGAAATGTGTCCGCTAAGTTAGCAATTATATTTGTAATAATCACATCTTGTTGCAAAAACTTTATCTATTTGTTGCTAAAACGATGTCTTTTTATCTTATTATGTCATTATGGCATATGTAAGTTTACTTGCTACTTTCGATGTGTTATAACATATTTTTTGTTTAATAGTAAACATATTTATAAAAAGCAAAGGTAAAATTTTGCTATTTGAAAATGAATTTTTACCTTTGCAAAAGTAAAGTAAAAGGTATAACAGGTAACAATTTTATTCATTTTTATGGTAAAGTATAACTTGCACGAGCTGAAGCCCAAGGAGGCTAAATACAGGTCGCTTGTTAGTCCAGAGATGATGGACCAACTTCAGGAGGGAATCCTTGCAAAGATTGTAATGGAAAAGAAGTACAAGGACAAAGATTATTCTGCTAAGCAGCTTGCAGAAGATCTTCACACCAACACGCGTTATATTAGCGCTGTCGTAAACACTCGCTTTCATCAGAATTTTACTTCCTTTGTAAATTCCTATCGTATTAATGACGCGATGACATTGCTTACAGATAAGCGAAGCATCGAATTGAACATGGGACAGATTGCAGAAATGGTTGGCTTTGCAAATCGCCAATCTTTCTATGCTGCTTTCTATAAATTCAAGAAGATGACTCCACGTTCTTACAGAATGAATTTCCTTTTGGAGCATCCTGAAATCAAAAAAAGATAATAATAGAATCTTTATGGTAAGCTGTTGATATTGGCTTCCTATAATAAAAATCACCACAGTAAATAGCAATTTATATTATTGTTGCTTTTACTGTGGTGATTGTTTTTATCCTTATATTAAAGGATTTGTATCGTTGCTATAAGATTTATCTTGTTACTAAGATTATATCTTGCAAATCTCACGAAGTGGTTTCATCACGAAGTCACGCTCGTGCATCAGCGGATGTGGTATCTTTAAGTCTGGCTCATTGATAGTGATATCGTCATACATCAGAATATCTATATCTATGATACGGTCCTCGTAAGTGCCGTTTGCCGACTTGTTCATTCTACCAAGTTTGCGCTCTATGCTCTGTGTTACTTCAAGTAGTCGGCGAGGAGAGAGTGTGGTCTTAACCTCAACACAAGCATTAAGAAATTTGTTAGGCGAACTGAATCCCCATGGTTCTGTTTCGTGAAGACTCGAAGTCTTGCTTACTTCGCCTACATTCTCTCCTAATAGCCTAAGAGTTTCGCGCATGATACCACGACGGTTGCCGATATTTGAACCTAACGAGAGGTATACTGTATGCATTATTAATCGTTAAGAATAAGTAGCGAGTCGCCGTAGCATCCAAACTGATAACCATTCTTAACAGCCAGATTGTAGCATTCCATCACTTGCTCGTAACCACCAAATGCTGCAGTAGCCATGAGTAGTGGAGAGAGTGGATGATAGAAGTTGGCAACCATAGAGTCAGAGAGTCCGAAATCGTAAGGAGGGAAGATGAACTTGTTTGTCCAGTCTGAATACTCCTTCAGTTTTCCGTCTACGCCAACAGCTGTTTCTGTAGCCTTGAGCACACTTGTGCCGATAGAGCATATATGATGACCAGCCTCCTTGGCTTTGTTTACGATGTCGCAAGCCTCCTGTGTAACCTCCATCTGCTCAGAGTCCATCTTGTGCTTTGTAAGGTCTTCAACCTCAATAGGGCTGAAGTTGCCCAAACCACAATGAAGTGTTATGTAAGCAGTATTGATACCATAAATCTCCATACGTTTCATTAGTTCGCGTGTGAAGTGGAGACCAGTGGCTGGAGCTGTGACAGCACCCTCGTTCTTTGCAAAGATGCACTGGAAGTCTTCATGGTCTTCTTCTGTTCCGTGGTGGTTCTCGCGCTTGTCGATGACATAACGAGGCAGAGGAGCTTCGCCGAGGGCAAAGAGCTCTTGCTTGAATTCATCGTGAGGACAGTCGTAAAGGAAACGAAGAGTACGACCGCGGCTTGTTGTGTTGTCGATAACTTCGGCAACCATAGTGCCAGTCTCATCAAAGAACAACTTGTTGCCAATACGAATCTTTCTTGCAGGTTCTACGAGAACATCCCAAAGGCGCATCTCGCGGTTTAGTTCACGAAGCAAGAATACCTCAATCTTGGCATCTGTCTTCTCCTTTGTGCCATAGAGGCGAGCAGGGAATACCTTAGTGTCGTTGAGAATAAAAACATCACCTTCGTCGAAATAGTCTATGATATTACGAAATTCGATGAACTTACCCTCAATCTCCTTGCCGTTTTCATCTTTCTGATACATATCAATCTTTCCAGACTTACGGTGGAGAACCATAAGGCGTGCCTCATCACGGCGTACAATACGGAACTGTTCCTTTTCTCCTTTTTCGTTTTCGAATTCACGAATGAAACCATGAGGATAGAGGGCTATCTGTTCCTCAGGCAACTTAAACTTGAATTGTGATAGTTTCATTATATTATTGTTTCTATTCTGTTTCTAATTGTTTTTCGAGCCACTCAGAGAAGTGGTCGAAGTCTACACATTCTTCTACTTTAACTTCGCCAACTCTTGTGCGACGCAATGAAGTTAGATAAGCTCCACTCTTCAACGCTCTGCCAAGGTCGCGTGCTATGGCGCGGATGTATGTACCTTTGCCACAAACCACACGTATAGCCATTGTCATATCTTCTGGATTGAAGTCCAAAACTTCTATCTCATCAATGCGCACAGTCTTTGGCTTTAGCTCTACGCTGTCGCCCTGACGGCGCAAAGCATAAGCTCTGTCGCCATTCACCTTTACCGCACTGTATGTTGGTGGCACCTGCTGCACATCGCCAATGAACTGTGGTATAGTGCTGTCTATCAGCTCACGAGTGATATGCTTGGTAGGGTAGGTGTGGTTTACTGTATGCTCACGGTCGTAGCTGTCGGTAGTAGCACCAAGTTGCATAGTTGCTATATACTCCTTGGTATGTTGCTGCAGTTGGTCGATGAGTTTTGTGGTCTTACCAGTACACAACACCAACACTCCTGTAGCCAAAGGATCGAGGGTGCCAGCATGACCAATCTTCACCTTTTTGCCCAATCTCTTAGACATCAGATATCTTACATGAGCCAAGGCTCCGAAGCTCGACATGTGATATGGCTTGTCGATAGCCAATATTTCTCCTTTTATGAAATCCTTCATTCAGTTGAGGGGTTAGATAATTGAGCAAATCAATGTTGTAGCACCTACTATGGCGCAATAGATAGCGAAGTAGATAAGCTTACCTTTCTTCACGATGTTTATCATCCACTTGCAAGCCAAGCATCCGAAGACGAAAGCAGAGATGAAGCCAACTGTTAATGCAAGCATAGAAATATCGCCTGCAGTAGCTTCTACACCATGCTTCATAGCTTTTACTATGTCGAGCAGAGCTTCTCCAAGGATTGGAGGTATCACCATAAGGAACGAGAACTGGGCAAGGCTCTCTTTCTTGTTGCCAAGCAAGAGTCCTGTAGCGATGGTACTACCTGAGCGAGAAAGACCTGGCATTACTGCGCATGCTTGAGCCAAACCGATGATGAAGGCATCACGCATAGAAATCTTTTCCTTCTGACGTGGGCGTGCAAAGTAAGAGAATGCCAACAAGCAGGCTGTTACCAAGAGCATTGCTCCAACGATAGCAAGACCAGAACCGAAGATGTCTTCTACGTAGTCTTTGAAGAATACACCTACTATACCGATAGGAATCATTGAGACTACGATGTTAAGTACATAGCGAGTCTCTTCGTTCATCTGGCATTTAAAGAGTCCTTTGAATATCCATGCCACCTCTTTCCACAATATAACCAATGTGCTCAATACTGTTGCCACATGCACAGCAACTGTAAAGGTGAGATTGTCGTCGGGATTTACTCCAAAAAGGTAAGAGCCTATGGTGAGGTGACCACTACTACTAACCGGTAGATATTCTGTCAAACCCTGTATAGCTCCGAGAATAAGTGCTTGTAACCAATCCATTATGCCTGCTCCTCCTTATTGTCTTTAGTCTTGTGAACAATAGCATAAATCATAGATACAAAACCTATGAAGCAAACCACAGGAGCAACCTTGATTCGCATTGGGCTGAAGATATCTTCATTGAATGCTGTCTCATCAGAGCTTGCACCGCTCATCAGTATAAAACCAATGATAACTATTAGCATGCTTACAGCCATAAGAATGAAGTTCATCTTGCCGAAAGCATAATTCTTTTTATCTGATACAGTAGCATTCTGCTGTGCAGTCGCTTCATGCTGTATTGTTGCTTCATGCTGTTCCATAGCATTACCAGCAATCTCTTTGTTTATATCTTCCATATTCTATGTTTTTTATTCCTATATATATAATAATGTGTAATCTTTATCCCTTTTCGCTACCTGTGCTTTATATCTTGTAAAGTTCGCCTGCCTTCATCTTAAGGAATCTTGTGACAGAGATATTAGCGCATATTGCTGTTATCACCACACCAAACACTACTACCGATGCTGCTGTGATAGCCATCTCGCGCCATGTAACAATTGTTAGGATATCTGGCTCATAGCACATTAGTGCATAGAGCATTCCTCCCAATGCTGCAATAGCGATGATAGATGCCACCAGTCCTATAGTCATAGCACGACGAAGGAAAGGTCGGCGGATAAATCCCCATGAAGCACCAACGAGTTTCATTGTGTGTATTGAGAATCTTCGAGCAAAGATACCCAAGCGCACGGTGTTGTTGATGAGAGCGAACGATACGAAAGTCAAGAGCAAAGCCAATGCCAATAGCACCATACCTATCTTTGTAAGGTTACGGTTAACGGCTTCAATCAAGTCTTTCTGATATGTTATCTCGCTCACACGAGGATATTTCTTCAGTTCTTTTTCTATCCATTTCAGCGAGTCTGTATTGGCATAGTCGCCTTTGAGAGTAATCTCTATAGATGAAAAGAAAGGATTTATACCATCTGTAAACTCCGAAGGGTCGGCACCCATAGTCTTTGTTGCTTCCTTTAGAGCTTGTTCTTTGCTAATAAAGTTGATGGTTTTGATATATGGGCGTTGCTTTACAGACAAACACATGTGTTGTCCTTCCGACGAACTCATATCTTGTTCCAGCATCAATGTGACAACAAGGTTTTCCTTAACATGCGATGATAGGTTGTGGCCTGCCAATGTAGTGAATACCACTAAGCCTAATAATACAAGTACCATGGCGGTACTTATACACAACGTTACTGCCTGCAAACCTGAACGTTTGCCGGTCTTATTTTGTTTCTTTACCATGGTCAAAACAGTATATAATATGCCAAATTCTTTGCAAAGTAACAAAAAAAACGGCTATTAAGCAACTCTTTAACTAGCATTAACTAAAAGTGAAGAGTGAAGTCTTAAAATCTTCACTCTTCACCCCTAATTCTTTATACTATATTATTTATTCTTCACTAAGATTCTTCACTCTTCGTTCTTCACTCTTCACTCTTCACAACCAACTCTACCGGGCAATGGTCAGAGCCAAATATCTCGGTATGGATATCAGCCTTTTCAATCATATCGCGTAGGCGGTTGGATACGAGGAAGTAGTCGATACGCCAACCAGCGTTCTTCTCACGAGCTTTGAAGCGATACGACCACCAACTATATGTTACCTGCTCTGGATGCAAATATCTGAAAGTATCGGTGAAGCCGGCATTCAATAGGGTAGTAAACTTCTCGCGTTCTTCGTCTGTGAAGCCTGCATTCTTGCGGTTTGTCTTCGGATTCTTGATGTCTATCTCTTCGTGAGCCACGTTGAGGTCACCACAAACTATAACAGGTTTCTTTTCGTCAAGCTTCTTAAGATAAGCCATGAAGTCTGCCTCCCATTGCATGCGATAGTCCAAACGACGCAAACCATCTTGCGAGTTTGGAGTATATACCGTTACGAGATAGAAGTTAGGCATCTCAAGAGTTATCACTCTTCCTTCGTGGTCGTGCTCATCTATGCCTATGCCATAAGTCACGCTTAGGGGCTCGTGCTTGGTATATATTGCTGTGCCCGAATATCCTTTCTTTTCGGCATAGTTCCAATAAGAATGATAGCCAGGGAAGTTAAGGTCGAGCTGTCCATGCTGCATCTTCGTCTCTTGCAAGCAGAAGAAATCAGCATCAAGTTCAGCAAACGACTTCTCGAAATCTTTGCCTACGCAAGCCCTTAGTCCATTGACATTCCAAGATATGAACTTCATATATATATAATAAGGTGTAATATTTATGATGAGTGAGTATACTTAGATAGAAGACTTACTCTTTATAAGGTTCATAAACTCCTGACGAGTGTTGAGGTCGTCGAACACTCCACAGAAGTCGCTCGTTACGGTAACAGAGTTTTGCTTCTCTACCCCTCTCATCTGCATACACATGTGCTTAGCTTCGATAACCACCATCACACCCTGCGGATTTAGAGTTTCCTGTATGCACTCCTTAATCTGCTGTGTGAGTCGTTCCTGCACCTGCAGACGATGGCTATAGATATCCACCACGCGGGCAATCTTGCTCAAGCCTGTGATGTAGCCATTTGGAATATAGGCCACATGAGCTTTGCCATAGAAAGGCAACATGTGGTGTTCGCAAAGCGAGAAAACATCTATATCCTTTACTATAACCATCTGGTTGTAGTCTTCTTTGAACAAAGCGTCGGTGAGAACCTTGTGTGGATCTTGGAAATATCCACGGGTGAGCATCTGCATGGCCTTTGCTACACGCATAGGAGTCTTTACTAATCCTTCACGCTCAGGGTCTTCACCAAGAAGTGACAATATGTCGTGGTAGTGACTGGCTAAAGTATCTAAGCCGTCACGAAATTCTGTTTCTGGATTCACTTGTCTATTTCTGTTTATATATGTTGATAAGATGGAGTGGGGGAATGCTTGTTCCCATTATAAAGACTATAAATAAAAGATTATGTAGCCTTATTGTCCACCTTTAACTGTTATCTGTCCTTTTACAATTGTTGCTGCTGAATAGCCCATACCTTTCACGAGCTTAAGCATCTTTGCTGCCTCTTCGTATGTGCGATAGTTGCCCACACGGCAAATCCATCTTGGAGAATAGAAGTGTACGTATACAGGCTGGTCTGGGTATTTCATCTTTATGGCATTACCAACGCTTTCTGCCTTTATGCGGTCGGCCTTGGAATTACGACCTGCAAAAGCTTGCACGCGGTAGCCTGTTACCTTATATCCGTTGCGTATCATCTTTTTACGCATATCTACGGTAGGTATATTCATGTCGTTGTCGTCAGCATCATTATTTGTTGATGTCGATGCATGAGTTCCGCCATTATGTTGTGGTCGGTTGTTGATAATCTCTTTTGCCTTTTCGCGTTCTTTAGCTTCCTTAGCGGCTTTTGCTGTTTCGGCTTGCTGTTCGGCAATCTTTTGTTTCTCGGTAAGAGCCGGACGGCTATTAACGAGTTTCTCTACATCGGCGCTTTGAGTGATGGTTACAGTAGCCTTGCCATTTCCGTCTTTGCGTACATGGTCGGTAAAGGTCTGAGCCATAACAGTAGTGCAACTCATTATCAGCATAACGAGTAGTAGCTTAGTTTTGTTGAAAAGTCGATGTTCGAGATTTTGCATGATGATATGGATTAAATTAAAAAGAGTCGGGGAGCAAACCCTATGACCATTGCCACAGGCTTGCTCCACCAACTGTGTTTTTATAGGAAATTACTTCTTCCAAGCGTCGATGATACCCTTGAAATCAGCAGCCTTCAAAGAAGCACCACCGATCAAGCCACCGTCGATGTTTGGCTTAGCGAAGAGCTCAGGTGCGTTGCTAGCCTTGCAGCTACCACCATAGAGGATAGATGTCTCCTCAGCAGCCTCGTTGCCATACTTCTCTGCTACGATAGAGCGGATGTATGCCAACATCTCCTCTGCCTGGTCAGAAGTAGCAGTCTTACCTGTACCGATAGCCCAGATTGGCTCGTAAGCAAGGATGATGTTCTTCCAAGCGTCAGCGCTCAAGTGGAATACTGAACCTTCCAACTCAGCCTTAACAACCTCGTTCTGCTTCTCAGCCTCACGCTCCTCGAGAGTCTCACCGCAGCAGAAGATAACCTTCAAACCGTTAGCCAAAGCCAACTCTACCTTCTCCTTCAAGATCTCAGCAGTCTCGCCATAGTACTGACGACGCTCTGAGTGACCGAGGATTACATACTGAGCACCTGTGCTCTTTACCATTTCTGCTGAAACTTCGCCGGTGTAAGCACCCTTAGCCTTGTCTGCGCAGTTCTCTGCACCAAGACCTACAACCTCAGAATCCAAAACCTGAGCTACTGAAGCCAAGTGGATGAAAGGAGTGCAGATTACAACGTCACAGTTTGGCTTGTCTGCAACCAAAGCCTCGTTGATTTCCTTAGCGAGAGCTACACCGTCCTGCAGGTTCATGTTCATTTTCCAGTTACCTGCTACAATTTTCTTTCTCATTTTCTTTTTGCGTTTAAATAAATTGAATATGATAGTTGAATTCTCTTTCTTCTTTAGCCATTTCGACCATGCCCATGTGCGGTCGGCAAGGGTGAGAATGGATAGTGGCAATATAAACCACAATATCACGATGAACGCTTTTCGTGGTGCCGACTTCTGGTTGGCATTCTGCTTTTCCAGTTTTGCGAGTGTCACTCCAGGCTGTCCTACGTCGGGCAAGTTGTTGTGACTCCATTTACCCACAATCTTCGAACCTTTCAGCATCAGCAGTCCTGGATTGCTGCGCACGATAGTCTTCAGCGTTGTCTCGTCGGTAGTAAGGAACGGATATTCCGCACCTGTTATGTCTTGCCAATGTTGACGTCCCTTGTCTGTACTTGCTGTCAGGCAATAGAATGGAATGTCGTTTTCCTTTGCATACTCGTATATCTGGTCAATCTCGCCGAAGTTAGAGTCGTCGGCATTTTCCAGATGTGGCGATATCAGCAGGAATGTATATCCTTTATGCCCAAGGATGTCTGCCGTTAGGTCGTTGCCCTCGGCATCTTCCATGTTGAAATCATGGATAGGTGGCACATAGCCTTGCTTTGTCTGAACCGTCTTCGAGTCAACGAATGTCCAAGTAGAGTCGGGATAGTTGTCGATGGTGAAGGTTTGCTTCTTGCCATCTTTCTCCAACACGAATGTTGTCTCAAACTCCGGTTGCTCAGCTCCTTCCGGTATTTCCATTCCTTTCACTATGTCGGCACCTATATAATAAGGTCGGAAGTCGAAAGGTGGAAGCAGATACAGACTCAGTATTGACGAGACGATACTAAACAGTACTGTATAGTTAATGGCTATCCATTGAGCAGGGCGCGATATGAATCGCACCATCTTCTGCGGATATATGAATATCATCACCGAACAAGCCAAAAGCACAATGTTCTTGATGAGCGTCTCTACGTTCGTAAGTATTATCGCATCGCCGAAGCATCCGCAGTCGGATACAGGATTTGCTATAGCTATCCAAACTGTGACGGCTGTCATCATTGCCATGAAAGCCAACATCAGTTTCGATGTTGCATGCCGGCGCATAGCGAAGAGAGTAAATATACCCAACGAAAACTCTACTGCCGCCAGTCCTATAGCCATGATGAGCGTGAGCCAGTCGGGTACAATGCTCGCCAACCCTAAAGCCTCAAGATAATCATGTATCTTGTATTGAGAACCTAAAGGGTCTGTAGCCTTTACATATCCTGAGAATATGAAGGTCAAGCCAAGAATAGCCCTACATATATTTACCAATATTGCAAGCATCCCTATGTTAGCTCTCCTTAGTCTTTATAGCTCCAAACACAGAATAGTTTATGATGTCCATATAGTTGGAATCAATGCCTTCTGATACGAGAGTTTGTCCGTTGATGTCCTCAATCTCCTTCACTCTCTGTATCTTGGTAAGAATGAAATCAGTATACGACGATACACGCATATCGCGCCAAGCCTCGTCGTAGTCGTGGTTTTTCTTTATCATCAAGTCGAGAGCCTCTTTAGCCTTTTCGTCATACATTGCCAAGGCATCCTCAGGAGTGATGTCCACCTGGTCGGCAAATCCCTTTTCTATCTGTATCAAGCCCACTATACCATAGTTGATAAGAGCTATGAATTCAGGGCGTATGCCTTCGCCCACCAGCGACACCTGCTTTATCTCCAAAGAGCGAATGCGTTTTGCTTTGATGAATAGCTGGTCGGTAAGCGACGATGGTCTAAGTATTCGCCACGAAGCTCCATAGTCGTGGAGTTTCTTGGCAAACAGGCTACGGCATTCTGCCATAACATCCTTAAACTGCTGTTCTGTATCTTTATTTTCCATAATGTGGGTGCAAAGTTAGTGATTATAATTGAGATATGGCACGCCGAAGGCGAATTTTTCATTTCTGCTTCATGCGCACGGCTCTCACTACGGCACATTGTGTGTCGTATCTCACTTGCAGCGAGTCGCGCTTTAGTCTCAGCTGGTTGCGTGTGGCAATATCTGTAGCAGCATTCATTTGTGCTATCACCACCTGCAATGCAGAGTCGGTAACGGCGATGTCTTGCTGTGCAAGCTTGATGTTTGCATCTTGCCACAGAGTTAGCGACTTCTTTCTCAACTCTATAGCCTTAGGGTATTTTTCTCTCAACACCTTTATAGAGTCGAGGGCAGCCTGATAGTTGCCTGCCTGATATAGGTTTTCTATCTCGGAATATAGCGACTGCGCCTTGTCTTCTTCCTTATTGCCACAGCTTGCCAACGTGAGCAAAGCCATAGCCACAATAGCAATGTTTGTTTTCATATTGTGGCAAAGTTAGCAAAAAAAATGATAAATGCCATCATCAAAGAGCAATTTTGACCAATTATATATTATTACTTGCAGATTTTTATGTAATTTTGCACCTCCAAAAGTATTTTGATAATGAGAAACCTTACTAATGCCCAATTGGCAGAACTCCTTGATAAAGATATTTTCCATAAGATTTCACAAGCCGCTGACTCGCTTGGTTTGGAATGCTATGTAGTAGGTGGATATGTTCGCGACCTATTCCTTGAGCGCCCTTCCAACGATATCGACGTAGTGGTAGTGGGAAGTGGAATTCAGGTGGCAACAGCCCTAAAAGGTATTCTTGGCAAGAAGGCTCATATTTCTGTATTTAAGAATTTCGGTACAGCACAAGTTAAATATAAAGACACGGAGGTGGAATTTGTGGGTGCACGAAAGGAAAGCTACACTCACGACTCGCGCAAGCCTATCGTTGAAGACGGAACTTTGGAAGACGACCAAAACCGTCGCGACTTCACTATCAACGCTCTTGCCGTATGCTTGAATGGAGATAGATTCGGTGAATTGGTAGACCCCTTTGATGGTGTCTACGATATGGAAGATGGCATCATAGCAACTCCGCTCGATCCAGACATCACTTTCTCCGACGACCCTTTGCGTATGCTTCGTTGTGTGCGTTTTGCCACTCAGCTCAATTTCACTATTGAGCCCGAAACCTACGAGGCATTGGGCAGAAATGCTCATCGGCTAAAGATTATCAGCGGAGAGCGCATACAGGAAGAATTAAACAAGATAATGCTTTCTGCTCACCCAAGCAAGGGCTTCTATTATCTCAGAGAGTCGGGACTGCTCGACCTTATTTTGCCTGAGCTTGTAAAACTCGACATCGTTGAAGAACGCAACGGACGAGCACACAAAAACAACTATCTTCACACCCTCGAGGTGCTTGAGAATGTTTGCAAGCATAGCGACAATCTGTGGCTTCGTTGGGCTGCTCTGCTCCACGATATTGGCAAACCACGCAGCAAACGTTGGGAGCCTGCCATCGGATGGACATTCCACAACCATAATTATTTAGGTGCGAAGATGGTGCCTGAGATATTCCGCAGGCTGAAGCTCCCGATGGATGCAAAGATGAAGTATGTGCAAAAGATGGTCGACCTCCACATGCGTCCTATCGTTATTTCCGACGAAGAGGTTACGGATAGTGCTGTGCGCCGACTAATGAATGATGCTGGCGACGACATCGACGACCTTATGACTCTTTGCGAAGCCGATATTACCAGCAAGAATAGCTTGCGCAAACAGCGCTTCTTGGATAATTTTCGCATTGTTCGTGAAAAGCTTGCCGACCTCAAAGAGCGTGACTACAAGCGCTTGTTGCAGCCATGCATAGATGGCAACGAGATAATGGAGATGTTCAACCTCAAGCCTTCTAAGGAAGTTGGCGAGTTGAAGAAAACTCTAAAAGATGCTGTTCTCGACAATGTGGTTGAGAATGAGCGCGAACCTTTGATGAAGTTATTAATGGATAAAGCAAAAGAGATGGGACTTGCATAAGTCTCATCTCTTTTGCTTTTGCTTTTGTTTGTAGCGTATTTTCTTAATAATTGCCATGAAAAATCACACTTTTTGCATAAATTGATGATTATGTGTGGAGTGGTTCGGTAAGCTGCTTTCATTCAATGATTTAGCAGACTTTGTTCGCTATCGAAGTTATGCTTCAGCCATTCTATGCTTTCTATCAAATGTATCTATGCTTTCTGGCAAATCTATTTTTGCTTTCTCTCAAATGTCAATATGATTGCAGTCAAATATAATTTAATATATAGTTGACTATATATACGATTATTCATATTTATAGTTCTTTTTGTCTTTTCGCTACAAGTTTGCCAATTATTTGTTTTTATCTTTTATATAGTTTTGTAACTACTCGTAATCTTTGTTAAAAAACTAACTGAATTGTGTTAGTTTTCCGCTATAGTTGTTATCTTTGCACCCACAAAAGCGATAATAGTCTTTAGACTATAGCTGAAGTATAGGAAAAGAGTCAACTATTTACACCTTATTAATATATATACTACGACACATGGGCTATGATTGTTCATTGTGGTTTGTCGTGTTTATATGTCGATATCTATAAAGAGGAAAGATTCGAAAATATTAATATAATTATAACAATTAGGTATGAAAACAACAAAGATGTTAATGATTGCGGCTCTCGGCGCAGTGCTCGCATCGTGTGGAAGCAAATCGGGTGGCGGCAAGCCAAACTTTGCAGACAACGAGTATGCAGTTAGAACCGTTGAGGCTCAGGGAACAGAGTTGCAGACCACTTATCCTGCAACTATCAAGGGTATCCAGGATGTTCAGATTCGTCCAAAGGTATCTGGTTTTATCACTAAAGTTTGTGTACAGGAAGGTCAGACCGTAGGCGTTGGTCAACTTCTTTTTGTTATCGACAACGAAACTTATCAGGCACAAGTTCGCCAGGCTAAGGCTGCGGTAAATACAGCTAAGGCACAGCTCGCAACTTCTAAGCTTACATACGAGAACTCTAAGCAGCTATATAATAATAAGGTTATTGGTCAGTTCGAGCTCTCTACTTCAGAGAACAATTATTCTACTGCAAAGGCATCTCTCGCTCAGGCTCAGGCTGCTCTTGCTTCAGCCGAAGAGGCTTTGAGCTATTGCTATGTAAAGAGCCCTGCAGCTGGTGTTATCGGTTCTTTGCCTTACAAGGTTGGTGCTTTGGTTAGTGCTTCAAGCCAGGAGCCTTTGACCACAGTTTCTGATATTTCTACTATGGAGGTATACTTCTCGCTCACAGAGAAGGATATGATTTCTCTTACCAAGAACGCTGGTGGTATGAAGGGTGCTCTCTCTGCATTCCCTGAAATCAAGCTCCAGTTGGCTGATGGCAGCATCTACAACCACCCAGGAAAGGTTGTTAAGGCAAGTGGTGTTATCGATGCTTCTACAGGTTCTGTTTCGCTCATCGCACACTTCGCTAACCCAGAGCATACTCTCCGCAGCGGTGGTTCTGGTCAGATTGTAATCCCTACTTTGGCAAGCAACTCAATCATTATTCCTCAGGAAGCTACCTCTGAGGTTCAGAACAAGAAGTTTGTTTACGTAGTAGGCAAGGACAACAAGGTGAAGTATACCGAAATCCAGGTTAACCCACAGGATGATGGTAAGACATACATCGTTACTGCAGGTTTGAAGGTTGGCGACCGCTACGTTTCCAAGGGTATCACATCGCTTACCGACGGCAAGGAAATCAAGCCTATCTCTGAGGCTCAGTATCTCAAGAAGATTGAGGATGCTGCTAAGCTCGCAGAAAAGCAGGGCTCGGCAAAGGGATTTGCTGAGGCTATGGGCAAGAAATAATTAGTGAAGAGTGAAGAGGGAAGAGTGAAGAATCAAAATGATTTAGTGTTTAAAGCTCTTGCATCTTCAATCCTAACCATATAATAATAAATCAAATGACATTTACAAACTTCATAAAGCGCCCAGTACTTTCGACGGTGGTTTCCATCTTCTTCGTACTGTTAGGTACCATCGGTATCATCTCGCTCCCTATTGAGCAGTATCCTGATGTGGCTCCTCCTACCATTTCGGTGCGCACAACATATACCGGTGCTGATGCACAGACTGTGCTCAACTCCGTGATCACTCCTCTTGAGGAGAGTATCAACGGTGTGGAGAACATGACATACATGACTTCTCAGGCCACCAACGATGGTTCGGCTTCTATCACCGTATACTTTAAGCAGGGTTCCGACCCTGATATGGCTGCCGTAAACGTTCAGAACCGTGTTTCTCAGGCTCAAGCTTTGCTTCCTGCCGAAGTAACTCGAGTTGGTGTGACTGTAAACAAGCAGCAGACTTCTAACGTTATCATGTATACTCTTACTACAGAGGACGGACGATATGATGACGAATTCCTTACCAACTACAACGATATCAACGTAGTTCCTGCATTGAAGCGTGTTAGCGGTGTGGGTGCTGTGCAATCGCCTGGTATGAAGACATATTCTATGCGTATATGGCTTCAGCCTGATAAGATGAAGCAGTACAACCTCATCCCTTCTGACGTAAGCGCAGCTTTGGCTGAGCAGAATATCGAGGCTGCTCCTGGTAAGTTTGGTGAGCAGAGCGATATGGCATACGAATATACCATGCGCTATAAGGGTCGTCTGAAGACTGCTGAGGAGTATGGCGATATCATCATTCGCAGCGATGCTAATGGTCAGACTCTACGTTTGAAAGACGTTGCCAAGGTTGAACTTGGTGGTTTGATGTATAGCGTAGGTATGAAGAACAACGGTCGTCCTTCTGTAATGGGTATGGTACAGCAGATTGCTGGTTCTAACGCTACACAGATTGCTAAGGACGTTAAGGCTGAGCTTGAAAAGCAGGCTAAGTCGTTCCCTCCAGGCGTAGAATATAAGTTGAACTACGACGTTACCGACTTCCTCTTCGCATCTATGGAGGAGGTTATCTTCACCCTCATCATCACTATGTTGTTGGTGTTCGCTGTGGTTTACATCTTCTTGCAGGACTTCCGTTCTACTCTCATCCCTATGATTGCCGTACCAGTAGCGTTGCTCGGTACCTTCCTCTTCCTCTGGATATTCGGCTTCTCTATCAACTTGCTGGTACTTTCAGCCTTGCTGCTGGCTATTGCCATTGTGGTCGACGATGCCATCGTGGTTGTTGAGGCTGTGCATGCTAAACTCGACCAGGGATATAAGTCGGCTCTTACCGCATCTATCGATGCCATGAACGAGATTACTGGTGCCATCATCTCTATCACCTTGGTTATGGCTGCCGTGTTCGTGCCTGTATCATTTATGGGTGGTACCAGCGGTGTGTTCTATCGTGAGTTTGGTGTTACCATGGCTGTGTCAATTCTTATCTCAGCTGTCAATGCGTTGACTCTTTCACCAGCTCTTTGTGCCATCTTCCTTAAGCCTCACGATGGTGAGCACGAGAAGAAGATGTCTGTGATAGATCGTTTCCATGAAGGTTTCAACTATCAGTATGAGAAGATTCTCGAGAAATATAAGAAGGGTGTGGCTAATGTCATCCATCATCGTATTCTTGCAGGTGTTGCTGTAGCTGTGGGTATCCTCGCTATGTGTGTAACTATGGCTACCACCAAGACTGGTCTTGTGCCTGATGAGGATACAGGTGTTATCTTCTGTACTGTTTCTATGGCTCCTGGTACAAGCCAAGAGCGTACAAAGGTTGTCATCGACCAAATTGACAAGATGCTTGCTGACAACCCTGCGATTAAGAACCGTGAGCAGTTGCTTGGTTACAACTTTATCGCTGGTCAGGGTTCCGACCAGGCTACCTTCATCGTTAAGCTTAAGTCGTTCGAAGAGCGTCCAGCTGGTTTCTTCTACAACCTCTCTGGTTTGTGGCAGGGCGATGGTATCATGCGATTCTTCGTCAACCCTATGTCGTATAAATCGGTGCTCGGTATGATCTATAAGCAGACTGCCGAAATCAAGGATGCTCAGATCTTGGCGTTCGCACCACCTATGATTAGCGGTTTCGGTGCTACCAACGGTATCACATTCTCTATGCAGGATAAGACTGGTGGCGACCTTAACAAGTTCTTCGAGATTACTAAGAACTATCTTGCAGAGCTTAACAAGCGTCCTGAGATTGCTACTGCTATGACTTCTTACAACCCTAACTATCCTCAGTATATGGTGGATGTTGATGTTGCTAAGTGTAAGCAGAATGGCATCAGCCCTCAGACAGTATTGTCTACACTTCAGGGATATTATGGTGGTCTTTATGCTTCCAACTTCAACTCATACGGTAAGCTCTACCGTGTAATGATTCAGGGAACTGTAGACAGCCGTAAGAACCCAGCAACTCTTACCAATATATATGTGCGCACCCCTGCGGGCATGGCTCCTATCAGCGAGTATTGCTCTTTGCGCCGTGTATATGGTCCATCTAACGTCAACCGTTTCAACCTCTTCACCTGTATCAATGTCAATGCTACTGCAGCAACAGGCTATTCTTCAGGTCAGGCTCTTCAGGCTGTTGAGGAAGTTGCAGCACAGGTGCTTCCTACCGGTTATGGTCTCGATTATTCTGGTATGACACGTTCGGAGCAGGAGTCAAGCGACTCTACAGCTATCATCTTCGCCCTCTGTTTGGTATTCGTATACTTGATTTTGTCGGCACAGTATGAGAGCTACATCCTTCCGTTGGCGGTTATCCTCTCAATACCATTCGGTTTGGCTGGAGCGTTTATCTTCACCAACCTCTTCGGTCACTCTAACGACATCTACATGCAGATTGCGCTCATCATGCTTATCGGTTTGTTGGCAAAGAATGCCATCCTTATCGTACAGTTTGCCCTTGAGCGTCGTAGAACGGGTATGGCGATACGCTATTCTGCCATCCTTGGTGCAGGTGCTCGTCTGCGTCCTATCTTGATGACTTCTTTGGCTATGATCATCGGTTTGTTGCCATTGATGTTTGCATCTGGTGTAGGTAAGAATGGTAACCAGACTCTTGGTGCTGCTGCCGTAGGCGGTATGCTCATCGGTACTCTCTGTCAGCTCTTCATCGTGCCTGCTTTGTTCGCTGTATTCCAGTGGCTACAGGAGAAGGTTAAGCCTATAGAGTTTGATGATGACAACGCACAGGTAGATACAGAGTTGTTGCAGTATACACATCCTATCGGAAAGAAATAGTTTGAACACCATGAACAAGAAACAAATAATAACACTATTGTCGGCAGCTGCTTTGATGAGCAGCTGCGGACTCTACAATAAGTATGAGCGTCCTGACAATATAGATACTAAGGGCATCATCCGCGATGCTGTATCTAATACAGACACTCTTGCTGTCAACGACACCACAAGCTTCGGTAATCTGCCTTGGCAGAGCGTCTTCACCGACCCTCAGCTTCAGGCTCTTATCCAGCAGGCTTTGGAAAAGAATGTTGACTTGCAGAATGCGGCTCTCAATGTTAAGATGATAGAGTCTACACTCTTGATATCTAAACTTGCGTTCTTGCCTTCTGTTGCTATCAACCCTCAGGGTACTCTCTCGTCATGGGATGGCGCCAAGACTTCTAAGACTTATCAGTTGCCAGTGGCTGCAAGCTGGAGTGTCGACCTCTTCGGCAATCTGCTTTCTGTAAAGCGTAATGCTCAGATGCAGCTCCTCGCTACAAGGGATTATCAGATGGCAGTGAAGAGTCAGATTGTTACTGGTGTAGCAAACCTATACTATACTCTCTTGATGCTCGACCGCCAGAAGGAAATCCTCGACGAGATGGAGAAGATAACAAAGGAGACTTGGGATATGATGGCTCTGCAGATGCAGTATGGTCGCGCACGCTCTACAAGTGTTCAGAGCGCTGAAGCAAGCTACTATTCTGTTAAATCGCAGGCTGCTGATATGAATCGTCAGATTCGTGAAACAGAGAATTCTCTCTGCCTTCTCCTTAATCAGCCAGGTCAGCAGATTAAGCGTTCTACTATAGATGCTCAGCAGTTGCCTACTGAGTTTAGCACAGGTGTTGGCATTCAGCTTTTGAACAATCGTCCTGATGTCCATGCTGCAGAAATGAAGCTCGCTGCTTGCTTCCACGATGTGCAGACTGCCCGTAGCCGCTTCTATCCAAGCATCAAGATTTCTGGTGCTGCCACATATACTAATAGTGCAGGTGCTGGCATCGTTAATCCTGGTAAGTGGTTGCTATCTGCTGTTGGTAGCCTTACTCAGCCTATCTTTGCTAATGGTCAGCTTATCGCAGGCTTGAAGGTTGCAAAGGCTCAGCAGGAGCAGGCTTTCAATAGCTGGCAGAATGCTGTGTTCAAGGCAGGTAATGAGGTTGGCAACGCTCTCGTAAGCTACAACACTTATTCTGAGAAGTCTGAGTATGATGCAAAGAACATCGACCTCTATACAAAGAATGTTGAAGATACTCGTCAGCTCTATATGAGCAGCGGTACAACATACCTCGAGGTTATCAGCGCTCAGGCAAACCTTCTCAATGCCCAAATTTCTAAGGTCACCGACGACTTCTATAAGATGCAGGCTGTAGTTAGTCTATACTCTGCTCTTGGAGGTGGTACGAAATAATAAAACAATCACATTATGAGCAATATTAGTGACAAGGCTTGTGTAAGCCCAAAGGCGAAGATTGGTAACAATGTTACTATTTATCCTTTCGCATATATCGAAGACGACGTTGTGATAGGCGACAACTGTATCATCTATCCTTACGTTAGCATAATGAACGGCACTCGCTTGGGCAAGGGCAACAAGGTGTTCCAGAATACCGTGCTTGGTGCTGAGCCTCAAGACTTCAACTATCGTGGTGATGCTTCGCAGCTTATCATTGGCGACGAGAATATCATTCGCGAGAATGTTGTTATCAACCGTGCTACATTCTCTGATGGTCAGACTGTCATCGGCGACCGTAACTTCCTCATGGAGGGCGTTCATATCTCTCACGACACCAAGGTTGGTCAGATGAATGTCTTTGGCTATGGTACAAAGATTGCTGGCGACTGCATCATTGGCGACCGCATCATCTTCTCTTCTGGCGTTATCGCTAACCCTGGCGCTCGTGTGGGCGATGCCGCTATGATTCAGAGTGGTACTCGCTTTAGCAGGGATGTGCCTCCATTCATCGTAGCTACCGACAACCCTGTACGCTACGGTGGTGTAAACAGTACCGTACTTCGCAACTACGGTGTAGACGAAAAGGTGATTGCACACATAGCAAATGCTTATCGTCTGGTGTTCCATGGACAAACAAGCGTATTCGATGCTGTCAACCAGGTTGTTGACCAGGTACCTGATGGTCCTGAGATTCAGAATATCGTTAAGTTCATTCGTGAAACAAAGCTTGGTATTATTTCCAAGCTCTAAACAAGTAAACAGTATTTTTCCTATACATTTTACTCTGTTCTCAAGGTGGGGTGGTCGTGAGACCTGTCCCACCTTTTTGTTTGTATGTGTGTTAGTATTATGTTTGTATGTCATCTAATATCTATGCATGCAACAGATTCTGAGAATTGCAGAACGATGTGAAGTTGGAAATAAATATTGAAAAGCGTCGGTGTAGTTATATGTTTTTTATCTTTGTTTGAAAAAAAAACAAAAAAAGTTTTGAAGTTATATATATTTGTTGTACTTTTGCTATTGTACTCATGCCGATAGCTGAAGAATGCATTAAAAATGTCGGATTCAGCAAGGGAATGGGGACAATGTAAATTTGGAAGGGCGTTTGCTACGCGCTAGTTCATGACAAACTGAAACCTGAGAAATTTCAAATCATCGTCAAGAACATGGCAACTAGCAGATGTCACGTTGTATGATTATATCTTCGTATATATAATTCATATCGGCGTGGGGTCTGTGGTTGCTCATTCAACGATGATGGGTAATCTCAGGACCTCAGTTTGTAGAATGGGTAACTAGGCATGATCCCCGCTTTTTCTTTTTTATGTTATAATAGTCTATCTATATGCCTAATAAAAGGTCTGTCTCTTTGTGTAAAGGACAAAATAACGGAGTAAACTCTCTGAATAGTGGTGTATCAAAAGTCTCCACGTCTCCCCATAGTATTCATAATGGGGTGACCCCCAACTATATGCCAAAACAGAGTGCTCATAGTACTCTAAATAATATATCTGCCGCCTCTTCTACAGACAATGTAGAAGAGGCGGTTTGGTTTTTGATGAGGGCAGCGTATGGACAAGAACAGAAAGCTAAATTTTTTCTTGAGGCAAAAGGAATTGAGGTCTTCTTGCCAATGAAAGAAAAATGCTGTATCCTAAATGGCAAGCGCAAAACCAAGCAAGTGTCCTTGATTCCCAATTTCCTGTTTGTTAAGAGCACTGAGACAGAAATGAAACATTATGTAGGGAAAGGCGAACTTGACTTCTTTCATCATTATTATGTGCCCCACAAGGATGAAACAGGAAAGAAAATTGGTAAAAATGGTATCAAGCCTTTGGTGATACCTGAGCAACAAATGAATAGCTTCATTAGATGGAATGAAGTCAATGATGATAATAAACTATTTATAGCAGACGACAATATGAACTTTGAGATGAATTGTGTTGTTAAGATAGTTGCTGGCAAGTTTGCAGGCTTGGAAGGTTTTGTCTGCAGAATCAAAGGGCACACTAGAGTTGGTGTTGTCATTTCAGGGGTTGGAACTCTGTTTACTGCATATATACCCAAAAATATGCTTGAAAAACGAACTGATTTCTAAAAATTCATAATGATGGAAAGTACAATTAGAATTAATAGTGGTGAATATATTTGCCTTACGGTATTCCATATAACAAGTATTCCACATATCTCGATTCTTTCGGAAAATGATTCTGTGCAAGGACAACAATTGACAATAGAACAAGCTGGTAGGGATATGGTCGGTATGTTGACAGAGGTTTATCAACAATACAAGGACTTATATGTACAGTTGCAAAAGGTTGTTGATGTCTCTTTTGACATTTCATGGATTTCAAAGCCTGTGGAAAATCAGCCTTATCAAGCAAGTGTTGATTTGTATTGTTCTGTTAGGTGTATATATCAAGACGAGCAACAGAGTAAAACTTTACAAAACACTTTTGCTAATATTTTGAAGGCAACTCTTAAAAGTGGAAAATATGAGTTCGAACAGGTTGACTTAGACGAATATTCTTCATTATGTTCTAATTTGATGGTCAACCATGAAATGAAAGCAATTGTTAAAGACGAGCGTATCGAAGATTTACAGAATTCTTATTTTCCAGCTTGTTATGCTTTTGACACTTTACCTTTTGATTATCCTGAATTAGATCGCATTGCAAATGTTTTGATAGAATATCCTTATTGTGCAGTGTCATTCCAATTAATGCCTACTTATTATAGCCAGGAGGAACTTGCTGAACTGAGTCAAGTAAACCAAAATATCAGTATGCTTAATCGAGGAGTTAATGATGGGCAAATTGGCAATGTCAGTATCTCTTCTGCCGATCGAATTGCTGCTGTTTATCATTATTATAACGATAATAAAAGTAGAGCACTTTTTAACTACAATATATTGGTATGGGCTAATAAGGACGAGATAGCTGGCATTGCGACAAGGACTTTAGGACAATTGGGTACAACTAAAGGTCAAAGCCCTAATTTGAATTTTGTATCTCTTGCCACTAATGAATTTGGTACAAGTACAGAAAATATCTTCACTTTGCCATGGGTGGCAAATGATATTATTTGCAATCGTGAACGAAAAGTAGCATTATGGAATAGTGGGGTTGTTTCTCCTGCGTTTTATCGTTTCCCTTATGTCATAACGGCAGAGGAAGCAGTATCTTTCTTTAGATTACCAATAGGAAGTGACAGAATTAATGCTGGATATTATGTGAATGAGGCTGCTAAAAATAGTCGTACCTATTCCAAAAATCTGATTAATTCTGGTGATTTGCAATTAGGAAAGTTACGTGCTTCAACAAATGATGTTATTGGACTTTCGCTTAAAGATTTGGCCAAGCATATGCTTATTGTTGGTACACCAGGCTCTGGAAAGACAACCTTTTCTGTTGGATTGTTAGATCGTCTTTGGAAAAAGCATCATATACCATTTTTAGTTATAGAACCTGCAAAAAATGAATATAGGTCATTAGTGCAAAGTATTCCTGATTTACAGGTCTTTACTCCAGGTAAAAATTTTATATCGCCTTTTGTTTTTAATCCTTTTGTTCCCCCAAAGAATGTACGTTTGGAAACCTACAAGTCAACATTGAAGACTGCTTTTGCTGCAGGTGTATCTATGTCGACTCCTTTGGACAAGATTTTTGAGGATGCAATCAATAATTGTTATTCTGATTTTAAGTGGTTGGACTCATATACGGTAGCGGATAAAGGGCGTGTATTTAATATTGTAGATTTTGTAAAATGCTTCCAAGAAACCTTTGCAGAGATAGGTTACACAGGAGATGCAAGGAATATTGGTCGTGCAGGTGTAGTACGATTGAAAAGCCTCGTGAATTTGTTTGATAACTATTTCTCTATACCAATAGATGATTTGTTATCTAAACCTACAGTCATCGAGTTGGCGGCAATCGAGAATTCAGATCAGAAAGCTTTGCTAATAGCTTTATTACTTCTTTCTATTTTATCTTATGTTAATGCCAATTATATAGGTGAAGGAGGACTGCGCAACTTTATATTGTTGGAAGAGGCACATGTGTTGTTGGATGCTGATACTAATTCTGGCGGTGAAGGTTCGGCAAATCCTGCTGCTGTTGCGCAAGGTTTGGTCAAGCGTATGCTTGCTGAAATACGTTCTTATGGAGTTGGAATGGCAATTGCCGACCAGTCTCCACGCAAGGTGGGTATAGATATAGTTGCTTTGACAGATATTAAAGTTGCCTTTAGATTGGTGGAAAAGCAAGACAAGGAAATATTGGCAGATTCTACAAGTATGAGTGATTTGCAACTCAATCGATTAGCCAAACTTAAACCAGGTGAAGCATTCTTATTTTTTAATCGCTTAGATGAGCCTGAGGAAATAATAACACCAGATTATCGTCTGGATAATAATATTAGCATATCTCTGTCTGATGATGGCATTCGTCAACTTTCAACTTACTGGAATGATAAAGCAGATAAACTGCGTCCTTATCCCGAATGTAAATTGTGTCCATATTGTCAAGCAAGCTGTGATTACAATCGTAGGGTGTTGGCTAAGGAAGTTGCTCGACGCATATTTAAAAAATATGTAGGTAATGGATGTAGAGAAGTCGAAAAACTTAAAAATGTACTTTCAAAGATAAGTAGTCTTATAAAGTCGGAATTGAATGATGAACCATTTAATAGAGAGTTGTTGTCTTGTGTAAAAGTGTATTTTTGGAGGCATGTTAAGTATGATACATTCTTGCATGTACCATCAAAAGTAATATATGAATCTTTAACTAAAAAATAAGCTTATGTGTGAATTTGACGATTGTGATACATGTACAGAACCTGATGGATTTGATCAATTTGACGATTGTGGTATAGAACCTGATGAATTTGATCAGTTTGACGATAGTGATACATGTACAGATCCAGATGGATTTGATCAATTCTTTGGCCAACCTGGAGGTGATGGATTTGATCAACTCTTTGATCAAGAGCAAGATGATTCTAGTGATGAATTTGATAAAATCTTTGACCAAGATGGTCGTGGCGATAGTTTTGATCAATTCTTTGGTCAAACAGACAATTGGGAAAGAACTGGCGTTTCTGATGATATTGCTGATACATCGGACTCTCCTGTAGAAGATTCTATGGAAGGTTCTGATTCTTTGGGTGAGAAGGACAGTGACTCTTCTGATGGATGGGCTGAGGATAATGCTTCTGATACATCTGAAGAAGAGAATGAAAAAAATGAAGAATCAGACAATGGCTGGGATGAAGATGGAACTGAGATGCAGGATGAAACCAAAGAACAACGGGAGGATGAAGAGGTGAATCAACAAGAATTGGCAGAACAAGAAGCCGAAGATGATAAGATGCTTGATGACATGGAAGATAAATATAAGGATTTGGATCGTAAAGCGGATGCAGCTAATCGTGAGTTGGAAGATAATACGGAGCCAGAGTCAGAATCAGAATTGAATAACAAGGCATCAGAGTTGAATACTCAGCGTGATGATCTTGGTAAGGAAATAGAAGACTTTAAGTATAAACATAAAAAGTAATTAAATCTATATTATTATGGGATTATTTCATAGAAATGAGAATGATGCCAACTTCGCAGGTGGCAGTCGTAACATCGTCGAGTTTATACAGCGTCAGTTGGACGTTGATGCTCTTATTTATATTGACCCTCGACAAGACTTCAATATGGGGTCTGTGATAACAGTGGCTCCAAATGAGCAAGTTATTTTTATCAAAAATGGCATTCTCTATGGTGTTCTTCATTCGGGACGACATGTTGTTGCTACAGATAACATTCCTGTCTTAGGACGTATTCGTAATATGCTTTCTGGAGGAGTGTCAACTTTTACGTGTCAAGTTTATCATGTAACAACATCTATGCAAACAATGAAATGGGGAACAGAAGATCCCATACAATGTGTGGATTATCATTATGGTGATGGAGTTCCTACAGATGTTATTGGTAATGGTGATTTTCAAATATATTTTGATATAGATGAGAATGACAATGCTGCTGCTGAATGTTATAAGAAATTGATGGGTGGAAACAGTGTATTTACAAGTGAAGATTTAAAAGAATTCTTTAAAGCTCAAATAACACAACGTATTGGTGCCTTGGTTGCTCAAATGGTTTCTGACATATCGCGCACTGAATCTATAAATACTTTGTATCCTTATATTAATGATATTACAGAAAAGGTAACTCCTAAAATACAAAATGCATTAGACGAATTTGGAATTCGTATTCATAATTTTTCTTTTAATTCACTCCAAGTTGTCGATTCTGAGGAACGAATGAAGCTTCGAAAACGTTTAAATGCAGCTAAATATGCTGCAGATCCAAAATATGGTATGGCTGTTCAGCAGGAAATAATTGAAAATATTTCAGTTAATCCAGGTGCTGGTGGAGTCGCAAGTGCAGGCGCAGGCTTGGGCTTGGGAATGGCTGCAGGTAATGCTTTTGCTACAATGGCTACAACAGCTTTTGCGCAACCACAACCACAGCAATTTCAACAACCAATGGGCTTTGGTGGTGGAAATCGTTTTGGCGCAGCGCAGGCTCAACCAACAAACTCTTCAATGGCACAAGACCCGGCTGATGTGTTGGTAAAGATGAAGAAATTATTGGATTCAGGACTTATTAGTCAACAGCAATATGATGATAAGGTTGCAGAAGTTTTAAGTAGAATGTAAAAAGGTAACGGTGATGAAAAGTGCATTTTTTAAAATGGTTATAGGGCTTGTTTTCTTAGCCTTGTTTAATATCCTCTATTTTATAGTTGGAGGAATAGAGCATACCTCTTTGGACTGGGTTTGTTATGGATTCATCCATGTATCCTACTTGATGATACTGATAACACCTTTATTTTGCTTGTCAAACAAGAAAATGTCGGTACAATCTTCTACTCTATATCTCATCGTCTTTTTTTATTTTATCATAGAATTAGTAGTAGGTTTGCTTTTTATGTACTTTAAACCGCAAACTAATACGTGGGCTATTATTGTACAATCTGTATTGTTGGCAATCTTTTTGGTGCTTCAACTGTCAAGTGTTCTTGCAAATGATGCAACGAATAAATCTCTTAAAAAACAAGAAGTTGAATCAATAAACATTGAATCTTTGGTTTTGCGATTAAGAGAAAGTATGAGAATGGTATCTGATGTTGAAGCTCGAAGATTAGTAAAACTGTGTGTTGATGCTGTCAATAGTAGTCCAAGAGAATCTTTCCCTGAAGTAGCGGAAGCTGAGACTGCTATGCAGGTGGCCGTAGATGATTTGTGCTTTGCCATAGATTCATCTGCAAGTGTTGAAGAGATATCTAAAAAGGCAAAAGAACTAAAGGTCGTTATTTCACGCCGTAACTCAGCAATTAGTATGCATAGACTTTATAATAAGTAATCATATAATAATAACAATTTAAATCTTAAATTTATGGCAGAAACAAGAGAATTACAAAAGATTGCTTGCCCATCATGTGGTTCTAAGATTACCAAATTCGGCAGATTTGACAGAACCTTAGTTTGTCCAGCATGTGGAAACACAATCATTAATCCTGTTGCAGAAACTCGCAAGGAAGATATGCCTGAGCGTATGATTCCTTTCACGACACAGGAGGGGGATTTTGAAAGTGCTTTGGTAAATACTTTGGTCAACCAAGATTATGTTCCAAAGAATGTATTCCAAGCAATTAATACAGGTAATGTGTTCCGTGCTTATCTCCCAATGTATCTGTATGAAGGTACATATCAGGCTTCATGGAGCTGTGAGTCTTCTTATAGCGACCAAGAGGTGAAAATCTCAGATAGTTGGACTGACAATAGTAAAAAGATTAGTACTAAAAATGTAAAGAAATGGCGTCCACAGAATGGTAATGCCTCTGGAAATTTTGGTTTCCTTTGTCTTGCTAATGAAAGTGCTGATGACTTACCTCAGGAACTTCGTAACTTTACGTCGCAGTTCCCTTATGATGTGATGATGTCAAAGAAGTTCGATCCGGAAATGTTGGGTGAAGAGGATTCTAATCTGATTACAATACCACGTAATGCTGATGAAACACTTGTTTGGCAAAAGCATGGTAAGAACTTGGTAGACGATACTGCCGAACGAGCAGCGTTAGATCAAATTGGTAATCAGGAAATTCGAAATTTCCGTGCTTCTTCTAGTTGTAGCTTAACTACTAAAGGTGAGTACATGCTTGTTCCTTTCTGGTTTGTTTATTATACTTATGACAATCAGAAGTATAACTTTATGATGGACGGAACTGGACAGCATTATTCTTATACTTATCCTGTTGATCAAGAAGAGGTTGATTTTGTCAATGGTAAGGAAAAGATAAAGAACATTGTGAAATGGTTGTGGTTGCTTCTTTTTGTTGTTTGGTATTTATCAAATTATGGTGTTGCATTTGCTTATTTGGCAATATGGATTGTAGCTAAGATTATCGTCAACAAGAAGATGAATAAGGATATTGATGACAGATTGGCGGAATCAAGGAACGCACGTCAGTCAGCTGCTTCAAACTTATAGATGTCTCGTTATCCCTACTAAAAGATTTTTTGTGTGCTTGCAGAATAATGCTTAATTATTCGATTATAAGTAATTAGTGTATTCTGTTTTACGTTTCTTAGCAACTCATTTGTTTGAACGTAAAAGTACGTCTTACTAATAAAGACCATTGCTACTTGGTAATCAAGTAACAATGGCCTTAATTTTACTATTTATTGTAGGTCTTTAAAAGTAAAACACAAACCTACTTGAACAGTAATAAAACAAAAAAGCCACATCCGAGTGGATGTGGCTTTGTTTCTTTTGTGCTTGCTTGCAATTACTTGCGGAGGCCGAGGGCCTTGATGATAGCACGATAGCGATTGATGTCGCGATCGTAGAGGTAATTGAGCAATGCACGGCGCTTTCCTACCAACTGAGTCAAAGAACGTGTGGTAGTATAATCTTTACGGTGCTTCTTAACGTGCTCCGTCAAATGGGCAATACGGTATGAGAACAATGCTATCTGGCTCTCAGCTGAACCAGTATCAGAGTTAGACTTTCCGTACTTACCAAAGATCTCTTCTTTTTTTGCCTTGTCTAAATACATAGCTTTTTTGTAAATAATTAATAATGTTTGCACAAATGCGGATGCAAAGTTACAACTTTTTTCTTATAATGGCAAGAGTATACAATATTTTTTTGTAATTTTGCACCTGATTTATACATTATATACAATGCAAGACATTAGAAACATAGCAGTTATTGCCCATGTCGACCATGGCAAGACAACTCTCGTAGACAAGATGATGCTCGCTGGAAAGCTTTTCCGCGACGGTCAGGATAACAGTGGCGAAGTGCTTGATGCCAACGACCTCGAGCGTGAGAGGGGTATCACAATTCTTTCTAAAAACGTTTCCATTAATTGGAAAGGTACTAAAATTAATATTCTTGATACTCCTGGACACTCTGACTTCGGCGGTGAGGTAGAGCGTGTGCTTAACATGGCAGACGGATGCCTTTTGCTCGTCGACGCTTTTGAAGGTCCTATGCCTCAGACTCGCTTCGTGTTGCAGAAAGCTTTGCAGCTTGGTTTGAAGCCTATCGTGGTTGTCAACAAGGTAGACAAGCCTAACTGTCGTCCTGAGGAGGTATATGAAATGGTCTTCGACCTCATGTTCTCTCTCAATGCTACAGAAGATCAGCTCGATTTCCCTGTAGTTTATGGTTCAGCTAAGAATGGCTGGATGGCTGAGGAGTGGAATCAGCCTACTGACAATATCGACTATCTTCTCGATAAGATAGTTGAGGTTATCCCTGCCCCTAAGCAGCTTGAGGGTACTCCTCAGATGCTTATCACATCTCTCGACTATAGCAACTATACTGGTCGTATCGCCGTAGGTCGCGTTCATCGTGGTGTACTCAAGGATGGTATGAATGTTACTATCTGCCATCGCGACGGATCTATGGAGAAGACCAAGATTAAGGAACTTCATACCTTTGAGGGTATGGGTCATAAGAAGACTGACAGCGTAGAGTCTGGCGATATTTGTGCTGTTATCGGTTTGGAGAAGTTTGAGATTGGTGACACCATCTGCGACTACGACAATCCAGAAGCATTGCCTCCTATCGCTATCGATGAGCCTACCATGAGCATGCTCTTCACTATCAACGACAGTCCATTCTTCGGTAAAGAGGGTAAATATTGTACTTCACGCCACATCCAGGAGCGTTTGGATAAGGAGTTGGAGAAGAACCTTGCTCTTCGCGTTCGTCCTTTCGAGGATTGTACAGATAAGTGGATTGTTAGCGGACGTGGTGTGCTCCACCTCTCTGTGCTTATCGAGACTATGCGTCGCGAAGGCTATGAGCTTCAGGTTGGTCAGCCACAGGTTATCTACAAGACTATCGATGGTGTGAAGTGTGAGCCTATCGAGGAACTCACAATCAATGTGCCTGAGGAGTTTGCAAGTAAGATGATTGATATGGTGACACGCCGTAAGGGTGAGATGACATCTATGGAAAGCCAGGCTGACCGTGTAAATATCGAGTTCGAGATTCCTTCACGTGGTATCATCGGTTTGCGTACTAATGTGCTTACAGCATCTCAGGGTGAGGCTATCATGGCACACCGCTTTAAAGACTATCAGCCTTTCAAGGGCGAGATTCAGCGTCGTACCAATGGTTCGATGATAGCTCTCGAGACTGGTACATCATATGCTTATGCTATCGATAAGCTTCAGGATCGTGGTAAGTTCTTCATCGATCCAGGTGATGAGGTTTATGCAGGCGAGGTAGTGGGCGAGCATGTTCACGACAACGACCTTGTAATCAACGTTACTAAGGCTAAGCAGCTTACCAACGTTCGTGCTTCAGGTTCTGATGAAAAGGCACGCGTTATCCCTAAGACTGTGATGAGTCTTGAGGAATGTCTTGAGTATATCAAGGGCGACGAGCTCGTTGAGGTTACTCCTAAGAGCATGCGTATGCGCAAGATTATTCTCGATCACCTCGAGCGTAAGAGAGCAAACAAGGAATAGTTCCTATACATAAATAAGGAGGAAGTTTGTTTGAACTTCCTCCTATTTTTATATATACATATTTATATATATACCTTATATTATATATACATATATATACCAACAATTTTGAGTTCTCACTATCTCTAACTCCCCTAAATAAAAACATCTGTATTATGGCTTTGTGGAGATTCTTTCGTAGATTTGCGTTGCCTTGCTCACTTGTATTAGGAGCTATAGGCTATCTGTTGTTTGCCAACATTCCCTTTCTCGAACCTATAGGCGATGCTGTAGGTCCACACCTTATATCTCTCATGCCTGTAGTGCTATTTGCTTTGCTCTATGTAACCTTCTGTAAGATAGAGATAAAGGAAATGCGCCCACAAAAATGGCATTTTATCCTCCAAATTATTCGCACATCCTTGGCTGCATCAATGGTTGTAGCCATCTATCTCTTTGGTGCATCATACAATGTAAAGCTTGTGCTCGAAGCAGCTTTTATCTGCTTTATTTGTCCTACTGCAGCAGCTGTGGCTGTGGTTACAGAAAAACTTGGTGGAAGCATTGGTTCGCTTACCACATATACCGTCATCGCCAACATCTTCACCATGGTTATCATTCCTTTGCTCTTTCCTATGGTAGAAAAAGGTGCCAACGTCACATTCTTATATATGAGCATGATGGTGTTTCGCAATGTAACCACGGTGCTTGTAGTTCCATTGCTCTTAGCTTTGCTCAGCCGTAAGTTCTTACCTCGCTTTGTCGACAAGGTAAAGAGCATAAAGGATTTAGGATTTTATATGTGGTGTTTCAACCTCACTATCCTTATGGGTGAGACCGTTCGCAACATCATTCACGCTCAAGTTTCTGGCTATATTTTGGCTCTCTTGCTTATTGTTCCATTAGTAGTATGCCTCATTCAGTTTGCCATAGGCAAAGCCGTTGGTCGCCATTATGGTGCCAGCATCAGCGCAGGCCAGGCTCTCGGACAAAAGAACACTATCGTAGCCATTTGGCTCACCCTCACCTTCCTTAATCCTCTTGCAGCCGTTGCTCCCGGTGCCTATGTTGTTTGGCAAAACCTTGTCAATGGTTGGCAACTGTGGTATAAAGAGAAGTATGGTAAGCTGAAGTGGTAAGTAAAAAACTTATTGTTATCGTTTATTAACAATAAGCCATGCAGTCTTTTCTTGTTTCTGTCTATCTTTATAAAAGAAAGCACCAAAAGTACATTTACCATAAATATGGATATTATAGAGATAGTAAGGCGAGTAAAGACTGGAGATACAACTGCTTTAGCAATACTAATTGAGGCATATACACCAATGGTGAGAAAAGTATGCTTCAATATTACCAATGAGGACGAGGACGTATTGAATGACCTCGTCCAAGTGGTGTTTATACGTGCTTATTATTCTCTTCATCAACTCAGAGACGCTTCAAAATTTGGAGAATGGGTGTGTGCTATTGCAAGAAATGAGGCTTTGAAGTTACAGAAGTATAAGCAAAAAGGTAAATTAATACCTTTCTCGTCACTTATAGATGAGGAATTATATGTAGAAGAGAGTTCCACTCCAGAGAATTTGTTAGAGGAAAAGGAGATTAGGGAAATCATAAGCCAATTACCTACAGGTTATAGTAAGGTTTTCCAGATGGCTGTGATAGAAGGATATTCTCATAAAGAGATTGCTGAAATATTGGGAATAGAACCACATAGTTCTTCTTCACAATTAGCAAGAGCTAAAGCCATGTTGAGAAAGATTATCAACAAACGAATGTTAGCTATAGTCTCAATTGTCTTTATTAGTATACCTCTATATCGTATCTTATGGCGAAAGTACAATATAAAAAATGAAGACATAAAGACCGCACAGATAAAAAAGGATGGTAAAGGTAGGACGAAGATTGCTAAGAAGCAAATGGAGGAAAAGCCAACTCAAAAGGATAAAATACAGATTATTGTAGCAAAGGAAATCTATCCAAATATCGCTCAGACAATATCTGATTCTATACCTGCTATCGACTCACTTCAGATTCAAAATACCTTGGACAACATTCATATTGCAGAAACAAAGAATGATAGCATTGTTCCTGATACTACAAGAATACTCAGGCACGAATATGATAAACCATATATAACCGAAGAAACGACTCTTCATAAAAAGCATAAGTGGCATTTGCTTGCGGCTAGTTCGTTGGGCACAACCTTGGCTCAAAATGCTTATAAGATATTAAGTGGTAATATAGGAAGTGGGGTACCTGGTCCTGATGGTCCTGATGGTCCTGATGGCCCTGTGGCTCCTACCAAGTTCTCTACTTGGGAAGAATATTATAATTATTTGCAGACCAAAGAACATGAAGGATTGTCGGAAGAAGAGAAAGCTCTTAAGGAGATTGCTCTCAATAATAAGAATAATATAAACAACAATATAAAGAACGATGGCAAAATCGTAGAGCATGAACATCATGACAAGCCAATAACCTTTGGTATTTCGGTAACAAAGTTGTTGGGAAATAATTGGAGTATGTCTACAGGTTTGAAGTATTCTCTTTTGAAGTCCGACTTCACCTTAGGAGAAGATACTTATTACATTAAGCGAAAGCAAAATGTTCATTACCTGGGAATTCCTTTGCAAGTGGCATATAGATGGCTCAATGTCAAGAAGTGGTCTATGTATTCATCGTTAGGTGGTACTATGCATATACCTGTATACGGTAAAACAAATGAAAAGTATGTAGTGGGAGAGAATACGCCATATACTAACAATTGGCATTTCTCACCTTCGCTACAATGGAGCGTAGGCACAAGTGTTGGTGTGCAATATAAGTTTGCGCCTAATTGGGGAATATATTTGGAGCCATCGCTGAATTGGTATATACCAAATGGTAGTTCCGTTCATACTATATGGACAGAGCATCCATTCACAATCACCATACCATTTGGCATTAGGTTTACATGGTAATGATGTCCCTTATGCAGTCTTTCTGGCTTTTGTTGCCTCTTTACTAATAGAAGCACAAAAGCTTTGAAAGATTAAAATGTACAAGACTATAGACTATTTACGAAATGGGGTGCTATACCTCAACAATATCATTCGTCCGCATCACAAAAGACTGAGCACTTTGATGATTTACTCTACCACCAAGTGCCAGTCACGTTGCAAACATTGTTCAATATGGCAGAAGCCAGAAGAGCATCTATCCTTATCGAAAATAAAGGAGATAATGGCGAGCAAGTGTGTTGCGAGGAATACTGTTGTTGGTTTGGAGGGAGGAGAGTTCCTGTTGCATCCAGAGGCAGATGCAATCATGGAATGGTTTAAGAATAATCATCCTAACTATACGCTATTATCAAATTGCCTTGCACCTCAAAAGGTTATTGAAGCAGTTAGACGCTATCATCCTAATCATCTGTACGTATCGCTTGATGGTGATAAGGAAACATACAAAGCTATGAGAGGTTGCAATGGGCATGATAAAGTGATAGAAGTTGTTGAATCTTTAAAGGATGATGTTGATATTTCTTTGATGTTTTGTCTATCTCCATGGAACAGCTTTAAGGATATGAACTACGTGATAGGAATCGCTAAGAAATACGATGTCGACATACGCATCGGTATTTATGGAACAATGGACTTCTTTGATACTACTGCAGATTTGCTTTCTGTCGATATGGCTCATTACATTCAGAATATTCCTAAGAGCATTCACGACACAGAAGAGAACTTCGACTTCGTGGCTTTGTATAAAGAATGGAGAAATGGTAAATTGAAGTTGCGTTGTCAAAGCATATTTAGCGAGCTGGTGATTCATTCAAATGGCGATGTTCCATTGTGTCAGAACTTAGGTGTAAAGTTAGGTAATGTTTATGAGCATTCATTGGATGAAATATTCAATTCACGGCAGACGACAAAAGTACAATGCCGATACTCTAAAGAGTGCAATGCCTGTTGGATAAACTTTCATCGCAAGTATGACATCATCCTGCTGCGTAACCTCGAAAGATTCTTGCCTAAGAGAATAATCGAACTTTTCTATGGCAAATATCAATGGACAGACAATATCGCAGTGACTTATCAGAGATACATCAAAAATACTATTTGCTAATGGAATATATTAAAAACATAATAGACCGTTATAAACATATACGAAGTATTAGATTGTTGCAGCAAAACTATAGGGGCAAGTACGCCTTTGTGGGTATAGGAAATCATAGCACAAACAATCTCTACCCTGTGCTCGACTATCTGCATGTACCATTAAAGTACATCTGCTGTAAATCTCCGAGCAAGCTATGCTTGATAGAAGAAGCCTTTCCTAATGTTCATGCCACGACATCATTGGATGATATATTGAAAGACGAAGAAATTAAGGGCGTATTTGTATCGGCTTCACCAAAGTCACATTTCTCTATTGCGTCAAAGGTGTTAGAGCATAAAAAGGCTTTGTTTATAGAGAAACCTCCATGTTCATGCACCGAAGAGTTGATGTGTTTGGTTGAATTACAGAAGCAAGTTAAAGTTTTAGCAGTTGTTGACTTGCAAAAGCGCTATGCACCAGCAATGCAAATTTTGAAAAAAGAATTGCAGAGTTGTAAGGGTACAATAACATACAACTTGAAATACTTGACAGGTACCTATCCTGAGGGTGATACTCTTCTCGATCTCTTTATCCATCCTTTAGATAGTGTAATATATCTGTTTGGAAAACCTGATGTTAGATGTGTGGAATCCATCAATGGACATACATTGATGCTGGTGCTTAAGCATGCTAATGCTACAGGAATTTTGGAACTTTCCACAGGCTATTCTTGGTCTGACGCACAAGAAAGCATGACTATAAATACTAATAAAGGCATTTATACATTGGGACAGATGGATAGCCTTACCTTCAAACAGAAACCACATGTTATTTGTGGAGTACCTTTGGAAAAGGTCTTTGACCATAAAAATGTGACAACGGAGTTGTTTGGTAGAAATAATTTCGTACCTTTGATGCAAAACAATCAGATATTCACACAAGGCTATTATGGAGCTATAAAGAGTTTTGTGGATGCTGTTGAAGGGAAAGGTAATTGCAGACCGCAATCTTTAGAAACATTTATAGATACTTATTCCTTAATGGATTTTATTCGTTCAATTATAAAAAAATAGGCTTATGAAAGTACAATTGTTTGGATTTGTTATGCTGGGATTAACAGCATTGACAGCTTGTTCATCAGAGCAAAGCTTGATGGAGCCAGTAAAGTTAAGCGACTTGGTAGATACTGGCTGCAAAACTTCGTATTCATTAGAAGAAAGCCAATCTGATTTTTATGAAGAAGAAAAGGAGAAGACTCCTAAGATAATGATATCTGTAGGCGACAAAGGTGTAGCTTCATTCCGTATTACAGACTTGCAATACGACTGCGTAACAGAGAGAATCAACGCCCAAGTAGACTCGCAACAAGATGAAATAAAAATAGTGATAGCTCCTTATAAGGAAGATCCTACGGTTGAGGTTGATTGCTATTGTAAATATGATGTAGGTTTTAAACTATCTAATCTGACATCTAACAAATATCACCTCAAGGTGTATTTCGCAGATTACTATGGTAAATACAATTCATCATCTCCTGCTTACAACGGTATAGTTTCTTTCAAGCAAAATTCGACATTGGAGTTTGATATATAGTAAAGAAACCGTAATAACGAAACTGTAACAAAGAAAACTCCTCCATTCTTTCAACGAGGAAAGAATGGGGGAGTTTTCTTATATGTATCAGATAATGTCTAATTATAATGATTAGATGTTATCTGGATTAGTCCAAAACGATTGGCTTGTACTTTGGTACGAGAGTCTTCATTACTGTCCAACCAATGAGGTAAGCAACGGCACAGATGCAGAAGATGATCATGTAGCCTGCTGGCTTACCATCGAAGCCCATGAAGGTGAAGGCTTCACCCTGAGTTTCTGCATAGGTGAACAAAGCACCAGAACCCTTGTTGATGAGGAACGAGCCTACACCACCTGCCATAGAGCCGATACCTGTGATGGTAGCGATAGCTGACTTAGGGAACATATCACCTGTGGTAGAGAAGATGTTTGCTGACCAAGCCTGGTGTCCTGCACCTACAAAACCGATGATGATAGCTGGCCACCATGCGCTATACTGTCCCAATGGCTGAGCAAAGAGAGCGAGCATAGGGAAGAAAGCGAAGATCAACATGGCGAGCATACGACCCTGATATGGATTCATACCCTTCTGCTCAACGAAGAGCTTTGGAAGATAACCACCGAACATTGACAATACAGTTACGATAGCATAAAGGGTGAAGATAAGTGCGATACCCATAGAAGAGTCTGAGGTGTAGCCATACTGATCAGAGAAATAAGCTGGAGCCCAGAACAAGAAGAACCACCATACACCATCGGTCATAAACTTACCGAATACGAACGACCATGTCTGACGATATTTGAAAGCCTGAAGGATGCTCATCTGCTTTTCTTCAGCTTCTTCTTTCTTCTCAGCCTCTGTCTCGTTAGCTTCGTCCTGGTTTACATAGTTGAGCTCAGCATCGTTGACATGCTTTGACTGATTAGGCTTGTCGTAAACGAAAATCCAGATACCAGCCCAAATGAAGCCAAGGGCACCAATGATGATGAATGCCATTTCCCAACCAACAGCCTTAGCGATGAGAGGAATAGTAGCAGGAGCAGCAAGAGCACCTACGCTTGCGCCTGAGTTGAAGATAGATGTAGCGAAAGCACGGTCTTTCTTAGGGAAATACTCTGCTGTAACCTTGATAGCTGCAGGGAAGTTGCCAGCCTCACCAAGTGCGAGGACGCAACGGCAGAACAAGAAAGCATACATGCTGACTGTAGAAATCACGATGGCAACATCGCCTGTAGCACCAATGAGTGCTTCTTTTGATGAGAAGTCGCCACCAACCCATCCTTCGGTGAAGATACCGCAGAATGCATGCAATACGGCACCGAGCGACCAGATGAGGATAGCCCAAAGATAACCCTTCTTTGTGCCCATCCAGTCAACGAACTTTCCTGCGAAGAGGTTGGCTACTGCATAGAGCAAAGAGAATACAGCGGTGATGTTACCATAGATTTCATCGTTCCAGTGAAACTCTGGAGAGATGAAGTCTTTCCATGTAAGAGAAAGAACCTGACGGTCCATGTAGTTGACGGTGGTTGCAAAGAAAAGCATTGCACACATTACCCAACGCCAGTTTGTCATTTTTGTTGTTTGTAGCTTTGACATTGTTGTTTTGTAGATTAGGTTGAGAGGTGGGGGAGCGATGCAGACGAACTGCATCACTCCTAACCCTCTAAATTATTTTTGTTTTATATTATTTCAACTCAGGAATCTTGATTACCTGCATATCGTTGTAGATAAGGTTTTCGCCAGCCATGCCCCAGATAAAGGTATAGTTGCTTGTACCTGCAGCGCAATGGATAGACCACTCAGGAGCAATAACAGCCTGCTCGTTGTTGAGCCATACAGGACGTGTTTCCTGTGGTTCGCCCATCATGTGAAGAATCTTCTGTCCCTGTGGTACATTATAATATATGTATGTCTCCATACGGCGAGTGTGGGTGTGAGCAGGCATTGTGTTCCATACAGAACCTTCCTTAAGTTCGGTGATACCCATCTGAAGCTGGCATGTTCTAACTCCAGCAACACCATCGATAATCATCTGGTGGATAACACGGTCGTTGCTCTCCTTCAAAGAACCTGCCTTGATGTTGTTTGCTTCCTTAAGAGTAACCTTCTTTGTAGGGAATGACTGATGAGCGCATGCGCTGTTCATATAGAACTTAGCAGGATTAGCAGGATCCTTGCTTGTGAGAACAATCTCCTTGTTGTTCTTCTCGTCAGCACGACCTACGTAGAGAGCCTCCTGGAAGTCGAGGTCGTAGCTCTTGCCGTCAACAGTTACAGTACCCTTACCACCGATGTTGATGATACCGAGCTCGCGATTGTCGAGCAAACGCTTCTTGTCTGTAGGCTTGTCTGTGTAGAGGCAAGCCAATGATGTGAGCTTGATAGGAGCTGTTGTAGGCTCTGCACCACCGATGAGGAAACGGTCGAACATGGTGTATGTCCAGTTTACTTCGCCTGGAGCAAATATCTTTTCGATAGCAAACTCCTTGCGCAAGCGGTCTGTTGTGTAGTGCTTTGCATCTTGTGGGTTGCTAGCATAGCGCACATTGTAGTTGGTATATGCGTTTTCTGCCTTTACTTCGTAGGCGCTGTTTCCACAGCATTGTGCTGAAGCCATGAAGGCTGCGAGACACATTGTTGTTGTAATAAAAAACTTTTTCATATTTCGTTTATTATATTATTATCGTTAATAATGTTTGTATTACTTGGCTGCTTTCTCTTCCTTGCAAATCTTGCGGTTGTTGTAAACCATCAATGCCAATGTGAAGAGTGTGAGGATTGCAGGACCGATGTAAGGAATATAGCATGTGAGCTTATAGATAATCCATCCAAATAGTGAGGATGCAAAGTCGAGAGCTCCACCAGAGAATCCGTCAGGAATATGTGCAGCCTTATCGCCTGTAGCAGCAAATACATGGTTGGCAGCCATTGTGAAGTCAGGAGCCATGTCGGTAACGAAATAAAGACCGATAACGAGAGCTATAAGACCGATGATGATTGTCTTTACCACATTACCCTTGGTGAATGGCAATATCATTGGGAAGAGGTAGAACATACCTGCAAGTGATGCCAATGGCAAGAACTGGTTGCCTGGCAAGAATACTGCTATAGCAAGGATTACAGGGATAAGGATGATAGAAGATACCAAGGTGGTAGGATGACCGATAACCAAAGCAGGACTCATACCGATGTGTACCTTCTTGCCATTGAACTTGTTCTTTACCAACTCCTGAGTCTTTTCAGAGATAGGCTTCAAACCTTCGATGAAGAGAGAGGTGATACGAGGAATCAACTCCATAACGGCACCCATGGTAACACCGAGGAAGAGAATCTTCTTGATATCGAGTTCTGCAGCCCAACCAATCAAGGCACCTACGATAACTCCCAATACCAATGGTTCGCCCAATACACCAAACTTCTTCTTCAAGCCTTCGGCATCGATGTCGAGCTTAGAGAAACCAGGGATAAGGTCGAAGAGTTTGTTGAAGCATATGGCGAAAGGAGTGAAGCTCTGGCAGAAAGGCTGTGGAATAGAAATACCGTCAAGGTCGTAGTATTTCTGGAATTTCTCTGCTGTGAGGTCGGCAAACACCAAAGTGATGATGTAGCAGATGATAGCTGCGAAATAGCCCCATGCAAGGCTCTCGTCCATTACAAAGTAGGCAACAGCACCAATAAATGCAAAGTGCCAGTAGTTCCAGAGGTCGATGTTGACAGTACGTGTTGTCTTAGTCAACAACATCAATAGGTTTACACCCAAGCAAATAGGAATAATCAAAGCGCCTACTGCTGTGTTGTAGGCTACGGCAGCTGCAGCTGGCCATCCCATGTCGAAAACGTTTAGTTGTAGATGATAGATGTCGGAAATGGCTTTCAATGGGTCGTTGAAGTTTGTTGTCAGCAATGCTGTAACTACACCCAAGCCTACGAAGCCCACGCCTACGAAGAGACCTGACTTCAAAGCTTTACCGAATTTCATACCAATGCACAAGCCTATGACAGTAAAGATGATAGGCATCATCACACTTGCGCCAAGGCTGATAATGTAGCTAAATACTTGTTCCATTTTTTGTTATTATTGTTTTTGTTGTTTCTGGTAGACCATAGTATATTGCGTCTTGTTGTTTGCATCAAGACGTATAATAATAGATAATGGTGCAAAGATACAAAATAATTTTTATATCCTTGCACCATTTCCTTAATTAATATGTATAGTAACATTACTTAATGTTGCTCATACCACTTATTGTTAGTCTTGGAAGTAAATTCTCTTTACTCGGTTGCTTATTCCTGTAAGAACTTCGTATGGAATAGTGTCCAAAACCTCCGATAGAACTGTTACTGGCAGATGGTCGCCAAATATCTCTACGGTGTCGCCTTCTTTGCAGTCTATACCTGTTACATCAATCATGGCAACGTCCATACAGATATTGCCCACATATTCTGCTTTCTTGCCATTTACCAAGCAATAGCAATGGCGATTGCCAAGATGACGGTTCAGACCATCTGCATATCCTATAGGAATTGCAGCTATCACGGAGTCGTGCTGTAGAGTGCCCTTACGGCTATAGCCCACGGTATCTGTTGCAGGCACGTTGCGTATTTGCAGGATGGTAGTCTTTAGCGAACTAACATTATTGATAATCTGATTGTTGCGTGGGTTTATACCATAGAGACCTAAGCCCAATCGGCACATATCCATCTGACGCTCAGGGAAATGCTCGATGCCTGCCGAGTTGTCCATATGGCGCAATATCTTGTGGCTGAAAGCAGCTTGCAACTTCTTGCTACCCTCATCAAAGAGCGCAAACTGCTGGGCAGAGAAGTCATCGAAGTTGTCGCTATCTGAACCTACGAAATGTGAGAATACAGAACGAGGAATGATAGAGTTTTGACGACGCAGACGGTCGATGAGCTTATCGATATCTTTCTTAGGGTCGAAGCCAAGGCGATGCATGCCAGTATCGAGCTTGATGTGAACAGGATAGCCTGTGATTCCTTCTTTTTCAGCTGCCTTTATCAAAGCGTCGAGCAGACGGAAGTTGTAAACCTCTGGTTCAAGATCATAGTCGAACATAGTCTTAAAGGCTGTCATCTCAGGGTTCATCACCATGATGTTGCTTGTGATACCATTACGTCTGAGAGTTGCACCCTCGTCGGCAACAGCCACAGCGAGATAGTCTACGCGATGGTCTTGTAGGGTTTTTGCTATCTCCACGCTACCTGCACCATAAGCGTCAGCCTTTATCATGCACACCAATTTTGTCTCTGGTTTTAGGAACGAGCGATACCAGTTGAGATTGTCGACAATGGCGTTGAGGTTTACTTCCAATATCGTCTCATGTACCTTATGTACAAGGAGTTCTGTTATCTGGTCGAAGCCAAACTGACGTGCACCCTTTAGCAATATAACCTCATCTCTCAGAGAGTGGAATACCTTGCTATGTATGAATTCTTCTACCGACTCAAAGAAATACTTTTCTGATATCTGTATCATATCGCCATTCTCCATGATGGCAGGACCGATACCAATGAATTTCACAACTCCACGTTTGCGAGCCAAGTCGCCTACCTCTTTATATAGTGCCTTAGGCTCCATACCGCTCTGGAACATATCGCTCAGAATAAGAGTACGACGACGTCCTTGATGGTCGGGACGACGGTTCATGAAGTCGAGAGCTATATCGAGGGAGTTGATATCTGAATTATAAGAGTCGTTGATAAGAGTACATCCGTGGTTGCCTTCCTTAACCTCCAATCGCATAGCAACAGGTTCCAATGCCTTCATGCCTTCAGCAATCTCGGCAGCAGAGAGTCCTAACTTCAATGCTATAGTAGCGCAGATTATAGAGTTTACTACCGAAGCATCATCGATGAAAGGCAAGGTATACTTATTCTGCTCGCCACCCTTATAGCTATACGAGATAGTTGTAGAAGTCTCGTCTTTAGCGATATCAGCAACATACATAGCGGCCTTCTTGTTCTCTGTCGACCATGCCAAGCGTTCGCCTGTGCAGTCGGCAGAAGTGTCAACAGCATTTGCTATCAGTTTGTCGTCGAGATTATATACAATAGTCTCAGCATCATGGAAGAGGATGAGTTTTTCGCGACATTTCTCTTCCATAGTAGAGAAGTTCTCTTGGTGAGCATTGCCCACGTTGGTTAGCACAGCTATCGTTGGCTGTATGATATCGCGAAGCGCAAGCATCTCGCCTGGCTGACTGATACCAGCCTCGAATATTCCCACCTGGGTGCTTGGTTCCAAGAGCCATACACTAAGAGGTACACCAATCTGCGAGTTGTAGCTGCGAGGAGAGCGAGTAACGTATTTCTTCTGCGACAACAGCTGATAGAGCCACTCCTTTACCATGGTCTTACCATTGCTACCTGTAATGCCGACAATAGGAATGTTGAACTCGTCACGATGGCGTTCTGACAAACGCTGCAAAGCTTCAAGGGTGTTAACAACCTTCAGGAAGTTAGCCTCAGGATAATCTGACGCCCAACCCTTAGGAACCTCTGATACCACGAAGTTGCGTACTCCGCGACGGTAAAGTTCTGGAATATAGTTGTGACCATCGTTGCGGTCAGACTTCAAAGCAAAAAACAATGTCTCCTCAGGGAAACACAACGATCTGCTGTCAGTAAGGATAAAACCTATGCTGGCATCAGAATCTCCATAGCGACGCGCACCTATCAGTGTGGTTACCTTCTCGATAGTGTAATTCATATACGTCTTTGTATTTTAATTCTGCATGCAAAATTACGCATTTTATCTGATATGAGCATTAATAATCTCTATTTTTGTTGATTAGGAATGCAAGCAATAAATCATAAATTGTAATATTTAACTATCCAATCTATATGATTAATTCATTTTTTTGTATATTTGCAAAAAGATGGAACAATATCGTGTCAGTAAGGTTTGGGTAGACGATACTCATATATGGGTTGAAACTACAAATGGATGGAAGGCTGGTTATCCTTTCAGCCAATGGCATCAGCTTGCACATGCTTCTCAAGAACAACGACAGAAGTTCTTCTTGAGTAGATATGGAATTCATTGGCCAGAACTTGATGAAGATTTAAATTTCTATGGAATGTTTGCCGATGCAGGTTTTTGCAAACATGGTATTAATGATGATATGGTGTATTATCAAGCTTGATTAATTCAAGAAAAACATTCTTCAATATAGTAAAAGTCAATCAATGGAATAACCGTATACATCCTCATCATTGTCTGATAGAGAATGTATGCGGTTATGAGAACTATCAACTCGCTATAGGGATATATGCTTATATGGCATCTATAAAAGCTGCCAATAAATGGCTAATTATATTACTCTTTCGACTAGCCTAGGTTAGTCGGTCAAGTATATTAATATAAATGGCAAAGTAAGTAGGCTTCTATGACCTACTAACCTAGGTTAGTCGAAAGAGGTAGCTAATTGCGTAATTTAATGCAATAGTTTTGGAAGAGGAAGGAAATTGTATTAATCAACAATCGAAATACTTTTCGATAGTTGAATAGGAAGTAAAGAAAACAAAAACCTTGCTTGCAAACGTGGCAAGCAAGGCTTTTGTATGTGTGTATAAGAAATTAATCTATTCTAAACCAGTCGATGTCTAAGAGACCGGCATCAGATTTTGTATTGTTGTCAATGGCAACCATACCAACTTTTGCTCCTACCCATTTGCCTTCGCGCATGGTGAAGGTGTCGCCAACAGGCTTGAATGATTTGCCGTTGAGGCTATAGGCAAACGAAGCCTTACCGCCTTCGACGTTCATTCTTAGATAGATGTCCATGTAAATAGCAGGATGGTAGTCAATCTTATCGCGGTCGGTAGGCTTGAAAGTTGCCAATACCTGCTTAGCTTCTTTTTCGCCCTTGTCAGCCTTGTTACATGTGCGCTGCTGGAGTTGGAAGCTATCGCCTATGCGCTCTACAACCAGACAGCTATAGCCACGTCCCATCATTATCAATCCACCAAATTGATTCTCTGCCTTGGCAGCAAGGCGAAGCTTAGCTGTGGCACAGAACTTATCGGCAGGAGTCTTCTGCAATAGCATGCTTGGAACATCCCATAGGTTTTTGTCGGCAGAATGACGATAGGTGAACATACGGAATACGCCATTAGCAGTAGGCATACCATAGTATTGCTTGTAGTCGCCCTGCCATTGCCATTGCAAACCAAGCTTTGGAGCATTAAACTCATCGCTCTCTTGTGGGTTCACGATTGTTGTCGATGATGACTTTGGCTTACGATAAGTTGTAAGAGGTTCACCCTTCTTGCCCATTATTGGCCAGCCCGAAGACCAGTCTACAGGTTGCAACCATACCACTCTGCCATAGGCACCCTTGTCTTGGAAGTGGAGGAACCAGTCTTCACCATATTGTGTGTGCACCCATCCTCCTTGGTGAGGACCATTTACCTTTGTCTTGCCTTGAGCCAATACCGTTTTCGACTCATAAGGACCATAAGGACTCTTTGAGCGCATAGCCAATTGCCAACCTTGCTCTACGCCGCCAGCAGGACACATTATCCAATAATATCCGTCACGCTTGTAGAACTTAGGACCCTCGGTAGTGAAGTCCTTGTTGCCACCATCGAAAACGAGGACAGGATTGCTTATAGCCTTGGTTCCATCGGCAGAAAGTTCGCGAACAGTAAGCACAGAGTTGAAACCGCAACGGCTGTTAGCCCAACCATTAACGAGATAGCAACGGCCATCGTCATCCCATAGTGGAGAGGTGTCTATCATGCCCTTGCCTGCTATTACGCAAACCGGCTCATCCCATGTGCCACGAGGGTCTTTTGTCTTTACCATATACACTCCACGGTCTGGGTCGCCCCAATAGATGTAGAACTCGCCATTGTGATAGCGAATACATGGAGCCCACACGCCATTGCCATGCTCAGGCACTTCTTTGTCGGGGAATTGGCTTTGCAGCGCATGACCAATAATCTCCCAGTTCACAAGGTCGCGAGAGTGGAGGATAGGTAAGCCTGGCATATGAGCAAACGAACTGGCGGTGAGGTAGTAATCCTCGCCAACAGCGCATACGTCAGGGTCGCTATAGTCGGCATTTATTACAGGGTTTGTATAAGTGCCATCACCATTATCTGGCGACCAAACCTTTGATACATATTGTGCTGATGCTACGAGAGGTAGCATCAGCGCAAGTGAAGCAAATATTCTTTTCATACTATTATTTACAACGCAAAGCTAAGATAGTTTCATACAATTCCTGCTTACCACTTGTAGTCTTTGGTTCGCCATTAGCCTTGGCATAGTCTACAAGAGCTTCGAGAGTCATGTTGCCATCCTCATAATCCTTACCGAAGCCGAAGTCGAAGCTTGAGTAGCGAGCCTCCTTCATCTTTGACAATTCGCTATTCTCAATGATGTCGGCAGCATTGAGCAAGGCACGAGCCATAGCATCCATACCGCTGATATGAGCGATAAAGATATCCTCAGGGTCGGTAGAGTTGCGACGAAGCTTAGCATCGAAGTTGCTACCGCCATTGCCAAGACCACCATTGCGGATAATCTCCATCATGGCCTGAGTAAGCTCGAAGTTGTCGATAGGGAACTGGTCTGTATCCCAGCCATTCTGAGCATCACCACGGTTGGCATCGATAGAGCCAAGCATACCATTGTCGACAGCTACTGCCAACTCATGTTCGAAGGTGTGACCAGCAAGAGTGGCATGGTTTACCTCGATATTCACCTTGAAGTCTTTATCCAAACCATGAGCTTTGAGGAAGCCAACTACAGTTTCTGTGTCTACATCATACTGATGCTTAGTAGGCTCCATAGGCTTAGGCTCGATGAGGAATGTGCCTGTGAAACCTTTGCTGCGGGCATAGTCGCGAGCCAATGTGAGCATAGTTGCGAGATGCTCCTTCTCACGCTTTTGGTCGGTATTGAGCAAGCTCATATAGCCTTCGCGTCCACCCCAGAATACATAGTTGCTACCGCCAAGCTTGATAGTTGCATCAATAGCATTCTTAATCTGAACAGCAGCACGAGCAACAACATCGAAATCAGGATTTGTGGCAGCACCATTCATATAGCGCTCATGACCAAATACGTTGGCTGTGCCCCAAAGCAGATGCTTGTCAGGATGCTGTGCAAGCTTCTCTTTCAGATAGTCTGTGATAGCCTGCATGCGCTGCTCATATTCTTCTATTGTCTTGCCCTCTTCGATAAGGTCTACATCATGGAAGCAGAAATAGTTGATGCCCAATTTCTCCATAATCTCGAAACCAGCATCAGCCTTGTCTTTTGCACGCTGCAAAGCATCTTCTGCTTTGTCCCATTCATAGTGGCGAGTCTGACCACCAAACTGGTCGCCTGATGCCTGACCAAGTGTGTGCCACCATGCCATGGCGAATTTCAACCAATCCTTCATCTTCTTTCCCATAACTACTCTTTCTGCATCGTAGTAGTGGAAAGCCATAGGGTTCATACTCTCTGTTCCTTCAAAAGGAATCTTACCGATTTGTGGAAAATACTCTTTCATAGGTTTTAATTGTTTTTGTCTATACCTTATTATATATATAAGGCACAGGCTTAGATTAATTTTTATTTGTTATTTAGATGTTCTTGCCAACGAGCGTAGGCATCAAGATATGCTTGAGCCTTGCTATTGTCGGGAGTTATAATTACTTTACGTTCAAGCGAAGCGAAGGCTTCGTCGTGGTTGGCATAGATGCCACAACCTATGCCGGCACCTTTAGCAGCACCCACGCTACCGTCAGTATCGTAGAGTTCGATGGTGGCACCACTCGTTGTAGCCAAAGCCTCACGGAATATAGGACTTAGGAACATGTTGGCATGACCAGCATGTATCTTATGGATGTCCATACCCATATTGCGCATTATCTCCATGCCCTGACAGAATGAGAAGACGATGCCTTCTTGTGCTGCACGCAGGATATGAGCACGGTTATGATTGTTGAAGTTTATACCGTGGATGCTACAACCAATTTCTTTATTTTCGAGCATACGCTCTGCACCATTGCCGAAAGGCAGAATGCTAATACCTTCGCTACCCACAGGAACTGTAGATGCAAGGTCGTTCATCTCGGCATAGCTAAGGTCGGGAGCTATGTTTCGGTGAGCCCAAGCATTAAGGATACCTGTGCCGTTGATACACAATAATACTCCAAGACGGTCTTGCTGTTCGGTATAGTTGACATGTGCGAAGGTGTTTACACGACTCTTCTTGTCGTAAGCCACATCGCCAAGCACACCATATACCACTCCGCTTGTTCCTGCTGTCGAAGCTATCTCGCCAGGATTAAAGACATTGAGCGATAGAGCATTGTTTGGCTGGTCGCCAGCACGATAAGAGATAGGAGTGCCTTCGGCAAGTCCTGTCTCAAGAGCAGCCTTGCGTGAAACTTCAGATTGTATAGAGAATGTAGGAACGATATCAGCTACGATATCCTTAGAAAAACCATAATATGAGAGTAGGAAGTCGGCTGTTGTACGATTCTTGAAATCCCACATCATGCCTTCCGACAATCCGCTTACAGTAGTGTTGATGGTGTCGCTAAGCATCATGGCGATATAGTCGCCAGGCAACATCACCTTATATATACGTTCGAAAACCTCAGGCTCATTGTCCTTTACCCACGCCAATTTTGCTGCAGTAAAGTTGCCTGGAGAATTAAGAAGATGAGATAAGCATTTCTCTTCGCCTATCTCGCTAAAAGCACGTTGACCATAAGGTACGGCACGCGAATCGCACCAGATGATGGAGTCGCGCAACACGTTGTGGTCTTTATCAACGCATACCAAACCGTGCATTTGGTATGATATTCCAATTGCTGCTATGTCGGAGCCTATGATGTTTGCGGCAACCATGGTGTCGGCAATAGCAAGCTTGGCATTCTCCCACCACATAGAAGGAGCCTGTTCTGCCCATCCTGTCTTGATGGCTTTGATAGGCGCCTCTTGCTTAGGATAGAAAGCTGAAGCTACACAACGACCAGATGTTGCTTCTACTATGGAAGCTTTGACAGACGAACTGCCTACATCGAGTCCTAATAGATAGGTTTTGCTCATATTATTTGATGTTTGTTTTAGTAGATTATACGAATAGCATTGATGAAATGCTATATTAGGTGTAGTGTCTTAACCATTGTTGTAATATCAAGAATTGGCGAAGATGCCAAATTCTTCAGGTATTAGTGGAAGTAGTGGATATTGAAGCCTTAGCTTGGCGATGTTCTCCTTCGTTTTGTTGGCAAAGGCTATATATTCTGCTCCGTCGGGATTGAAAGGTCTATGCCTAATTGCTTCCTTTAGAGGTTTCCACTTCTCGATGAAGTCTTTGGCAGAGTTGCTGAGATATGTTTCTTGCAGTCGCTGCCAAATATATTCCACAGCTTGGTCGGTAGGGTGGAGCATGTCTTCGCGATAGAAACGATAGTCGCGTAGCTCATCGTTCACAATCTCGTAGGCAGGAAAATAAGTGCAGTTGGCATTTGTTTTCACAAGCTTATCTGCCGCCAACTGCAATGTGGCTTTAGATAGCTGACTACCATGGTAGCCATATTTAGCATAGCGGATAGGACTAACCGTTACCACCACCTGCACATCCTTGTTGCGTGAGTTGAGTATGTCTACAGCCTTTTGCAAGTACTCTACACAATCGTCAACAGTAAGCTCTTCTTCATGGAACAAACGGGCAGGACGCTTACGACAGTTGTCAACAATCTCGCCAGTTTCTTTTAGTATGTAGACATGGTTGGTGCCAAGCGTAAGGAATGCTACCCTTGGAGCATCCTCAATACTTTGGATAGTATGAAGGATGCTCGCAGGGTTATACATTACTCCCAAAGGATTTACCGTGGCGAGAAACATCTCGTCGACAAAGCGTTTGCCAATGTTGTCGGCAAAGCATGAACCTACGAAGAGCATCTTCTCTTGAGGTTCGATGGTAAATTCTGGGGTTGGTATGTCTACTATAGTTCTAAAGTCCATGTTGTAGATTTATATTATCTAATCTTTAGCTTCTGCTCACCTCTTTAGCTTCTGCTCACCTGCAGACCTGTCTTGCTGAGGCTCATGCCTACAAAGCGTGCATTGTCGTTAGGACGATTGGCATTGAGGATAACCTTTATCCTTGCTGCAGCCTCTGGGTCTTTGGCTACCATATACAAGTATCCGCCACCACCAGCACCAGGAAGCTTATAACCTAAGCAAAGGTCGTCGATGAGGTCGGTAAGTTTCTTTACCTCCAAAGGATTTGTTCCTGCATCGATAGCTTGGTTTTGTAGCCAAGTCTTGCCAACAAGTTTACCCATCTCCTGGAAGTCGTTGCGCTGAATAGCTTCATACATCTGCAAAGAGTGAGCCTTCATTTCGCGTAACAATGCCACCTGGTCGTGGTCGTTGAGGAACATCTTTTGCACAATCTCTGCAAGAATGGTCTTGGCTGTGCGTGTGATACCTGTATAATATAATAGGTGGCAAGCCTGATATTCTGGTTGGGTGTAGAGGTCGGTAGGCAACCAATGAACGATAGGTTGCTGTTCGAATCCCTTGCAGGTTTGCAGAAGTTTCACTCCTTGCAACACTCCGCCAAACTGATCTTGCCATCCGCCACCTGTGGTTAGCAACTGCTCCAATACAAGTGTCTTGTGGCAAATCTCGTTCTTGTCCCAGCCAAGTGAAAGGAAGTCGTTGATGGTTCCTAATACCGTTGCAGCAAGCACGCTGCTGGTTCCAAGTCCGCTTCCTGCAGGTATAGCCGAGAGCAATGTTATCTCTATACCACAACCAAAAGCCATGAGTTGTGACTTAAGGTCAGGATATTTCTCTTGAGAATATTGTGGCAAGAAACCTGCTAATGCCAATGCCGCCTTAGGTATAGAGAAAGGACTGCCCACACGCTTGAAGTCTGCAAGCTGTTCGTAGGTTTCTACAATCTCTGATGCTCCAAGGTCGATACTCTTCAACACTACATGATGCTCACGGCATGGCTTTACGTAGGTTTGAATAGGTTGCTGACCATTAAGTTCTATGGCAAGGTTTACCACACTTCCGCCTTCCATGAGGCAGAAAGGAGGAGTGTCTGTCCATCCGCCTGCGATATCTATTCTGACAGGAGAACGTCCCCATACAATCTGGTCGGTAGCAACCTTATTAGATATAGAAGATAGAGTAGGGATGTTGATACCATTGGCATTTGAAGTCTTCACTATACCTTCTCTAAGCAGACCGAAAGCCTTGTCGTTGTCGCCACGGAACATGGCATCCTTCATTCTTGTGAGCAAAGGTGCAGAGTCTGGTAGAGGTTTAGGCATTGCTATGCCATTAGCCTTAAACTCTTTAGCAGCATCGTTGAGGTCGAGCTGATAGAACACGCTATGCTCATAGTTGTCGGCAAGTGCAGGCCAGTTGTGTTTTCTAAACTCTCTTCTTTGTTCAAATAGGCGACGGAGATTGGCTGTAGCAGATATCTGCTCAGCACTGATCTTTTGTGCCTTTTCGTATATCGCCTTGCCTTTACCCTTGACGTCTTCGGTATCTTGATGGAGCATGTATCTTAATACAAGTCCCGCTTCATCGATATTGTCGACAATAGGGAATTGAGGTCTTTGCTGTTCTTCGCCAGCAAAACGGTCGTTGAAACCATAAGGACGAACAACATATTGAGTTTCGCCCATAGGAACAATGTCGATACATTGACCAGGGGCGAGAGTGATATTCCAGTTGTTTTCTGGAACACCTGTAATGATATTCTTTTGGCTGATGCTCCATCCCTCAGAGATATAAGAATTCTCTATCCATACCTCTTCGTTGCTGCTATCTACAGTCTTCTTGGTGATGCTGTTCTGTATGAAGATGCATGGATGAGGCTTGCGCGAATGGTGCATTATCAGTCGCTGGTCGTTGACCAAGTTCTGTATTGCAAGAGTAGAAGACAGAAGTTCGTGAGACGTACCGAAATGATAGAACTCTCCGCCAGGCAATGGTAATATTGCCACTTTAAGTTCCTTCACCGCCTCGTCGTTGAGTGTAGGATCTGTTCCCATAGCTCCACCAAATTCGCTATACAAGTCGTATTCTCCCTTATGGCTCATCAACACCTTTACCGCCTTGTCGCTCAATAGCCATATACCAATGTCGGTAAGGTAATAATGATCTTTCTGTATTGTGCCGAGTGTTGTTGGTGACGGTTTCTGAAGCATACACTTCAATACCGAAGGTGTGTCGCATGACGATACGAAGACACCATGATTTTTGGCTATCTCAGGTCCAAGCCACAGGCCATAGCAAACCACATCGGCCTCAGGGATAGGCTGAAGAGGTTGGGTGGTTCGTATCAGCACATCGCCACTAACAATCATTGTATGCAGACTGCTTGGCGCTGCATCCATAATCTTTTTGTAGAGTGGAATCTGTAGCGATAGCAAGTCTTGCGACAAGCGCTGTCCACGTTCCCATCTGAATACAGGAACAGGGGTGAGCACCTTGCCCGATGGTGCATAGGCAGGAAGACGACGACTCTGACCACCTGCATGAAGCAGCAAGCGCTTCTCAGAAGACAACCATTCATCGAATGTCTTCTGATTATTGGCATCAGAGTTTGCCATTTCGTTTTCGTATGCTTTGGTGAGCAACCATGTGGTACCACCACCAGAACCAAGCTTGTGGTCTATGGGGTCGTTGGTGCAAAACCATTCAGACTTAGGATAGCCTGTTATATCGTGAAACCACCCTACGAGGTTAGGTGGCAATGATAATAGCTTTTTCATACTATTCTTCTTTCTTTTTCATGAATGTCTTTACCAATGCCAATATCAATACCAAAAGGAGAATTGCTGAGGCAATGTAAGCTATTGTTTCGGTGTTGTCGACAGTCTTAGGGAAGAATGACAACTCTACCTTGTGCGCTCCTGGCTTGATGTTGATAGCACGAAGAACGTAGTTAACACGACCAATCTCAACAGGCTGACCATCTACTGTGGCTGTCCATCCTGGGTAGTATATCTCAGAGAATACAAGCACACCGCCCTTGTCGCTCTTCACGTCGTAAGCCAAACGGTTGGCATCGTAGGCTGTGACAGTAGCTACAGATGTGCCACCTTGTTCTGTTGCATTGCCAAGGATATCCTTAAACTTCTCGTCGGCAACAGCCTCATGTCTGAGGTTTAGCTTGCCTAAAGCATCAATCTCTTCGTTGGCATTCTTAACGTAGGTTATCTTGTCAACAAACCATGCGTTGCCAAATGAATAGGTGTTCTGGATAGGCACAGTCTGACCGCCCTGCAAAGGCATAATGACATACTTGGTGTTGAGCATATTGAGTACAGGCCAGATAGAATCGCCATTAACCTTTGTCATATCGCCACCAGCTTCTGCTATGGCTCCCATCATAGCTTTCATCTCTGGAGCAATATGATAGTCGATGAGCTCCTGATAACGACGAAGCTTAGCAGGATGGTAACCACCAATGCTCTTGTGATAGTATGATGTCTCGTTTTCGTTGAATGTGTTTGAAGCAAGATTCAATACACGATAGTCAAGCCCCTTGTCCTGAAGTATCTGCTTGTCGCTTTCGGTCATGGTGATAGGAGCATCCTTAACACTTGCCTCTACAAACATATCGTCGTGCAGATAGCGCTTGTTGACTCCCCACATATCAACACCACACAAAATGATGATACCAGCAACGAGCCATGTCTCCTTAAGCTTCTTGGCTTTGAAGAGGAGGAGCATTAATGTGCCAATAGCGATGATGATGAATGAACGCCAGCAGTCGGCATCAAACATAGCCTCACGCATAGCACGGAGGTTTGGTAACATCTGTGATAGATATTCCTGTGGTATCTGTCGGAATGCCTGCATCTCTTGTGCAGAAATGAAATCTGAGAAGAAGAGTCCTGGCATAACGAGGAACAACAGACAGAAGCCTGCTGTCAAACCAAAGCTGATGTATACGAATTTCAACTTTTTGTTTAATATCTCTGGCTCGTCGATAATCTTCTTTAATGCCATCATCGCCAACAAAGGAATGGTGAATTCGGCTATAACGAGTATTGATGCCACAGTACGGAACTTGGCATACATCGGAACATAGTCGAGGAAGAAGTTGGTGAATGGCATGAAGTTGTGTCCCCACGATAGCAATATCGAGAGTATCGTAGCTGCAAGTAAAGCCCATTTTATTCCGCCCTTAACGATGAACAATCCTAAGATGAACAGCATCATAACGAAAGCACCAACATATACAGGACCGCTTGTTCCTGGCTGGTCGCCCCAATATTGTCCTATCTGCTGATATACAGGCATGAAGTTAGGATCAGCCTTCTTCATGGCTGTCTCGTTGCGTGTCAATGGTTCTGAAGCACCACCCTTAGCATTTGGTACAAGGAGTGTCCACGTTTCATCAATACCATAGCTCCATTGGGTGATATAGTCGCGGTCGAGACCAGAGCTGGTTTGATTAGCCGAGTTTGCTTTCACGAGCTCACTCTTGCCACGCATACTCTCTTGGCTATACTCCCATGTGTGGTATAGGTTAGAGATATTCATGCAGATACCAATCAATCCACCAGCAGCACAAACGGCTGTTGCTTTAGCAAACTGTGCCAACTTCTTTTCTCTGATAGCAGAAACTAAGTAGGCAATAATCATGAAGAGAATGATGAACAGATAATAGTAGGTCATCTGCACGTGGTTGGCAATGACTTCAAGGGCTGAGAATAGTGCTGTGAGCACAAATCCCCATAGGTATTTTCCTTTATAGCATGTCACAATACCTGCTATTAATGGTGGCAGATAGGCAAGAGCCTCTACTTTCCAATAGTGGCCGGCTGCGATAATGATGAAGAAATAGGAAGAAAAAGCCCAGATGATAGAGCCAAGGACGGCTAACTGGCGACGGAAGTCGAATGCTCTGAGCAAAATGTAGAAACCAAGTAGGTAGGCAAAAACATACCATACATAGTCGGGAAGCCAAAGATGATAAGCTTTAGCAATGGCTGAGAGACCTTGGGTGCTGTTATAAGAAGGTGCTGTCTGGAATGTTGGCATTCCGCTGAAGGCACTGTTTGTCCAGCGTGTTCTCTCGCCTGTACGTTGATAGTATTCGGTAGCCTCATGTCCAAGTCCTCGTCCTGCCTGTGAGTCGTGACGGTAAAGAATACGTCCGTCAAGGTCGGCTGGCATAAAATAGACAAAGGCAATAACTGCAAATAGTGCTACTACGAGCACTTCTGGTAATAGTCTTTTTATCTTTTCCATTTGTTTATTATTGATTTCTACTTCCATCATGATGGCAAGCCATCGTTTATATATCTCTGCAAAGATACAGCAAAAATATGACACGGCATACCTTATTATATGAAAACATTTCGCAGGCTCAGTTTTTTTTCTTACTTTTGCAACCCAGAAATAAGAAAATACTCGAAATAGATTATGAAAATAGGAATAATAGTTGCTATGGACAAGGAGTTTGCACAGCTTATCAGCTTGCTCGAAGACTCAACCAAGGAACGTTGGAACCACAATGATTTCGTTCGTGGCAATATTGGCAACAACGAAGTGGTGTTGCAACAATGCGGTATCGGAAAGGTTAATTCTGCTATTGGTGCAGTAGAGATGATAAACCATTATCAACCAGATCTTGTTGTATCTTCGGGTGTTGCTGGAGGTGCTGATATAGAGATGTCGCCATTGGATGTTGTTGTATCTACTGAGTGTACATACCACGATGCATATTGCGGAAGCGAATGCGAATATGGACAGATAATGGGACTGCCAGCTCGATTTAAGAGTCCTGCTGAATTTGTAGAAAAGGCTTTGAATTGTGGTAATGTTACTGCAGGTCTTATTGTTAGCGGTGAATGGTTTGTAGATAGCAAGGAGAAGATGGCTGATATCCTTAATCATTTCCCGGAGGCTAAGGCTGTTGATATGGAGAGCTGTTCTATAGCGCAGACCTGTCATAAATATCAAGTGCCATTCATCTCGTTCAGAATCATCAGCGATGTGCCTTTGAAGGACGAGAAGGCTGCACAGTATTTCGACTTCTGGAATCGTATGGCAGAAGGAAGCTTCAATGTGACCAAGAATTTTATTAATAGTCTATAGTTATTTACTGATAGGTTGTCGGCTGTTTGCTGATAGCCTAAGTTTATGGCAATCATAATAATAAAAACTAAAAGAAATGAAGAAAATACCAAGCTTTACAATAGATCACAACCAACTATTGCCTGGAATATATGTTAGCCGCAAGGATAACGTTGGCAACGATGTTGTTACAACTTTCGATATCCGTATGAAGGCTCCTAATCGTGAACCAGCTTTGCATCCTGGTGCTTTGCATACTATCGAGCATCTTGCTGCAACATATCTCCGCAATAACGAAGAATGGCAAGATCGTATAGTTTACTGGGGACCAATGGGTTGTCTTACAGGTAACTATCTCCTTATGAAGGGTGATATGAAGAGCGAAGAGATTGTTAAGCTCATGATAGATACCTTCGAATTTGTTGCTAACTACGATGGTGTTGTACCAGGGACAGAACCTCAGGACTGTGGCAACTATCTGCTTCATGATCTGCCTATGGCTCGCTATGAAGCTAAGCAATATCTCAAGGTGTTGAAGAATATTAAGCCTGAGAATCTTAACTATCCTGAAAAGGCTGAATAAACTGATAAACAGATACATGGATAAAAAGAAAACAGAATAAAGAATCTTGCTTTTAGTATTCTTTATTCTGTTTTTTTATTTGCATTATTTATTTGCTTTGTCCTTTCTATTCTTTAATTCTTTAGCCAGTTCCTATCTGCTTATATTTTCATCTGCTTCCACCAATCATCTGGCAGCTTGCTGATAACTCGTGATAGCTCATTCATCACCAAGCACATCTCACGGCAAATAACGGATTCTCGTTCATACTTATAGTTCCAGCAACTAATCTGTACCATTCGACGTTCACCACAGGCATAGAAGGCTGTACCAGTAGGTTTATATCTATCAGAGAAGCCATTGTCCATTATTTCTATGAATGGTAGCAGTTCGCTCAATAGTATCTTTCTTATCTCCCTCTCTTTTGGAGATATAAATGCAGAGACAACAGTCCATCCATTGCGAGCTGCTTGTAGTACGATGCTCTTTTGTTCTTCAAAGCGTTTGGCATCGGCTCTATGACAAATCAAAGGTATAGTCTTTTCGCTTGCCAGTAGCTCAAGATTGCCAAGATAGTCAAGAGCTACAGATTGTGAATCGTAGTTTAGCCTTAGCCTTACATTTTGTTGTGCATCTTTCTTTGCCTTTTCATTTTGCTTGAAGAATCTGTCGGCAGCAATGGCATTCATCACTACATCCTCTCGCCAGTTCCTCGAATGTTTATTCCTATAAATCTTAAAAAGGTTGCTTTTCTCGCCTTTTATCAATCTTCTCTCTGCTTGTCGGCGTATATATTCAATCTTTATATCAACCTCTTCTTGAGTGATAGGCACCACATCATTATAGCCACGCACAAAGAGCGAAGGCCCACGGAAAGAACATGTGTGGTCGCGATCGCGGTCTTGTATGAGCGCGTTCGCGCCTTGGTCAAAGCGGGTTGTATGCCAATCTATGCCTAATAAATCCCAATAACAATGGGTACATCCGCCCATGAAGCCACCTACTATATGCCCTAAATGCTTTTGATTCCCGGGCTTTAAGCGAAGAAGTCCATGAAAATGTTCTGGCATCACTTCGCATGCTATAATTTCGGCAGTATTGCATATTGTAGGTATCGTCTCCCACATCTCTTTTACTTTTGCACCAAGTGGTGTGTATTTACAATGGGGAGCATTAGGGCTACCTGTTGGCATACCGACTTCGCCCTCTATGGTGCTAAGTATCGGAGATTCGTTTCTGGTGTTTAGGGTGATGAAGAAATAGCCCTCACGATAGTTCGTGAGGTTATCGCGCTTTAAGGCATCAGGCTTTGCTGCTTCCTTTTTGCGGATTATCGCTATTTGTTCGGGAGTGAGGGGCATGTCCTTGTTTATTTTATCTTTTGCTTGTTATTATTAGTTCTCTTGCTTGTTATAGGCAGTTTCTTGCTTAATAAGCAATTTTCTTTTTTATAAATCGAATTTATAACCAACGGTGAATGATACCACTCTGTTGTGACAATTATCCAAAGGAGCTTTGAAGATTCTTGTCAAGCCGAGGTTGTATGTGGCTGCAACGACTACATTCATATATTCATAAGATGCAGAGATTGGAATGGATAGGTCGAAGGCATTCATAGTTTTGCTTGTGAATTCTATCTCTTCAACTTCTGATTTGTTTGAATATTCTCGTAAGCCATTAGGATATTCTTTGTATGATGATACCTCGTAGCTACATTTGTTATCAAGGATGAAACCAGCCTGTACACCTGCTCCAATTGTGAAGTTAGGGAACAGATAGTATTTAACCATTACAGGGATTGTAAGGTAGTCTATGTTTTGGTGAAAGTCAGTCCATGTTTCATATACATCATATTCTGTTGTTGATTCGGATTCTGACTTCCATTTTGTGTCGTCATATCTATATCCTTGACGTGAATAGCCAATGCCTGCAGATAATGCGACTCTGTCGGTTGCTTGATATTGCAAGTCTACACCAAATGTAAGACCAGTGTTTGACTTGCTATCTAACTTGTCATTAATAGCTATGTAGAGTCCGTTGTTGCTCACACTTGCGATATTTGTTCCTATCTTAGGTATGATAGAGAATGTTCCTACTCGGCTTTGAGCAAAGCTTTCGAAGCTCAAAATGCCTAACATCAACATAATAATTGCTATTTTTTTCATGTTTGTCATTTATTAATATAGTTTTCTTTATTAAACGCATGATGATATGGAATTATTGCCTCGTAATATATCAATCTGGGAATAAAAAAACAAAACTTCGTATTTGTTTTGTTATTCCACTCATTTGCACTAACTTTAAATAAGTTAGGCTGCACTCGGGAATAAAAAACAAAACTTCGTATTTGTTTTGTTATTCCACTCATTTGCACTAACTTTGCAGAGAGTAGCGGTTTATGTCAATAAATCGCACTTATATTATAAGTAAAGAAGATGACGAAGAGGAAAATACAGATATTGTTGTTGTCGGCAAGTGTAGTAGTGCTTCTTGCAACATGCTTGATGAGCATATTTGCACCAGTATGCAGAGATAATGAACGAAATAGCAGGGAAACGATAGTGAAACAGCGACTATGTATAATACGAAGTGCGCAGGAACATTATCGTAATACCCATGGCTGTTATGCAGCTGATTTCAAGCAATTGATAACAGCAAAGCTTATTGCAGACTCCATTCAGTATATTCCTTTCGCCGAAGGTGCCAAATTCAGAATGGCAGCAACGAAGGTTGAAGGTAAAAGTGGAAAGATGATTCCTGTGATGGAATGTTCTGCTTTGTATGCCGACTTTCTGAAGGGAATGAACGAAAAGTATATATCATCAATAATAGAAAATGCCAATATCTATGGAGAATATCCAGGATTGAAGTTTGGCGATATAACATCCAATAATGACAATGCAGCAAACTGGGAATAACATTATCGCAGGCAGAAAGCCTCGCACGACGATAAGAGTGGGCAATCGTTCGCTTGCCTTTGCCATTGCCGACGACAGCTTAGAGTCGTTGGTAGCTTTTGAACCATATATCGTGAAGAGTGGAGTATCGAAGGCTGCTAACCTCAGACAGGCTTTCAAGTCGAGCAACATTTTGTTGGCTCCTAACCATAGAGCCTTGGTGTCAGTAGATGCCAAGATGCTGTTGGTGCCTACTGATGAGTATGTTGCTGACAATAAGGATGAATTATACCACCATTGCTTTTCGGCAGTAGAAGGCGTTACTGTAATGGACAGAATGTTGCCAACATTAAATGCAGTAGCACTCTTTGGCGTTAATAGCGACTTAAAGCTCGTTGTCGACGACCATTATGAAGATGTGAGATTTCAACCATTGATGTTGCCAATATTGGAATACCTTCATAAAAAGAGCCTTGGCACAATGAAGAAAAGACTTTATTGCTATTTCCATGATGGTAAACTCGAAGTAGTGAGCTTTGATAAGACCCGTATAAGATTCTATAATCAGTTTGAGGCTCCTTACTCTCGTGATGCAGCCTATTACATGCTGTATGTATGGAAACAACTGGGCTTCGAGGCTCTTGATGATGAGTTGTTCCTTTGTGGTGACATGCCAGATAAAACTTGGCTTGTGGAAGCAATGAAGAACTATCTGAAGAAAGTCTTCGTGATAAACATTACAGCCGATTTCAATCGCTCACCAATAACAAAGATTCAAGGCATGCCTATTGATATGATGATGCTTTATTTGTAAGTGAAGAGCGAAGAGTGAAGAATTAATAGACTATAAAAATAAGATGCGAATAATAACAGGAATATATAAAGGACGCCATTTTGAGATACCACGCTCGTTTAAGGCTCGTCCTACCACCGACTTTGCCAAGGAGAATATCTTTAATGTTCTTAATGGCTTGATAGATTTTGAAGATGCAACAGCTCTCGACTTGTTTGCTGGTACTGGTAGCATATCTCTCGAACTTGTATCTCGTGGATGTGCTTCGGTGATAAGTGTTGAGGCCGACCGCGATCATGCAGCCTTCATAAAGCAATGTATGAACAAGATAGGTGTTGACAACAATATCCTTATCAAAGGCGATGTGTTCAGATTTGTGAAGTCATGTCGTCAGCAGTTCGATTTCATCTTTGCTGACCCTCCATATGCATTAGATAAGATAGATGCTATACCTGATTTGATATTTGGCAAGCAACTGCTAAAGGATGGAGGAATATTCGTTTTGGAACATGGCAAGAAAAACGATTTCACTAATCACCCTATGTTCATTGATCATCGAACATACGGCTCTGTAAACTTCTCGATATTCAGAGCTGGGGCTTTGAATAACGAGGAAACTAAAGAAGCGGACTCAGCAGACGAGTCAGCGACTCCCACAATCGAATAAAGAATAGATTAATCTTTCTGTAGCCTTTAACTGTGGCATTATGTCCATAGTTGAAGGCTATATTTTTTTCTTCACATTGCTCCATATCGTTCAAGAATACCTCTTTCATGCGCAATGCCATCTCTTGCTGATAGAAGAAGATGTTGCTTTCGAAATTGTTCTCAAAACTTCGGAAGTCCACATTCGTAGAACCGCATGTAGAGATAATATCATCGCATACCAATAGCTTAGTATGATTGAAGCCTGGTGTGTATAGATAAACTCTTATGCCAGCCTCCAATATCTCTGAAATATACGAGCGACTTGCCCATTGCACAATCTTCGAGTCTGTCTTCTTAGGGATAATGAGTCTTACGTCAACGCCTGTCAATGCTGCCGTACGCATAGCAAATAATATCTGATCTGTAGGCAAGAAGTATGGTGATTCTATATATACATACTTCTTTGCTTCAAGCAGTATGCGTACATATCCTTGCATGATATCGGGCCATAGAGCTATCGGACTGCTTGTCACTACTTGAGCCAAACAGTCGTTAGAGATGTTAGAAGATGGAGTAGGGTAGTATTTGCGATTGGTGATAAGAGTGCGGTCAACGAAATACCAGTCCACAAGGAATGCCTTCTGTATGGCATAAACAATATTTCCATGCACCATCAAATGAGTGTCTCGCCACTTCATTCCTTTAGAGCCTTTTATATATCTGATGGCAATATTCATTCCTCCGATGAATCCTGTCTTGCCATCTATAACGCATAGCTTACGGTGGTTGCGATAGTTTACCTTACTGGTAAAAGCAGGGAACTTCACAGGCATAAAGGAGTGAATATTTATGCTCTCATCGCGCATACGCTCATAGAAACTATTACGAACATTCCAATTGCCCACATCGTCATATATCACTCTCACCTCTACACCCTCTCTTGCCTTGTCTATCAAAGCATCAGCGATGAGAGAACCCAATGGGTCTTCCTCAAAGATATAAAATTCAATATGTATATGTTTCTTTGCTTTGCCTATTTCTTGTAGCAAAGCAAGGAAGAAGTCGTGGCCTGTAGTAAAGATGTCTACTTCGTTGTCTTTAAAAGGATAAGCCGTACTTTGATTATAGAAGAGAGTTATCAGCTGTTGGCATTGCTCTGGATATACGATATCCTTCTGTTCTGCAAACTCAAGCATAGAGCGTTTTGTAAGCTGGTCCATGCTATGTTTGCTTATCAGTTTCTCCTTGCGTGTGTTTTGTCCGAAGAAGAAGTATAATACGATACCAACCATTGGCAAAAACGACAATACCAATAGCCATGCCAACGTCTTAGCAGGCTGTCGGTTGTCCATCAACACCTTTAGCATAGCAATTGCTATCACTAAGGTGTAGACTAAAAGAAATAGCCAATGGATATATATCATATGTTTATTATTTGAAACCTATCATCTTATGAGTTTGCAGCGATAGTCTCCAGTCGGGATGGCTCTCTACAAAAGCTATTGCCTCTGCCATGATAGAAGCGTTTTGCTCCTTATCTCCCACATCGCAAGGTTGCACATATTTATATTCTGCTTCTAAACCTTCTGGATATGCAAGCAAGCCCTTTTCGTCATAGATACATTTCAGCTCGTTGCAAGTCTTCACCATCACCTTACCCTTTGGCGATACCGTGAGCCAATCAAGGTTCTTTGGTGGTAAGGCAGTTCCATTAGACTCCATTGCCACAAACGAGAACCCATTTTTATGAATAGCATCTATCAACGATTCGTCAACTTGCAAGGTTGGTTCTCCGCCTGTCAATACCACCATAGGCATTGTGCTAACATCGCCAATAAGAGCTTTCATGCTGTCGATGATATCTTGTGCCGACATCTCCTGATACTTTGTGAAGTCAGTATCGCAGAATGGGCATTTAAGGTTGCAACCAGAGAAACGAACAAAGACAGCCGCTCGTCCTGTATTGCGTCCTTCACCCTGCAGAGAATAGAAGATCTCGTTAATTCTATATTTTTCCATACCTTATTATATTATACCTTATTATATATTATAATAGGTCATTGTCATCAACAGCATACATAGCAACATTACCCTCGCTTTCCTGCACCATGGCCTTATAGCAACAAGGTATCTGCTCAGTAATCCAACGTGCTATATTTTCAGCTGTAGGATTGAATGGCAACACCTCGTTTAGGTTTGCATGGTCGAGAACATCCTGAATCTGCTTCTTTATGATGGTGAAGTCCACCACCATGCCATCGGCATTCAGTTCCTTTGCTTTGCAATAAACTGTTATTATCCAGTTGTGACCATGCAGATTAGTGCATTTGCTTTCGTATGAGAGAGTCAAGCTATGGCTTGCCGAAATCTCTAATGTTTTCTTTATATAGTACATAGTTGTATCCTTTATTATATTTCTGTTGGCTTGTGTTCCTTTTTATACTATCACATTGCTGCCGAGTTGTTTTGCAAGGTTGTTTCTTATCTCTTGCATATCCTTAAACTCTTGCATCAATCCTCTTAATGCATTGAGGTCTCTTGCACTTGCTGCAATCTGTTGCTGCAACTCTTTCAGATGCTGTTCCACATAGTCCATTCTGAAGTCAAGAAGCAGATGGGTGGTTTGGCTAAGCAGAGCTTCTCTTTCACCTTCTTCTCTGCGCCTTCTTTCTTCTTCATTGATATCTGCAGTTGTATGAGCTTTCTCTGAAAGACGATATCTGTCTTCGCTCATTGCAGCAGCTATCCTTGATATGTTTATATCAGGATGATGAACGAAATAAGTCATGGCATTAAAGTCGGGCGATGCAGATTCGTTCAAAGCCTCTGTGAGCATCTTGTTGAATATCTCACTTCTGAACTGTAGGTTGTCGGAACTGAGATTATAATATATGTATTGAGCTATGTTCACATTCATAGTCTCGCCATTCTCTGTCTCCACATTCTGCAATACAACGTATTCTCCGTACCTAACCATCATCTGTATCAGCATCCATTCCACCTTGCTCTCCTGACTCTTCATCATCTCCGAGTTGCTTTGCAATGTTGGTTGCTGAGGCTGTGGTGTTTGACTTTCTGGTTGTTGTGGTTCTGCTTGCAGAGTAGTCTTGCCAGCCTCTTTGCGGTCGCGAATATACTTGTTCATCTGATTAATCAGAGTATTTTCGCTTATCAGAAGTCGCTGAGCGCAAGTGTGTATATATGTATCGCGCAATATCTGGTTTGGTATTAGCGATATGCTGTTTACTATAGAGCCTATGCCGTCGGCACGTTTCTGTGGGTCGGTTTCGTTTTGTAGCAACAGCTTTGTCTTAAACTCTATGAAGTCAGTTTGATGCTCTTTGATATAAGCTCTAAATTCATCAGCAGTATGCTTACGTGCAAAACTGTCTGGGTCGTCGTTGTCTGGTAGCAACAACACCTTTAGGTTCATACCTTCAGATAGCAGCATGTCGGTACCTCGCATAGCTGCATGGATACCTGCTGCATCACCATCGTAGAGCAAAACGATATTTGATGTGAAACGATGAAGAGTGTGTATCTGGTGTATTGATAATGCTGTACCAGAGTTGGCAACAACATTTTCTATACCACATTGATGTAGCGACAGCACGTCTGTGTAGCCTTCCACCATATACACGCAGTCTTCTTTGGCTATAGCCTTCTTACCTTGGTAAATACCATATAGCTCTCTGTCTTTATGATATATTTCAGAGTCGGGTGAGTTTACATATTTCTGTTGTACACCCTTTGTTGCAGCATCAAGTTTTCTACCTCCGAAAGCTACAATCTTTCCACTTACGCCTACCCATGGAAACATCACTCTTCCTGCAAAGCGGTCGATGAGTTCACCATGGTCGTTCTTATAGCAGAGTCCAACCTTCAGAAGATATTCCGGATTGTATTTCTCCTTTGTGGCTGTTGCTGCCAAGGCAAAGCGGTCGTTGATGTCGAAGCCAAGGCGAAACTTCTTTATGATGTCGTCGCGGAAACCACGCGACCTAAAGTATTGCAATCCTATAGCTTGACCATCGGGGTGTTCGTGCAATAGTTTCTCGAAGTATGATGCCGTCCATTCGTTTATGATAAACATAGACTCGCGAGCTGTCTGCTCAGCTTTCTCCTCAGCCGACAGCTCACGTTCTTGTATTTCGATATTGTATTTCTTGGCAAGCCATCTCAGTGCTTCAGGGTAAGTCATCTGCTCATGTTCCATAATGAAGCTGATAGCATTGCCACCCTTGCCACAGCCGAAGCAATGGCAAGTACCGCGTGCTGGCGACACCATAAACGATGGTGTCTTCTCATTATGAAACGGGCAAAGTCCTTTGTAGTTAGCTCCCGACTTTTTCAGCGTCACGAACTCCGATACCACATCTACGATGTTTGCCGCGTCTTTTATCTTTTCTACAGTTAGTCTATCTATCATTCTTGTTTTTTATTTCTTCAGTCCATCAGCCAGTTTGCTATGAATAGCTCTCAAGCCCTTGGCGATGCTCTGTGCATTCATTCTTGCTCCTATGAGCGAGGTGTGTGTATGGTCTTTCTTGAAATATTTAGAAGCAGCCTTCTTACTCTTCTCTTCGCTCTTGCTTGCAAACTTCTTGTCAAGGAAGTCGGCAGAGATATTGTGCAAGTCAAGGAAGTCAACTCCTGTCTCTGCAACTATCTCGCGATACCATTTTCCATAAGAGCCATTTCTGCGTTCTATCTTTCCGTTAGGCCATTCGTTGCGTGGAGTTAGAGATACGAGAATAGGAGTAGCACCCTTCTCTCGACAGTCGTCAATCATCTTCTTCAGATACCATCCGAAGCTGTATACAACTTCAAATCTGCCATCCTTCTCCATCTTGTATACATGGCATGTGTCGGCAGTTCCAGGTATAACGCCTCTTTCCTTCTTGTCGTTGATAGGGCAGATGTCGTTGTGTCCGAACTGTAGGAGTACAAAGTCGCCAGGCTGCAAGGTGTTGTAGATTTTCTCCCAACGTCCTTCGCGGATATAGCTACGTGTACTTCTTCCTGCCATAGCCTCGTTAACCCATGTCACTTTCTTTGCATCGAAGATGGTTCCTGCCTGCGAGCCCCATCCCCACATGTCGTCTTTATCCTTATCTTTGTTCTTTACGGTAGAGTCGCCAGTAATGAATACTACAGGCTTACCCTTCTCTCTCTTCACGTTAACCACAGGAAGCTCTACACCCATAAGCATATTCTGCAATGGCTTGAGGTCTGGGTTGTGGCTTGCAGCAATACCTTCGGCTGCAGAGCGAGCATTCATCTCAGCTCCCCATGCACTTGTGTGGATATGGTCGCCAAAGAAATGATACTTCTCTTTCCATTTGCTAAATCCGTCAAGCTTTGCTCCTGATATCTCGTTGAGGTCAACGAAAGGCACTCCCTCTTCTGCAGCTACATAAGCAGCCCATTCTGTCTGAGGCTTTCTTACTATCTTACCTGTCTTCTCATCGTATGCATCACGAGGAGTAAGCGACATCAAGATAGGGTTTGCGCCCTTAGCTCTACATTCAGCAATATATTTTCTTAGGTATCCACCATAGGTGTATACAGTTTCCTTTTCTCCTGTTTCCTTGATGGTAACATTCAGCGAGTCATTGCCAACTCCAGGAATCACAGCTCTTGCTCGTCCTTCGTTGTAAGGACCATTGTCGTTATGACCAATAGATATTATCACCCAGTCGCCCGGCTTCAAGGCTGTTCTTACCATAGGCCAAAGCTTATTATAGAAAGTGCGGGTGCTCATACCGCCAAGCGCTTGGTTCTCTACCGAAATCTTGTTGGCATTGAAATACTTGCTTGCATAGAATCCCCATCCCCATTGTCCGTTAGAGCCATCGCCCTTTGTGCCGTTGCGCATGGTAGAGTTGCCGACGAGGAACAATACTGGATTGTTGCCTTTGCGAGTAGAACCTGGTTCTGGTCTCGACATCAAAGCCTTAGCTATAGAGTCGGGAGTGTTGTCTACAACTTTGTTAACATCTTCTACAGGGTCAGGCAGATTATCAAAATTCTGAGCCCATGCACCTGTTGTTGCAGTGAGAATTGCAATAGCAGATAATAATTTTTTCATTGTTTTTTGGTAGTTATTAGTGTTTATATATAAAATATGTGCAAACTTACACATTTTTTTTCAAACAAGCTATCATAATATGGTAAAAATGACTGCACATAAGTTATGATTTGCGCACGAATATCTGCTTTTTGTGCATTTTATTTGGTTTAAAAGTAAAAAACGTGTAAATTTGCAAGCAACTAAAAACAAATTAATCTAAGAAAGTAATAATATATTATATTATAAGAAATGAGTTTGAAAATTGTTGTACTTGCCAAGCAAGTACCAGACACGCGTAATGTAGGAAAAGATGCGATGACTGCCGAAGGTACTGTCAATCGTGCTGCTTTGCCTGCAATCTTCAATCCTGAAGACTTGAATGCTCTTGAGCAGGCTCTTCGCCTAAAGGAGCAGAATCCCGGTTCTACAGTTGGTATCCTGACAATGGGTCCTCCACGTGCTGCTGAGGTTATTCGCCAAGGCCTATATCGTGGTGCAGATACTGGATGGTTGTTAACAGACCGACTCTTTGCTGGAGCCGATACACTTGCCACTTCTTATGCTTTGGCTACTGCCATTAAGAAGATTGGAGATGTTGATGTCGTTATTGGTGGTCGTCAGGCTATTGATGGTGATACTGCGCAGGTAGGTCCTCAGGTTGCTCAGAAGCTTGGCTTAAACCAGGTTACATATGCTGAGAATATTGAGAAATGCGAAGATGGCAAGCTCACTATTCGTCGTTTGATTGATGGTGGTGCTGAGACCGTTGAAGTTCCAATGCCTGTTCTCGTTACTGTAAATGGTAGCGCAGCTCCTTGCCGTCCTTGCAATGCAAAGTTGGTGATGAAGTACAAGCGTGCTACAGCTCCTATGGAGCGCACAGAGGATATGCCTTACAAGGAACTCTATGCAGAGCGTCCTTATCTCACACTCACTCAGTGGATGGTTACCGATGTTGATGGCGACCCACAGCAGTGCGGTTTGAGTGGTTCACCTACCAAGGTAAAGGCTGTTAAGAATATTGTTTTTCAGGCTAAGGAGAGCAAGACTCTTACAGGTAGCGATGCTGACATCGAGGATTTGGTAAAAGAATTGTTGAACGAAAAAATCATTGGCTAATCTTAGATTATGAATAACGTATTTGTTTATTGCGAAATCGAGGGCACTCAGGTGCAGGAGGTTTCTCAGGAACTTTTGACAAAGGGCCGCAAGTTGGCCAATGAACTTGGTGTAGAGCTTCACGCTATTGTTGCAGGTACAGGCATCAAGGGTAATGTGGAAGAGCAGATTCTTCCTTATGGTGTAGACAAACTTTTCGTTTTCGATGGTGAGGGCTTGTTCCCTTATACCTCGGCTCCTCATACCGACATCTTGGTAAACCTCTTCAAGGAAGAACAGCCACAGATTTGTCTTATGGGTGCTACTGTTATCGGTCGCGACCTTGGTCCTCGTGTTTCTTCATCTCTTACAAGTGGTTTGACAGCCGACTGTACAGAACTTGAGATTGGCTCATACGAAGACAAGAAGAGCGGTAAGACTTACGAAAACCTTTTGTATCAGATTCGTCCTGCTTTTGGTGGTAACATCGTTGCTACTATCGTTAACCCTGAGCATCGTCCACAGATGGCAACCGTTCGTTCGGGTGTTATGCAGAAGGCTATCTACGAAGGCAACGCAAAGAACGAGACTGTATATCCAGAGGTTTCAAAGTATGTTTCTCCAGAGGCTTATGTAGTAAAGGTTCTCGACCACCATGTTGAGGCTGCTAAGCACAACCTCAAGGGTGCTCCTATCGTTGTAGCTGGTGGCTATGGTGTAGGTTCTAAGGAGGGCTTCGACCAGTTGTTCCAGTTGGCTAAGGTTCTGCATGGTGAGGTTGGTGGTTCTCGTGCTGCTGTTGATGCAGGATGGCTCGACCACGATCGTCAGATTGGTCAGACAGGTGTCACCGTTCATCCAAAGGTATATATTGCTTGTGGTATCAGCGGTCAGATTCAGCATATCGCAGGTATGCAGGATTCAGGTATCATCATCTCTGTAAACAACGACCCTGAGGCTCCTATCAACAAGATTGCTGACTATGTAATCGTTGGCAATGTCGAGGAAGTTGTTCCTAAGCTGATAAAGTATTATAAACAGAATAATAAGTAAGCCTCACCCCGGCTATATATTTTTAACAATGGCAAATTACTATTCAGATCATCCAGAGTTTGATTTTTATTTGAATCATCCTGAGATGAAGCGCATCGTAGAGCTTAAGGAGCGCAACTTTGCTGACAAAGATCAGTTTGAGGATGCACCTGTTGACTTTGATGACGCAATAGAGAATTATAAGCGAGTGCTCGATATTACTGGCGATATAGCAGCTAATATCATTGAGCCTAATTCAGAAGATGTAGACCTCGAAGGTCCACACCTCGTAGACGGACGCATGGTCTACGCTTCAAAGACATTCGATAACCTTGACGCTACTCGCAAGGCTGGTCTTTGGGGTATCTCTATGCCACGCCGTTATGGTGGCTTGAATATGCCTATCACTCCATATTCAATGGCTTCTGAGATTGTTTCAACTGCTGATGCTGGTTTCCAGAACATCTGGTCGTTGCAGGATTGTATCGAGACTCTCTATGAGTTTGGTTCAGAGGAGCAGCGCCAGAAGTACATTCCACGTGTTTGTGCTGGTGAGACTATGTCTATGGACCTTACCGAGCCTGATGCAGGTTCCGACCTTCAGCGTGTTATGCTCAAGGCTACCTTCGACGAAGAGAACAACTGCTGGCGCTTGAATGGTGTTAAGCGTTTTATCACCAATGGCGATTCTGATATCCACCTCGTACTTGCTCGTTCTGAGGAAGGCACTCACGATGGTCGTGGACTCTCTATGTTTATCTACGATAAGCGTGATGGTGGCGTAACAGTTCGCCACATCGAGCATAAGCTTGGTATTCATGGTTCACCTACTTGCGAGCTTGTTTACAAGAATGCAAAGTGCGAACTCTGTGGTAACACACGTTTGGGACTTATCAAGTATGTGATGGCTCTTATGAATGGTGCACGTCTTGGTATCGCAGCACAGTCAGTAGGCGTTAGCCAGGCTGCTTACAACGAAGGTCTTGCATACGCTAAGGAACGTAAGCAGTTTGATACTGCTATCGTTGAGTTCCCTGCTGTTTACGACATGCTTTCTCGTATGAAGGCTAAGCTCGACGCTGGTCGTAGCATCCTTTATCAGACAGCTCGCTATGTTGACATCTACAAGGCTCTTGATGATATTGCTCGTGAGCGCAAGCTTACTCCAGAGGAGCGTGCAGAGCAGAAGAAGTATACTCGTCTTGCTGATGCGTTCACTCCATTGGCTAAGGGTATGAACTCTGAGTATGCTAACCAGAATGCTTATGATGCCATCCAGATTCATGGTGGTTCTGGTTTCATCATGGAGTATAAGTGTCAGCGTTTGTATCGTGATGCTCGTATCTTCTCTATCTACGAGGGAACTACACAGCTTCAGGTTGTTGCAGCTATCCGCTACATCACCAACGGTACCTACCTCTCTATCATGAAGGAGATGATGGAGCGTCCTATCTGCGATTGCGCTACTCATATGCGCGAGCGTATAGGTAAGCTCATCGACCTTTACGAGGATGCGCTCAACTATGTTAAGGAGCAGAACAACCAGGAAGTACAAGACTTCCTCGCTCGCCGTCTCTATGAGATGACAGGCGACATCATCATGTCTTTGCTCTTGCTCGATGATGCAACACATGCTCCAGAGCTCTTCAAGAAGAGTATCAATGTATATCTCCGCCATGCTGAGGCTGAGTGTGCAGCTCACCATTCTTATATCAAGAACTTCACAGCCGAAGACCTCGTTAATTTCCGTGCTGTAGAAGCTGAAGCTGCAGAGTAAACAGAAGCTATAACTATCTTAAATATGAAGGGTCATTAGTAGATATTGCTAATGACCCTTTTTCTGTATACCAATGTGAAAAATCCCCGCCATAAGCATTATGCCTATGACGGGGATTATCTTTTAAGGTCCTGCACCTTGCTCTGCTGGTGCTTCAACACTTTATCTCTCTGCTGCTTCTATAAGGAGCAGCAAACCGAAGGTGGCGATGAAGGCACAGAAGAAGGTGGCGATAGCGATGCTGGAAGCGAAGAATAATATGTACCGCAATGTGAAATCCAGTTCACGATACCACTCTGTACAACTTCGCAACAACCAGCCTGGAAGGCTGTACACATCGCTTGCGATGTAGGTAACCGGGGGCAACGCCCTCGGTAAGTAAGAATAAGCAGACAATAGCCTGGAAGGCTTTACCTCGACATTCAACTCTTGCAGATAATGCAAATTGCACTTAATTACTTGAAAATGAAAGACCAAGGTAAAGCCTTCCAGGCTATTGCTTACTTACAACCAAAACCGCGCACATCCTCGTCACTATCGTTCCGAGTATGTACGCGGTTACCAACATCGGCAAGCCGATGAGTATTGCCTTCCAGGCAAGTTCTCGCAATCCAAATATTATATAGTGTTTGCAATCTTTATCCTCATGAAACTTCTATATTGCCTGTTGCTATTGTTATTTATAATAGTTGCTAATCAACAACTATTTATATTGTTCTTTCGACTAACCAAGGTTAGTAGGTCGAGTATATTAATATAAATGGCAAAGTAATTAAGCTTCTATAACCGACTAACCTTGGTTAGTCGAAAGAGAGATTAATAATATCATTCAAGGGTAAATAACTTCAGCGTTCTACTAACAGCTGTTAGTAGGTAAAGTATATTAATATAAATGGCAAAGTAAGTTAACTTCTCCGACCTACTAACAGCTGTTAGTAGAAAGAGATAGTATATTGCGTAATTCTTTGCTGTAGTTTTGAAGGAGGTTAGGAAGTATATTATTCAACTATCGCAAAAAAGTGTTTGCGATAGTTGAATATAAAAGTTGAATAGAATAGAGGAATATAATTGTTCTCTATAATAGAGAAATGGAAGATTCTCTCTTATTCGTCATTAGTAGGCAAGAAGCCTTGATGCTTTAGGGCTTCGATGAAGCCGGCAGACATAGCTTCGTTGTCTTTGCGAGTATAGCGGATGTCGGTGAATATCTGTGCGAGAGTCTGCTTGTGGTTTATCTTTACGAACTCTTGGTTTTCAGGCAGCGCCTCTTTCTCTGCATAATATTCGTCGATAGCCTCTGGAGTATATTCGTGGTAGGTCTCTTGGTGCACGAAGGCTGCTGTAGACAAGCGGTCGGTAAGTGCTGGTTCTTCGGCAGGCCAACCAACGGTAAGTGTGGCTACAGGCATCACGAGTTTAGGCAGATGCAGAGTGTCGATAATCATCTGTGGCATGTAAACTGTGGTGCCGAGGAAACATAATCCTAATCCCTCTTCTTCTGCAAGATTGCAGAATGTCTGAGTGAAGAGTAGGGCGTCGGTAGCAGCATTCATAAACGACAGGAAGTTGTCGTAGCCAGGGTCGGCATTACGCTGCAAACACCAGTCGGTGGAGCGACGGAAGTCGGCACAGATAGTGATGACTACTGGTGCTTGCTTCACCATAGGCTGATTGAAGTGAGCTGGCGACAACTGTTCCTTAACCTCTTCAGAGCGAGTGACAACAGCGCTATATAGCTGCATGTTGCCCATGGTCTGTGTGCGAGAAGCCTCGGCAAACAGACGATTTAATAGTTTTTCGCTCACTTCCTTATCGGAATATTTGCGTATACTTCTGCGTGTATTGATATTCTTCATAATGATATATATAATAAGGTGTATTTATGTCTATATATATAATAAGGTGTAAAATCTATCTTTCCTCTTTTGTAATACTGTAAGGCATTTGTGAATACTTAATTTCACAAAGATAAGTCTTTTTTTCGATGTATAATCTTATTTGATAGCCAAATCGATGAAAATTAACACGATTTGGCTATGATATAGCTTATACAATAGCCAAATCGAATAAAAAGAAGTCGATTTGGCTGTAATACCAAGGCTTTTTACTGTTAAGTATATGGCTTTAACTTCTATCAATCATCTGGAGCAGAAACTTATTTAACGTATTTACTTTTTTAACTTCTGATTATTCTATAACTTCTGAACTTGCGAAAGTTATCCGTTTTGGATAACTTTATTTCAAAAACGGAGAGGAAAGTTTTCCGTTTTATTATTTCTCTATTAAAGAAATTATGTATAACTTTGCCATCGTTATAATACTGAACAATGGAATCAAAACAAACTTTTACCTATGAGGAAGCTTATCAAGCTTCTTTGCAATACTTTGATGGCGATGAACTTGCTGCCCGAGTATGGGTCAACAAGTATGCCATGAAAGATAGTTTTGGAACAATCTTTGAATGCTCGCCTAAGGATATGCATTGGCGTATTGCTAATGAGATAGCCCGCATTGAGCAGAAATATCCTAACCCTCTTTCTAAGGAGCAGATATTCGAATTGCTCGATCATTTCCGATATATTATTCCTGCTGGTAGCCCTATGACTGGTATTGGCAACCATCATCAGGTGGCAAGCCTTAGCAACTGTTTCGTTATTGGTCTTGATGGCGATGCCGACTCTTATGGCGCTATCATGCGTATTGACGAAGAGCAGGTGCAGCTGATGAAGCGTCGTGGTGGAGTAGGTCATGACCTTAGCCACATACGTCCGAAAGGTTCGCCTGTGAACAATTCTGCGTTGACTTCTACAGGTTTGGTTCCATTCATGGAGCGCTATAGCAATTCCACACGTGAGGTTGCACAGGATGGTCGTCGTGGCGCGTTGATGCTCAGCGTGAGCATTAAGCATCCAGATAGCGAGGCTTTCATAGATGCAAAGATGACTGAAGGTAAGGTGACGGGTGCCAACGTTTCGGTGAAGATTGACGATGCCTTTATGCAGGCAGCTGTCGACAACAAGCCTTATGTGCAGCAGTTTCCTATAGATTCTGATAATCCAAAGGTAAAGAAGGAGATTTCTGCCCACGACCTTTGGCAAAAGATAGTGCACAACGCATGGAAGAGTGCAGAACCAGGAGTGTTGTTCTGGGATACCATCATCAGAGAGAGCATACCAGACTGCTATGCCGACCTTGGCTTCCGTACCGTGAGCACAAATCCATGTGGCGAGATTCCATTGTGCCCTTACGACTCTTGTCGTTTGCTCAGCGTCAATCTCTATAGCTATGTAAACAATCCATTTACTCCAGAGGCATCTTTCGATTTCGATAAGTTTGCTAAGCATGTGCAGCTTGCGCAGCGACTGATGGACGATATCGTGGACCTTGAGATGGAGAAGATAGACCTAATATTGGAGAAGATAAAGCAAGATCCACAATCTGATGAGGTTAAGGGTGCTGAATATCATCTTTGGGAGAAGATAAAGAAGAAGAGCAGTATGGGACGTCGTACTGGCGTTGGTATTACTGCCGAAGGTGATATGCTGGCAGCCCTCGGACTGAGATATGGCACACAGCAGGCTACCGACTTTTCGGTTTCTGTACACAAGACATTGGCATTGAATGCTTATCGTTCTTCGGTTACTATGGCTCAAGAGCGTGGCGCTTTCGAGATTTACGATGCCAGCCGCGAGGCTAACAATCCTTTCATCAACCGCTTGAAGGATGCAGATGCTGAGTTGTATGCCGACATGGTGAAGTATGGTCGCCGAAATATTGCTTGTCTGACTATTGCCCCAACAGGCACAACGAGCCTTATGACTCAGACCACAAGTGGTATAGAGCCAGTATTCATGCCTGTATACTTGCGCAGAAGAAAGGTAAACCCTAATGATACTAATGTGCATGTAGACTTTGTTGATGAGGTAGGCGACTCGTTTGAGGAATATATCGTTTATCATAAGAAGTTCCAGGAGTGGATGAAGGTGAACGGTATTGATACCGAAAAGAGATACACCAAGGAGGAGATAGATCAGCTGGTGGAGAAGTCACCTTATTATAAAGCTACAGCCAACGATGTAGACTGGCTGATGAAGGTGCGCATGCAGGGAGCTATTCAGAAATGGGTAGACCATTCGATAAGCGTAACTGTCAACTTGCCTAACGAGGTAGACGAGGAATTGGTAAACAAACTCTATGTTGAGGCTTGGCGCTCAGGCTGCAAGGGATGTACTATATATCGCGATGGCAGCCGTTCGGGTGTGATGATTTCTGTATCTAAGAAAGATAAGAAAGAACAGAAAGCTGATGAAGCTACTGCGGAAGAAACCCCACATCTTTGCAAGCATCCTGAGGTAACAGAGGTTCGCCCTAAGGAGTTGGAGTGCGACGTGGTTCGTTTCCAGAATAATAAGGAGAAGTGGGTGGCATTCGTAGGTTTGCTCGATGGTTATCCTTACGAGATATTCACAGGTTTGCAAGACGACGAAGAAGGCATCATGCTTCCAAAGAGTGTTACCAAGGGTAAGATTATCAAGACCATTAACGAAGATGGCACTCGTCGCTACGATTTCCAATTCCAAAACAAGCGTGGCTACAAGACTACCGTTGAAGGCTTGAGTGGCAAGTTTAATCCTGAATATTGGAACTATGCTAAGCTCATCTCTGGAGTATTGCGCTATCGTATGCCTATCGACCATGTCATAAAGCTCGTTGGCTCGTTGCAGCTACAGAGCGAGAGCATCAACACATGGAAGAATGGTGTGGAGCGTGCCTTGAAGAAGTATGTCGTTGATGGCACAGAGGCAAAAGGCATGAAATGCCCACAATGCGGACAAGAGACTCTCGTTTACCAAGAGGGATGCCTGATATGTAAGAATTGTGGCGCAAGTAGATGTGGATAATTAATTTCTAAATAATGATTTTGAACGAAAGCTATATATATCTTGACGACCTGCGGTTTCATGCCTTCCATGGCGTGATGCCGCAGGAGCGTTTAACTGGCAACGACTATACCATAGATATAAAAATAGGTTATGATGTGTCGTTGGCTATGGTGTCTGATAATGTTGACGATACCCTCAACTATGCTGAGGTCTATAAGATAGTAGACCAAGAGATGGGTGTGCCAAGCCAGTTGCTCGAAAGAGTCGCATATCGTATTGGCGACAGACTGTCGCGCAAGTTTACTTCCATAACCTCTATCAATATAAAGCTAACCAAACTAAACCCTCCTTTTGGTGCTGATTGTAATGGAGCAGGTGTGGAACTTCACTTAATAAATGATAAAACTTAACCATCCTTTGTGGTTTTCTAATATAATTTCCTTACTTTTGCAAAATATTATAATATAATGTGTAAGAAAAGTCTATTCTGTACCATCTTGCTGTTGGTATTTGCAGTAGTAGTAAATGCTGCTAACAAGTCGTTCACTCTCGTCATCGATGCTGGTCATGGTGGCAGAGATGATGGAGCATGTGGTGCAATATCGAAAGAAAAAGACCTTACATTGAAGTATGCTCTTGCTTTTGGCAAACTGGTAGAAAGAGAATGCCCAGATGTGAGAGTGATATATACTCGCAAGACAGATGTGTTTGTGGAGTTGAAGGAGCGTGCTGCCATCGCCAATCGTGCTAAGGCCGACCTCTTTATGTCTATACACATCAATGCTATGCCTGGCAGAAAGATAGCTCGCGGCTTTCAGACTTACACCTTGGGAAAGGGTAGTAGCGGCAACGGAATATCTACAAACCTTGAGGTGGCAAAGCGTGAGAACTCCGTGATATTGCTTGAGGACAACTATAAGCAGAGCTATCAGGGATTCGACCCTGATTCGCCAGAGAGCAATATTATGTTTGAGTTTGTGCAGGACAGAAATATGGAGCAGAGTGTGAACCTCGCAAAATTGCTTCAGCGAAATGTGTGTGCTGCAACAGGTAGAATAGATGGTGGAGCTCATCAAGCCAATCTTGCTGTGCTCCGACTCTCGTCGATGCCTGGATGCTTGATAGAACTTGGCTTTATCTCTACTGCCGATGAGGAACGTTTCCTCAACAATCCTGAATCTGTGGCATTATATAGTCGTGGAATCATGAATGCTTTTAATGCATACAGAGGCAGATACGACAAGATAGTGAATGTGCCTTATCGCACTCCTGACCAGGTGTTGGAAGATACTCCTGCTCCAAAAGCTAAAAAACGTGGCAAATCAAAGGTTGATGATGAAAACATCGTGCTACATAAGCAAGATTCTGCTTCAAAGGTGCAGAATGTAGCTACTAAGGAGGAGAATAACGGTAATAATAAGGTAGAACCACAGGTGGTGAGACCAGAACGTAGAGTGGTGAAGGCTGCGCCAAAGATTGCTGTTGCTGCCGACAAGCCTGTATTCAAAGTTCAGATTCTGGTATCAAGCAGAAAGCTAAAGAATGGCGACCCACATCTGAAAGGACTTACCGACTATGACTTCTATCAAGAAGCAGGATATTGCAAATATACTGTTGGCGAGTCGGCAAACTATAACGAGATTTACAGATTAAGAAAACAAATATTGGATAAGTTCCCCGAAGCTTTCATAATAGCTTTCAAGAATGGAGCAAAGATGAATGTCAACGAGGCGATACGAGAATTTAAAAACAATAGGTGACATGAAATTTTTTACTAAGGAAGTACGTATAGCTCTTGTGGCTATAGCAGGTATAATAGTATTGTTCTTTGGAATGAACTTTCTCAAGGGTATGTCTGTATTTTCTACCGACCATACCTACTATGTGAAGTTTAAGGATATTAGCGGACTGTCGGCTTCGAATCCTATCTTTGCAGATGGATATAAGATAGGAGTTGTGAAGACCATTAAATACGACTATGCTAATAATGGCGACGTAGTGGTAGGCTTTGATGTAGACAACAATCTTCGTATTCCTAAGGGTAGTTCTGCAGAGATCGTTACCGACCTTATGGGAAATGTAAAGATGAACCTTCTGCTTGCCAACAACCCTCGTGAGCGTGTTATGCCTGGTGATACCATTCAGGGAGCTATCAACGAAGGTGCTATGGGAAAGCTTCAGGCTATGATTCCTGCTGTAGAAAAGATGTTGCCTAAGCTCGATTCTATTATGTCGAGCCTCAATGCCATACTTGCTGATCCTGCAATCCGACAGTCTATGGCTAATGTGCAGACTATAACATCAAACCTTACCGTTACAACTAAGGAACTCAACACCATGATGGCAGGTTTGAACAAGAATATGCCTACCATGATGAACAAGGCAAACAATGTGCTTGACAATACTGAAACTCTCACAGCAAACCTTGCTGCTGTAGATGTTGCAGGAACTATGGCTAAGGTTAATCAGACTCTCGACAATGTGCAGACTGTAACCGATAAGCTGAACAGCAAGGATGGTTCGTTGGGACTCTTGATAAACGATCCTTCGCTCTATCACAATCTCACATCTACTATGGGTAGTGCCGACTCTCTCCTCATAGACCTTAAGGCACATCCAAAGAGATATGTTCACTTTTCGGTATTTGGCAGAAAAGATAAATAAGTATAGCTTATTTAGAAGTTAAATTTAGAAGTTAAAGGAGTTAGAGATTCTCTAACTCCTTTTATTCTTAAGCATCAGAATAACTCCTTAATTAAATTTTGTCTAAATATAAAGCCGTAATGTTTCACAAGTTTTAATTGTTTTGAAACACTCCTTATAATAAAGAGATTACATCGAAAAGCATAATGTTTCACTATCTTTTAAGATTGTGAACTTTGTGTAGCTTAAAGCTTTAATTATCAGAAGGTTAAGTGAAATAGTAGGCTAAATAACACTTTATGTGTGCGAAAACGATGCTAAAGTCCACAGTTATAACCATTTACGAGGTGTTTATACTATGAGGTGCACTTTTGATATATTTGTTTATTTGGAAAAATAGTGGTACATTTGCAGACTGAAAAGTGTGAATTAGTCTTTTGACGACATCATAATAATACTAAACTCTATAGATGAAAGCAAGTCCTGATGCTCGTTGGGACAATGCTCTTGCGCTCATTCGCGAGAACGTTAGCCAACAGCAATACGATACATGGTTTAGACCAATAGTCTTCGAATCGTTCGACGATGCGAAGAAGACTTTGTTGGTACAGGTGCCCAGCCCATTTGTGTATGAGTACCTGGAGGAGAACTATGTAGATTTGCTTATAAAGGTGTTGCATCGCACATTCTGCGAAGGTATACGTCTGAATTATCGTGTCGTTACAGATAAGGAACATAAACTATCACAAGATATAGAGTCTGACCCTGCAGATATTGAGCAGAAACCACGCACCAGAGCAAATCAGTCGCCAACTCCGCTTGATGCTGCACAACCTCAGCAGATTGACCCACAACTGAACCCTCACCTCTCTTTTGCCAATTATATAGAAGGTGCCAGCAATAAGTTGCCACGTTCGGTAGGTCAGTCTATAGCCGAGCATCCTAATACCACACAATTCAACCCTATGTTCATCTATGGACCTTCGGGTTGTGGCAAGACTCATCTTGTCAACGCCATTGGTTTGCGCACTAAGCAGCTGTATCCTCAGAAACGTGTGTTGTATATCAGCGCAAGATTGTTTCAGGTGCAGTATACCAATGCGGTGTTGCAGAATTCTACCAACGATTTCATTCGCTTCTATCAGACCATCGATATGCTTATTGTCGACGATATTCAGGAATGGATTAGTGCACCAAAGACTCAGGACACTTTCTTCCATATCTTCGACCACCTGTTCCGTAATGGTAAGCGAATAATATTGGCTTCCGACCGTCCTCCTGTCGACCTAAAGGGTATGCCTGAGCGTTTGCTCACCCGTTTCTCTTGTGGTTTGATAGCAGAGCTCGAAAAGCCTAACACCCAGCTATGTGTAGACATTCTTGAAAACAAGATTCGCAAGGATGGTTTACATATTCCACGCGATGTCATCGAGTTTATCTCGCAGACTGCTAATGGTAGCGTAAGAGATTTGCAGGGTGTTATCAATTCGCTTATGGCATATTCTATTGTATATAATAGCAATATCGATATGCGATTGGCGGAGAGAGTGATTAAGCGAGCTGTTAAGATTGACGACAAGCCACTTACTGTCGACGAGATTATCGAGACTGTATGCAACCACTTCAATGTGTCGCCATCAGCCGTTGGCGGTAAGAGTCGTAAGCGCGACTTTGTAGTTGCTCGTCAGGTTTCGATGTATCTTGCTCAGAAATACACCAAGATGCCAGCAAGCCGCATAGGTAAGCTCGTGGGTAATCGCGACCACTCTACCGTTATCCACAGTTGCACCCAGGTGGAAAATCGCTTGAAGGTAGATAAAGAGTTCTTGGCAGAAATCCAAAGCCTTGAAAACTCATTCAAGATAAAAGCATAATTGCGTATTTTCGCGTTTTAAATAGCTATAACAAATTAGCCTCGCCGGATATTTCTATCAGGCGAGGCTTTATATTTATTGTGTTGTAAAAAACTGTTATTGGATTTTGATGGTCAATCCTGCCATTACCCACATTCCTGGTTGCTTTACGCCTCCGAGGTCGTAGTATCTGTGGCAAGTGATGTTGTCTGCCATTACATATATATTATATGAGTTGGCATCCCACATGATTTTACCATCAAGCTTGGTGTATGGATGATAACCATTCATGCGCTGCTGCCATCTTAGGCTCCAGCTTGCATGCAACTGTCGCCAAATGCGATGGTCGAGGGTGCATGTAAACTTATGGCGCAGATACTCCAAAGCATAGAGCGACTTAAAGATCTGACGGTCGGTCTTGTGATCTTGGTCGATATAAGCATAGCCCAATTTCAATCGCTCAAGAGGAGTAGTAGGCAACAGATTGTTGAGCTTAATGGTAGTCTCTACAGAGAATCCCATGTTGTTGAGCTCACCAATATTTAGTGCATGATATTTTGTAGACTCTTGGGTTTCGTATACCCAGTCAATCATGTCTGTACCTTTGCTATAGAAAGCCGACAAATTAGCATCCAACCATTCACTACGATATTGGCTACCAACCTTGAATGTAGAATTCTTCTCAGGCTTCAGGTTCAAGTCGCCTTGCTGTACTGAGTTGCTGGTGTAAAGGTCGGTGTAAGTAGGTACACGCAACGCCTTGTTCCAAGATGCAAACAACTTCCAGTTTTCCGAAAGACGATAGCTGAGGTCGATACCAGGATATAGTTTATAGTCGCTATCGATACCAGTATTCTTGTTGGCAAGCAAACCTGCCGAAAGGGTGAAGCCACCAAGGATAACGTTGTGCTCGATGAAGAAGTTTGAAGTGGTACGTTTGCCCATTCTTGTATACTTTCTGTCTGAGCCATGAATATCTTTATATTCCGACTCGTCGAGCATATCTCCGTAGGCAGTACTATATATCTTTTCGCGTCGCAAGTCTGCACCAAGGGCTGTCTTTCCTAAGATAGACGAGAAATAGATATTAAGCGAACCGCCATAGACGTCGAGTCTGTGATAGTTTTCGCCATTGCTTGCACCTGTCTTATGGCGTGTCAGCTGGTAGTGGTCGTAGTTGCGATGACCATATACCGTAGGAGCCAAAGTCAACGAAGAACCTGCAATAGGCTTCAGCTCGCCACTTATCGAAGCTATATATCTACGAGTAGTCTCATATTGATTATTGAAACGTGCGCTATAGAAAGTGCTGGCACCATAATCTTTAGAAATCAATCCTGCCTGCCAATTCAGTTTTGCACCTTCCTTGCCTAAGCCGCCCTGCCAATACAACTGTCGCTTCTTGAAGTCGCTATTCTCGGTGCCGCCATCACTTTGCTGATAGCCACCGCTGAGTGTAGACCCGAAGTTCTTGTTGCAGAACGACAAACTACCATTTGCGCCCCATGTGCCGAAGCTTCCTGCCTCTGTGCTAATGCGCACACCAGTATTCTCAGCCTGCTTCGTCACGATGTTGATAGCACCATTGAAAGCCTGCGAGCCAAACACCCTTGCTGAAGCACCTTCGAGTACCTCTATGCGTTCGATGTCTTGTAACGAAACTGGGAAGTCTGCAGCATTGTGACCAGTCTGAGGGTTGGAAATGTCAACCCCATTAAGAAGAATGGTAATCTGGTCGAACGTACCGCCATTGATAGAGATGTCCGTCTGTACACCAAAGCCACCGCGCTGACGAACATCCACGCCAGTAGCTAATTTCAAAATGTCGTTGATGGTTGTAGCCTGCGCACGATGAATATCGTCGCGAGTGATTACCTCAACGATCTTTGCTGACTGCAGCTGAGTCAGCGGCGCTCGAGAACCTGTGACGATAACTTCGTCGAGCTTTACCTCTTCGCGACTAAGAGAGTCGGCAGCGAAGTCGGTACGTGTGCTGATGCCGTCTGCTTTGGCGTAAGTCAAAGTAGCGATGCTCAGCGTTCCTACCAACACTTCACGTCCGATGCACGAGAAGAGGGCATAGCCTTTCCTGGTAAAATGCTTGAACAGGATAGGTGAGCGCTTGTTAAAAATTTGTTTGTTCATAAATGTGTTTTTGGTTAAAACGGCTGCAAAGGTATTAAAAAATATTGGAACTTTGTATATATAAACGCAAAAAAGTCCCGATATCGCATCGGGACTTTTTCCTTTGAATGTTTCAGCAGTTTGTGTTTTCTATGTAGTTATGATCTTATGAAAATCAGTTAATGTATCCTTATTTCTTAATTCTGATGCAAAGATAGGGCATTTATTGATATAAGTCAAATAAATAACAAATTATTATCGATATTTCCACGCAAACGTTTACAGTAAACATAACGTTGTAAGTATGGAAAATATGCGTTTTTCTTTGTTATTCCACTTAATCTTATTATTTTTGCATACATATTATATATAATAGATGAAAGAATTCGTAATTTCAGAGGCCAAGGCGGAGACCGCCGTACTCGTTGGACTTATCACCAAGGAGCAAGATGAGGCCAAAACCAAGGAATATCTCGATGAATTAGAGTTTCTTGCCGATACTGCAGGTGCGGTAACTGTGAAGCGATTTACGCAGAGAGTTACCGGACCAAGCCAGGTTACATACGTAGGTAAAGGTAAGCTCGAAGAGATAAAGCAATATATCAAAGACGAGGAAGACAACGAACGCGAGATTGGTATGGTAATTTTCGATGATGAGTTGTCGGCAAAGCAAATACGAAATATCGAAGCCGAGCTTGGCGTAAAGATATTAGACCGCACATCTCTCATCCTCGACATTTTTGCTATGCGCGCGCAGACCGCCAACGCTAAGACACAGGTGGAACTTGCGCAATATCGCTATATGCTTCCACGCTTGCAGCGCTTGTGGACCCACTTGGAACGCCAAGGTGGTGGTTCAGGCTCAGGTGGTGGAAAGGGTAGTGTGGGCTTGCGTGGTCCTGGTGAAACCCAACTTGAGATGGACCGCCGTATCATCCTTCAGCGTATCACTCTGCTCAAGCAGCGACTTGTAGAAATAGAGAAGCAGACAGCCACTCAGCGCAAGAATCGTGGTAGAATGATTCGTGTGGCATTGGTGGGATATACCAACGTGGGCAAGTCAACCATCATGAACCTTCTTGCCAAGAGCGAGGTGTTTGCCGAGAATAAGCTCTTTGCCACTTTGGATACTACCGTGCGCAAGGTTGTTGTCGACAATCTTCCATTCCTTCTTGCCGATACCGTAGGATTTATCCGCAAGTTGCCTACCGACCTTGTAGAGTCGTTTAAGTCTACACTCGACGAGGTACGCGAAGCCGACTTGCTATTCCATGTAGTAGATATCTCACATCCCGACTTCGAGGAACAGATAAACGTTGTAGACAACACCCTGAAGGAACTCGGTTGTGCCGACAAGCCTAAGGTGATGGTGTTTAACAAGATTGACAACTACACATGGACTGAAAAAGAGCCCGACGACCTTACTCCTGCCACCAAGGAGAATATCACACTCGATGAGCTCGAGAAGACATGGATGGCTAAGCTCAACGACAACTGCATCTTCATCTCTGCACGCGAGAAGATGAATGTGGAAGAACTCCGCAACACTCTTTACACCAGAGTTCGCGAGCTTCATGTACAGAAGTATCCATACAACGACTTTTTATATCCTATTGACTAATCTTAGAATAAATGAACGACTACAGACACATTACAGACCGTGAGATAGATATCCTTGAAGCCAACAACTGTTGGGCGGAGGATTGGACTTCGGTGATGGTGGCAGAAGATTTTCGCCCCAACTTCATGCACAGAGTGATGCTATATGGCGACATTCGCATAGGTGCTTTCGAGAAAAATGTAGAGGTGAGCAAAGGCTTCGTAAAGCATTCTGGTATCAATGATGCCACATTGCGCAACGTAGTTATTGGCGACAACTGCTTGATAGAGAAAATAGGCAACTATATCAACAACTATACTATTGGCGAAGATTGCCATATTGCCAACGTTTCTACTATCGAAACCACAGATGGCGCTACCTTTGGCGAAGGCAACCTTATTTCAGTTCTCAACGAGGTTGGTGATGGTAATGTAGTTTTGTTCCGTGATCTAAATAGTCAGTTGGCAGCTTTTATGGTAAAGCATTTTGCCGACAAGGAGCTAAAGAGCGAGATACGTCAGCTTATTCGTCAGCAGATTTCTGATACAGCTCCCGAGCGAGGCGTCATTGGCGACAGAGTGAAGATAGTAAACACCAAAGAGATAACAAATACCGTAGTCTTTGATGATTGCGAGATAGATGGTGCCTCACGTCTTAGCGATTGCACCATCCTCACATCGCCTAACGCATCAGTATATATAGGTACAGGCGTGATATGCGAAAACTCCATCATCTCTGATGGCTCGAGCATCATCAATAGTGTGAAGATACAAGATTGCTTTGTGGGCGAAGCTTGCCAGCTCAGCAATGGCTTCACAGCTTCAGCTTCGTTGTTCTTTGCCAACTCTTATATGAGTAATGGTGAGGCATGTGCAGCCTTCTGCGGACCATTCACAGCCAGCCACCACAAGAGCTCGTTGCTCATTGGCGGTATGTTCTCGTTCTATAATGCAGGTTCTGCCACCAACTTCTCAAACCATGCCTACAAGATGGGACCTATGCATTGGGGAGTGTTGGAACGTGGCTCAAAGACAGCCAGCGGAGCCTATCTGCTGATGCCTGCCACTATCGGAACCTTCTCAGTATGCTTCGGCAAACTGATGCACCATCCTAACACTCGCAACTTGCCATTCTCATATCTCATAGCAGGTGGCGACACCATGTTCTTGGTGCCTGGTCGCAATATCACTACCGTTGGTCTATATCGCGATATCCGCAAATGGCCTAAGCGCGATGTGCGCCCTATAGGTTCGCAGAAGAGCATCGTCAACTTCGATTGGCTATCGCCATTCTCGGTAGGCGAAATCCTTAATGGAAAGAAGATTCTCGAAAACCTTCGCTCTGCTTCGGGCGATAATGTCTCTACATATAATTATCACGAGTATGTCATCAACGCCTCGTCGTTGCGCAAGGGTATCAAATACTATGACATAGCTTTGAGAATTTATATGGGTGCCGTGCTAAAACGTGTGCTAAAGAAAGACCCTCTGCTCACTCCTCCAACTTCGGATGTAGGTGTAGGCGATTGGCACGACCTCTCGGGACTTCTGCTCCCAGCATCTGAGGAAGAGCGTATAATCAACGATATCAAGGATGGTACCCTTGGCGATATCCAAGCCATCAACGACCGCCTTGTGGAAATCAACAATAATTATCGCGAATATCAATGGGCGTGGACCTATCGCATGATACTCGATTATTATAATCTCACAGAGCTTACCCTTGCTGATGCCGAGCGCATACATGTCGACTATATCACAGCTCGTCGTGCTTGGATTGCTGAAATCAGAAAGGATGCCGAGAAGGAGTTTGCTATGGGCGATGTAGAAGAAGATGTGTTCCGCAACTTCATCGACAATCTCGACCATGAAATCGACTACGAAGAGTAATAAATAGATTTTAACTAATATATTATATATATACAACTATGGCTAAAACACCAGAATTTAAGTATGCCCCAATGTTTCAGATGGGCAAGGACGATACAGAATATCGTCTGCTTTCTAAAGAAGGAGTCAGCACAGCCGACTTCGAAGGTCATGAAATCCTGAAAGTTAGCAAAGAGGCTTTGACCTTGCTTGCTCAGCAGGCTTTCCACGATTGCGAGTTTATGCTCCGTCGTGCTCACAACGAGCAGGTTGCTGCTATCCTTACCGACCCTGAGGTAAGCGAAAACGACAAGTATGTAGCTCTCCAGTTCCTCCGCAATGCCGAGACTGCTGCTAAGGGAGTATTGCCATTCTGCCAGGATACTGGTACCGCTATCATCCATGGCGAGAAGGGTCAGCAGGTGTGGACAGGCTTCGAAGACGAAGAGGCTCTCTCGCTTGGTGTATACAATACTTATACACAGGACAACCTCCGCTACTCGCAGAATGCTCCTCTCAACATGTACGACGAGGTGAACACTCGTTGCAACCTTCCTGCACAGATCGACATTGAGGCTGTAGAGGGTGCAGAATATCGTTTCATCATGGTTGCCAAGGGTGGTGGTTCTGCCAACAAGACCTACTTCTATCCTATGACAAAGGCTACCATCCAGAACGAGGGCACTTTGTTGCCATTCCTCGTAGAAAAGATGAAGAGCCTTGGTACAGCTGCTTGCCCTCCTTATCATATTGCTTTCGTTATTGGTGGTACTTCTGCCGAGAAGAACCTCCTCACAGTAAAGCTCGCCAGCATAAAGTACTACGACAATCTGCCTACAACAGGCGACGAGACTGGTCGTGCTTTCCGTGATATCGACCTCGAGAACAAACTCTTGGAAGAGGCACATAAGATTGGTCTTGGTGCACAGTTTGGCGGTAAGGCTTTTGCTCACGACATCCGTGTAGTTCGTCTTCCTCGTCATGGTGCTTCTTGTCCTATCGGTATGGGTGTTTCTTGCTCAGCCGACCGCAATATCAAGGGTAAGATTAACAAGGATGGTATCTGGCTCGAGAAGATGGATTCTAATCCTTCAGAGCTTATCCCAGAAGAGTATCGTCGTCCAGGCGAAGGCACTACAGGTGTTGAAATCGACCTCGACAAGGGTATCGAGGCTGTTTGCGCAGAACTCTCTAAATATCCTGTTAGCACACGCGTAAACCTCAAGGGTACTATCATCGTGGCTCGCGACATCGCTCACGCTAAGCTTAAGGCTCGCCTTGATGCTGGTGAGGAAATGCCTGAATACTTCAAGAATCATCCTATCCTCTATGCAGGACCTGCTAAGACTCCAGAGGGATATCCTTGTGGCTCTATGGGACCAACCACAGCCAACCGTATGGACCCTTATGTAGACGAATTCCAGGATCATGGAGCATCGCTCGTTATGATTGCTAAGGGCAACCGTAGCGACGTAGTTACCGAGGCTTGCAAGAAGCATGGTGGTTTCTATCTCGGAACTATTGGTGGTGTAGCTGCCGTTCTCTCACAGAGCTCTATCAAGAGCATCGAGTGTGTAGAATATCCTGAGCTTGGCATGGAGGCTATCTGGAAGATCACAGTTGAAGACTTCCCTGCTTTCATCCTCGTTGACGACAAGGGCAACGATTTCTTCAAGCAGCTCAAGCCTTGGATGCCTTGCAAGAAGTAAGTTTCTATCTGCAATAATATATAATATTAGGATAGAATATATATATATGCGATTTATGTCTTCTATATAAGGCATAAATCGCTTTTTTGTGCTATATTTGCCATCGAATATATAATAATTACGATTATGAAACATCTAAAGACATTATTGCTACCAGCTATAGCTGCTGTTGCCACCTTTATGATATCATCGTGTGACCCAAAGCCGGCAAAGGGCACGTTGCTCGATAATGTTCCAAATATCCTAACCAATGTTGTTGGCGATTCCATATCGCAAAAATGGGTTAAGGACAGCATATCTGTGACTTCTGATTTTGGTCATGTGGGCATAGCTATGCAGCATCCCGTAGATACTTTCTCCGTAACTTCGCAGGCGATAACAGAATATATGAGCGAGATGCTTGGCGGAAAATACGATGGCTCTTATACTTCGCCAAAGGCTGTTATGAAATACTATCATGCCGACCTTATGTCGGAGCTCAAAACTGATTATGAGGAAGTAAAACGGGCAAGAGGCGACGACGAAGTGAAGATGGAGTGGGATGTCACCTTTTCAAAGGTTGCCGACAACTCCAAGTTCTTCACCTACGAATATACCATGTACAACTATCTTGGTGGCGCTCATGGCATGAGTGCCCTTGTGGGCGTAACCTTCCGCAAGAGCGATATGCGCCGAATGGGGTGGGAGATAGTTCGCAATTATGCTAACGACCCTTTTCAAAAGCTTATGCGCAAGGGTTTGCGCGAGTATTTCGAGGTGAAGTCAGACGATGAACTAAAGAATATGTTCCTCAATCCTGACCATATCTACTCTTTGCCTTTGCCAGAATGTCCACCTTTGTTTACCGACCATGGCATCATGTTTGTGTATAATCCTTACGAGATAGGTCCTTATGCTGCAGGCATGCCTACCTTCACCATTCCTTACGCAGATATCCAACCATATCTCACCACGACAGCTCAAAAGCTCATCGAAAAGCAATAAATCTCCCTGCTTTTTCCTATAATAAAGTCTATAGAATACATATTTTTAGTGATTTATGCCTCCTATACAAGGCATAAATCGCTATTTTTATGCCTTCTATAATGTGTAATTACGATTTTTGCATTATCTTTGCAAATGATAAGGAAGATAATCCACATTAAAACATAATAGTTATGGACAAGAATGTTATAAAACAGATTATTCTTAATCAGCAAGACTTTATTGGTAGAATAAAGTTGCAGAGTCGTAATGTTTGTTTTGAAGAAAATGCTAATTATGTTTTGGTTGGCATTCGTAGAGCAGGCAAATCGTATATGCTGTATCAACATATACAGCATCTTGTTGCCAATGGTCATTCTATAGAAGAGATGCTGTTTATTAACTTTGAAGATGAGCGCATATCTGATATACGTAAAGAAAACCTGTATCTTATCCTTGAAGCTTATCGCGAATTGTTTGCTTTCCAGCCTATTATATTCCTTGACGAGATTCAGAACGTGGAAGGATGGGAGCATTTTGCTCGTCGTTTGGCTGACGAGAAATATAGAGTGTTCATCACAGGCAGCAACGCCCACATGCTGAGTCGTGAAATTAGCTCTACTCTTGGCGGTAGATATCTAACCAAAGAGATACGTCCTTTCTCATTTAGCGAGTATTTGGAATATCATAATATTCATTTGCCACAACATTGGGAGCTATCGCCAATACGTGCTGATGTTGTTAGACTGTTCTCTGACTATTTTTATTATGGTGGTCTGTCTGAAGTCTTTGATATTCAGGATAAAAAGTCGTGGCTTCAGTCGCTATATCAAAAGATTCTGTATTCCGACATCGTTATGCGCAAGGGAGTGAGAAACGAGCGTAGTTTGCGCTTGTTGATAAGAAAACTGGCAGATAGCGTTATGCAGCCTACTGCCATTAAGCGATTGCAAGACATATTGCAAGGTGATGGTACAAAGATAACTCGCGACACTATAGGTTCATATCTCGACTATCTTCATGAATCATATCTCACCTTTGGCATTAGCAGCTTTACAGATAGCATATCGCAACGAGAGAGTGTCAAAAAGCGATATTTCTACGATAATGGTATATTAAATCTTTTCCTATTCTTGCCAGAAACAAAGTTGCTGGAAAATCTTGTAGCCATAAAGCTATATAATAAGTATGGTGACGACTTGTATTACTATAATAAGAATGTGGAGGTAGATTTCTGTGTTCCTAATGATGGTTTGTTGATACAGGCATCTTATAGGATAATAGATGAGGCTACGCGAAATAGAGAGATTGGAGCTTTGCAGAAACTGTCTAAATTCATAAAACCTCAGAGATGTATTATTGTTACCTACGATCAAGAGGAAATTATACAATCAAATGATTTGGATGTACAAATAGAAGTGATTCCTGCATACAAGTTTATGTTAATGGCGTTGTAGGAAAGTTACATCAAGTGAGCGGAATAACAAAAACTTCGTATTTTGTTTTGTTATTCCGCTCACTTGCTGTAACTTTAGATAAGTTATGCTGCATTCGGGAATACCCAAATGCAAAACTTCGTATTTGCTTTGGTTATTCCACTCATTTGCAGTAACTTTGCACACGGTTTCCAAAATGGAAGCTAAAGGGGTGCTGTATCAGTTGATACGGCTGAGATTATACCCACAGAACCTGATACGGGTAATGCCGACGCAGGGATAGGTAAAACCTCTTTTTTATAGTTTTAATTTTTAAGGTATACATGAAAAGAAATGTATTCTTTTTGGCTGCACTTACTTGTGCAGCAAATCTTTATGCAGTAGAGCCTGTAGATACAGCTAAGGCTGTGATGCTGCAGGATGTTCAGGTAACATCAACTCGTGCTGGCAAGCACACACCAATGGCTTTCACTAATTTCGACCAAAGCCAAATCAAGAGTGTTAACTTCGGACAGGATATTCCTTATATCCTTTCCCTAACTCCTTCAATCACCACAACTTCTGATGCAGGTAATGGCATCGGCTATACCACTTTGCGTGTGCGTGGTACCGACCCTTCGCGCATCAATATCACATCAAATGGTGTGCCACAGAGTGATGCTGAAAGCTCACAGCTCTTCTGGGTAAACATGGCAGACTTTGCCTCAAACCTTCAGAGCATGCAGATTCAGCGTGGTGTAGGTACTTCTACCAACGGTACAGGCGCTTTTGGTGCTACCATCAATATGCTTACCGAGAATATCGGCACAAAGCCTTATGTAGGTCTCGACCTCAGCGCAGGCTCTTACTATTCTCACAAGCAGACCGTACGCTTCAGCTCTGGTTTGCTCAACGAGCATTGGGGCATCCAGGGTCGCTTGTCTAACATCGGTTCCAAGGGCTATCTCGACCGTGCTTTCACTAAGCTCAACTCATATTTCTTGCAGGCTGGATATTTCGACGATAATACCGTAGTAAAGTTCATCACCTGGAACAACCAAGAGCAGACCTACCATGCTTGGAACTATACTTCAAAGTATGAGCAGTCTATGTATGGTCGCTCATACAACTCTTGCGGATATATGGGCAAAGATGATAATGGCAACATGATGTTCTACGACAATCAGACCGACAACTATCATCAGCAAAACTATCAGCTCGTGTGGAACCAACGCTTGAATAGCGCCCTCAACTTCAACGTCACAGGCCATTACACTCGTGGCGATGGCTATTACGAGCAGTTTAAGCGCAACAAGTCGCTCATCAACTGGGGACTCTCTACAAACCCTGATGAGAAAGGCAACGTGATAGAGCAGAAGAAGATGGGCAACGACTTCTATGGCGCTATCGCTTCGTTGAACTATTCTGCCGATAAGCTCTCAGCTACCTTTGGTGGTGGATGGAACAAATATGATGGCGACCACTTCGGAAATGTTGTGGGCAAGCCTAACTATGAGTACTATCGCAACAACGCCAAGAAGACCGACTATAATGTATATGGTAAGGCTTCGTACGAATTCTTGGAGGGTATGAGCGCATTCGTTGACTTGCAGTATCGCCATGTCAACTACACCATGCAGGATCCTACCGATAGCTACGGCTCAAATGCCGATGGCAAGTATATCATCGACGACGACTTCAATTTCTTCAACCCTAAGTTCGGTATCAACTACGACTTCTTGCCTGGTCAGCGCCTCTACATCTCTTACGCTATAGCTCATCGCGAGCCTACACGTAACGACTACGAAGACAACCTCGGCACTAAGATGAAGTCTGAGCGTTTGAACGACTTGGAGCTTGGCTACAAATATCAGAGCAAGACCTTCAGCGCAGGTGCCAACTTCTACTATATGGACTACAAAGACCAGTTTGTGCTCACAGGCGAGCTCAACAACATCGGCGAAGCCATTGCCAAGAATGTTGGTAGTAGCTATCGTATGGGCGTAGAGCTCGAGGCTGCATGGATGCCTGTAGACTGGTTCCGTTGGGATGCTAATGCCACATGGTCGAAGAATCGTGCTAAGGATTGGACCATCACCGACAACGATGGCGACCTCTGCAATCTTGGCGACACGCCATTGAGCTTCTCGCCAGATTTCATCTTCAACAACATCTTCACATTCTCTTACCAGGGATTCAAGGCTATGGTGCAGAGCCAGTACATCAGCGACCAGTATCTCACCAACACAGGCTTCAAGACCATGGAGTGCAAGGATGCTAATGGCAACACCACATACGAAACTCTCTTGCTCAAGAAGCATTTCAACACCAATGTCGACCTTAGCTACAATTTCGCTTTGCCTTCAGTAGGCATCAAGAGCATGAACGTAGGCGTAAGCTTCTACAACATCTTCAACGCTAAGTATGATAATAATGGTTGGGCAGCTCCACAGTTCGTGAAGTCGGGCAATAGCGTCAAGGCTGTCAACGAGTGGGGCGTACGTGATGCTGATGCAGCAGGCTTTGCCGTTTCTGCACCATTCAACTTCATGGCTCACATGTCAATCGATTTCTAATCATATTTTATGGAATATCTCGCAGCCCATTGGCTCGACATCTTTACAACGATACTCGGCTTGATTTATATCTTGCTCGAGTATCGTGCTTCTATAGCACTATGGTTGGTTGGCATCATTATGCCTGCCATGGATGTATGGCTCTATTGGAGCCACGGACTATATGGCGATGCCGGTATGGCGGTCTACTATACCGTTGCCGCCATCTATGGTTGGGTGGTATGGAAATTCGGCAAAAAGCATGGTCAGCAGCAGGCTGGCGACATGCCTATCACCTTCATGCCTCGTAGGTTGTACTTGCCTACCTTCATATTCTTCTTCCTGGCATGGGGTGCCACATATTATGTCCTCATCACCTTCACCGACTCCACAGTTCCGCTCCTCGACGCCTTCACCAATGCTCTTAGCTTCGTAGGTCTTTGGGCTTTGGCTCGCAAATATATCGAGCAATGGTTCTTCTGGATTATTGTCGACATCATCTGTTGTTATCTCTATGTTGTCAAAGGCATACCTTTCAAGGCAGCCCTCTACGGTCTTTATGTCATTATTGCCGTAGCAGGATATTGGAAGTGGAAGAAGATGATGGCAAAATAATAATTCTCGATTTTTTTCGTTTATTCATAGAGGTGGTATCTTTTTGCCACCTTCTAACGAATAAACGAAATGAATAATACATTATTTATATATAAAGCTCTACGTCGGTTTGCCCACCATCTGCCAATGCTCGTTATTGCCTTGGCTTTATTCTCATCGTGTGGTGCCGACCGCAACTTCAAGAAGGGAGAAAAATATCTTGCTCTTGGCGAATATTTCGATGCTGCCACAGAGTTTAAGCAAGCTTACACCAAGACTCCTGCCAAGGAGCGCGAACGCAGAGGACAAATAGCTCTGAAAATGGCTGCAAGCTACGACAAGAGTTTGCAAACCGCCAAGGCTGTGGCTGCATATCGCAATGCCGTGCGCTATAAGCAGGCTTCATCATCCGATTATCTTGCTCTTGGTCGCCTGCTCCTGAAAACAGGCAGCTACAAAGAGGCTGCACAAATCTTCGAGATGGTGCTCGACTCTATGCCCGACAACGCCCTTGCCCAAAATGGTCTTGAGGCAGCACGCAAGGCTCCTGGCTTCAAGGATGCCGGCAGCCGCTATACCGTAAAGCGCATGGATATCTTCAACTCTCGTCGTGCCGACTATTCGCCTATGCTCCTTGGCGACGAGAGCGAACTGCTATATTTCACCTCCACTCGCAACGATGCTCAGGGCGACGAACTTAGCGGCATTACTGGCGCTAAGCCTGGCGACATATTCTTTAGCGAAAAAGACGATAAGGGGAAATGGAGCAAGCCCGAAGTTGTGCAGGGTGGGGTAAATACCGACTACGACGAGGGCGCTTGTGCCTTCTCGCCCGATGGCAGAACCATGTATCTCACTCAATGTTCCACCGACCCTTCCTATCCTCGCTATGCCAAGATTATGACCTCTAATCGTAGCGATGCTTCTTGGGGCAAGGCTACCGAACTGAAACTTTCTAACGACACTCTTTCCAGCTTCGCTCATCCTGCCGTCTCGCCCGATGGCGAATGGCTCTATTTCACCTCCGATATGCCGGGTGGCAAGGGTGGCTTGGATATTTGGCGTGTGCGCATCACTTCGGCTGGCTTAGGAGGTGTAGAAAATCTTGGAGAACCCGTCAACACTCCTGGCGACGAGGCGTTCCCTACGTTCCGTCCTAATGGCGACTTCTATTTTTCAAGCAACGGTCATCCGGGCTTGGGTGGCTACGATATCTTCATTGCTCGTGTGGGCAAAGACCATCGCTATCATCTTGAACACCCTGGCTATCCGCTCAATTCTCAAGCCGACGACTTCGGCATGACCTTCGAAGGTCCATACAATCGTGGCTACTTCTGCTCCAATCGCAACGACGGCAGAGGTTGCGACCACATCTATTCTTTCGACAATCCTGAAATTGTGAACACCATAAAGGGCTACGTCTACGAAATAGATGGCTACGAGCTTCCTGCTGCCCAAGTTTACGTCGTTGGCGACGATGGAACCAACGAAAAACTATCCGTGCGCAGCGATGGCTCCTTCACCAAGGTTGTAACCCCAGGCGTAAGCTATCTCATGCTTGCCACCTGCCAAGGCTATCTCAACCATCGCGAAGAGCTCAAAGTGGCTGCTACCGACGAGAGCCACGAGGATGTGCTGCAGTTCCCTCTGGCTTCCATCTCCACCCCTGTACTCATCGACAATATCTTCTATGAGTTCGACCGTGCCGACCTCACCAAGGCTTCTGAGCTCGAGCTCGACAAGCTCGTGGCTTTGCTCAACGAAAATCCGCACGTCACCATCGAGCTTAGCTCGCATTGCGACTATAAAGGTTCGGCAGAATACAACAAGCGCCTGTCGCAACGTCGTGCCGAGAGCGTTGTCAACTATCTCATCACCCACGGCATAGCTGCCGACCGCCTCACCCCTATGGGCTATGGCAAAGAGCGACCAAAGAAGATTAAGAAAAAGGTGGCTGAGAAATATCCTTGGCTAAAGGTCGACGACGAGCTAACGCCCGACTTCATCAAGGCTCTCAAGAATCCTGAGAAAGAGGAAATCTGCAACTCTCTCAACCGTCGTACCGAGTTCACCGTGCTCCGCACCACCTACGGACTATTCGACGAGAATGGCAACCTAAAGGCGCAGCCTAAGCCAACCAAAAAGCCAGAATCATCCTCCGACGATGTCGACTTCGAATTCTATGAATGATGCTTTCTATTCTTGAGCATAATCATGGGTTTAGAGTACTAACCAAGTGCGATTACTCGCATGGCGCTTTTCGAATAGTCGAATGTCGATTTTCGAATAGTCGCATTATGCCTTTCGATTACTCGCATAATGCCTTCGAATAGTCGCCTTTCGATTAGTCGCATAATAAAGACAACTAAAAAGCCACATATTCTACGCTTTTGCCACGGTTTGGCATCGTAGAATATGTGGTTTTACTTTTATTGCACTTCCTTTTTGGAATGTCTGTTCTGTGCTTAACTTATTGGTTATTAGCCTTTTAGAGAGATGCTGGCGCGTTCCCGTTCCAGTTGTTCCAGTTGTTCCAATTAATTTTTTTGGTGTTCCATTTTCTAACTTCTTATATATAACTACTTAATAATCAATTAATTATATAGTATATATAGGGGCAGTTCGCATGTTAATACCCTAATTGGAACAATTGGAACAATTGGAACAACTGGAACACAGAACTTTGATACTACTTCTCCTTCAAGGCTTTGTTTGGCAATAGAATTTCGTTGAGAATCTTTCTTTCCCCTTTACTTACTCACCACGTATTTCTTTCCGTTTTGGATATAAATTCCGTTGGTAGGGTCTTGGGTTTTGATGCCCTGAAGGTTTACCCATGCGGTGTCGGGAGATTGCTTCTTGGGGCGCTTGATGGATGTGGGGTTAGAGGAATCTTCGTTGGATACCATGATGCTATATACATAGATGGCGCCACCATTGGAATGGAATACGATGTCGGTTTCGTCCTTGATTTCGTCGCTCACTTGCCAACAGTTGGTGACTAAGTCGGCAGACTTGGTGCCGCCCTTGATGAGCATAAGGTTGGTATCGCTGGAGCTATCAGTATCGGGGGTGATGCCTCGTTCGCCTTTGGCAGACTTGGTGACGATGGTGATATATTGCAGAGGCTTAACCTTTGGAATGGTCATTTTCAGGTTGTCGGCATAGAGGCAGATGTGGTTGCCTGGTTTGATATAGAGGCGGTTGCCACTTGGCGACTTGAAATATAAGCCTTTGGTTTCTTCGATGGTGGTGTTGTTGGCAACAGGCTCCCAGAAGGTGGGTAAAGCGCTGTTGTATCTATAGCCTGTGCTGCCTTTAGCTTCCCATTTGCTGTCGGCTTTGAGGTTGGCTTCGGTGGCTTGGCTTTTTAGTACTTTGAAGTCCCACATGCGTTCAGCCTCCACTTTGCCTACATCCTCTGTGCCTGTAGGCTTCGTGGGTTTTGTGGCTTCAACCTCGTTGCCATCTACGAGACCGAGAGCAACGAGCTTGTTGTACATCATTTTGCCGAGATATTCGGTAGACGCTTTGTCGAAGTGGAGCTGGTCGGAGCGCACGGTTACGCCCTCCATATCGATGACGTAGACATTCTCAAGGTCGTTAGCCACCTGCAGCTGCGCCTCTTTCACCTTGGCGCTATATTGCTTGCTGTCGCTGGTGATGGTGCCGAAGATGAAAGGCAGAGTCTTGTCTTTCTCGTCGCCCGTTTTCTGGTATATGGCGTTGCGCATATACTGAATCATGGTTTTGAAGTTGGTGTAGTATGCGCCAGCAGCATTACGGTCGCTCTCGCCCTGATGCCACATAATGGCTTTTACGTCGTAGCCCTGCTGTAGCTTAGAGAGAGTGCCATCTACAAGGTCGGAGAAACCCTCGGTGAGCGACTTGGTGAGCGATTTGCCCGTGGTGATGTCGCCACGATAGGCGTTGTTTTCTGCTATCCATGTGGGGTCTGCATACCATACAGGTAGTTTTTCAGCTGTTACGCCTGTTGCTATGGCTGTGCCGCCATAGGTGCATTTTATGGCGTAGAAGTCTTGTTGCAGGGCTTGCTCTATGAAATAGTTTGTTACATCGCAGAATGCCCAACGCTCTTTGGCGTTGTCGAAGTTGCGAGTGGTGAAGGTGCCGGAGCTTTGGCTCGTTACGTTGGCATAATGCAGATACTTGTAGCCCGGTTTGAGATAGTCTACTATTTCGCTGTTGTAAACTCTGCCGTCGGCATTCGACTGTCCGGCTGTGATGAAAACGCTTGCAGGCTTCTGCTGCGCATTTGCGTTGAGAGCCACGATAGGCAAAGCCAAGGCTCCAGAAAGGAGGATTTGTTTAAGCATATTTTTGAATTATATTAGGTTTCCTGCATGCAAAGGTATAAAATGAAAATCGTACAATACTGCAAGATGCTACGCAAACTTGCAGTATTGTACGATATTGGACCTATAATACTTTTACCCTTTTACCCTTTACCTTTTTACCCTTTTACCTTTTTACTTTTTTTACCTTTTTACCTTTCCACGGGGAATACATAGAATTCGCGGTCGACGTCGTAGTCGAGCATCCATTGGTCGACTACGATATGAGGGTCGAGCGCCTGGATGGTGATGGTATGTTTGCCCATAGGAAGATATGTGAAGATGGAGCGGAGCGCCTGACCACGTAGCACATTCTGCTTCCAACGCTCAGAGCGGAATGGCTCTTTGAGGCTGAAGACTACAGGAGCCTGGTCGTCAATGGTGACCTGATAGCGGATGTCGCCCTTGTCGTTTGCCTGAGTAGGGATGGTGGCGATGCGAACGACGCAGCTGTCGCTACGGAATGTAGAGAACTCGTAGCTGAGCTTTTCACCCTTAGGCAGCGCCACGGCATTCATGCTATGGCCAAGCATGTCGATAGGCTTTGCTTGGGCAGAAGCCGACGACCATTGGCAGGCGTTGCGAGCTATGGTGTTGTCGGTTTTTAGCTTGGCAGGTATGAGCGAAGCATCGGAATGCTCCTTGATATTGTCGTCTGTGAGTTTGCCTGGCAATACAGGTTCGCCAAATACAGGCAGATTGCGAGGATTGCAGTCCATAGAGCCATGCCATTTGCCATGAGCCATGGTATTGTTGTAATAATCTGTGAGCGAGAGAATCTCTTGGTATGCCTTATGGCTGCGCACGGCAGCATCGAGAGCTTCTTCGTCGTGGTTGAAAGAGTCTGAGCGACCAAGATGGCGAGCCTCCTGAGCCTGCAGAGTCTTGGTAGCCATGGCTGCAGCACCATATACAGGATATTTGATGGCAGCAAAGTAGGCATCCTTGAGTTCTGGGCGGATAAGCTTTTCAGCCTCTGCCACGATGGTTTTTATCTCCTCGTAGTCGTTGATATATCGTTCAAGCTCGTTGCCAAACTGGTCTGCAGCAAATTGGGTGTTCTGCATAGGTGATAGTCCGCGAGGATATTTTTTCTTGTCGAGTTCCACCTGGCTCCATCCCATAAACTCTGGTCGGCGTATGCCACAAAGATGATAGAACTGGCGCATGGCAGGATAGAGCTTGGCAGCAACGATGTCGCCAAACTGCTGAGCGAGCCACGCCTTGAGGTGGTTGCCAATGGTGTTTTCGTTTACGCAATTGATATTCCACGCCATGTCGAGGAATAGGCTGAGGTCGTAGGCTGCAACCTTAGGGTCGTGGACATTAGCTATCCACAGTTGGCGAGCATTGTGGTCGTAGGCTGTGCGCATTTCGTTGAATATCAAGCCCGGCTGAGTGGTGGTGAGCCACAGATGGTCGTGAGGTCTGCCCCAATAGCTCAGATGATAGTAAACGCCAGCGCCACCACTACGCTTCTGCTGTTCGTCGTCGGAAAGGCGAGTGAGATAGCCATAGTTGTCGTCGCACCACATGAGCGTAACATCGTCAGGAACCTTTAGTCCATCCTCATAAATCTCCAACACCTCTTTATATGGTACAAACACCTGCGGAATGTTTTTCATCGACTTGCCGAAGGTTTTGTGGAGCATCTTTCGTTGCTCGTCGATGACAGCCTGAAGACCGCGAAGCTTCTCCTCCTTGGTCTTGACACCCTGCATAGAGCCGTCGTGGATGCCACGCATGCCGAGAGTGTATAGAGCATCCATGCCGGCAGTTTCGTGAAGGCGCTCAGCCCAATAGTTTACCACATTATGCTTATTGGTGATGAAATTGAATGGTCCACGCTTCTTGGAATCCCATTCGCCGACATTATTGCGCAACATAGGTTCGCAATGCGATGAGCCTACGAAGATGTCGCAAGAGTCGGCAACCTCTCTGTTGCCCTTCACCTTGAAGAAAGCTGTGGTGCCCTCGTGCATGGCAGGCCAAATGGTGTTGGCTCTGAGACGCAACAAGAGTTCGAAGACATGCTTATAGAAACGAGGTCCCATTTCGCCCTTCTTGGCATGCTTGCCCTCAATCTTCTGCGCCCATACTCGCGACGACCAGTCTTCGTCGTTGATGAAGATGCCACGATAAGCGACCGAAGGATATTGGCGTGTGAAATAATTGTCGGGTAGCGCAAGATATTGTTTCTTTTCAGGCACCACGTCGCCCCAGTAAATCCAAGGCGAAACACCCGCCAGGCGCGAGAGTTCGAGAATGCCGTAGGCTGTGCCACGACCATTGCTACCAACGATGACTATCTTGCCCTGGTTGATGCTGATGGTGAAAGCATCCTGGCGAGTGATGATGTCGGTATATGAAATCTTTCGCTTGTCGAGTTCCTTCATCTCTTTGTTGGTGAGCATGTCGAGCTGGAATATCTCTACAGGCGCTTTGCCTACAGAGTGAGCATGATGGCCTGTGACAGCCTTCATGTCGGACGAAAACATGCCAAGCGCAATCTTTACCACAGGCGAAGGCTTGGCGCACACGCGATATTCCACGTTGCCACGACCACTATACCACACAACATCCTTGGCAGATATTGGCGAGAAGAAAGAGGAAAGAAAAATCGATAATAGCGAGAAGAATAGTTTTTTCATTGTTATTTGGTTTGGGTTCTGACGATAATCAGATTTTTGGGTTCTTAAGATTATTCTGCTTGCAAAGATAATGCTTTTAGATGTTATGGCAAACGAGATAATTATGAAAAGTGGTAAAAATCTACGCTTTGATGGCAAATTGATGGCGGTAAGACTATAAAAGTCGGAAAAAAGGAGTATCTTTGCAAAAGAATACAATAATAATATATATATACACATTATAATAATGACACTATATCCAAAACTCATAACTGACGCTTTGGCAACAGTTATGTATCCCGGTACAAAGAAGAATCTCATAGAGAGCGATATGCTTGCCGATCAGCCTCAGATAGACGGCATGAAGGTGAAGGTGATATTGACATTTCCTCGCGATACAGACCCTTTCTTGAAGTCGACAGTAAAGGCAGCCGAGGCAGCCATACACTATCATGTGGGCAAGGAAGTGGAAGTGGAAATCGTTACGGAGTTTAAGTCGCAGCCACGCCCTGAGGTAGGAAAACTATTGCCTGAGGTGAAGAATATCATCGCAGTAAGCTCAGGCAAGGGTGGAGTAGGCAAGAGCACCGTTTCTGCCAACCTTGCCGTGGCTTTGGCAAAGTTGGGATATAAGGTAGGATTGCTCGATACCGATATTTTCGGACCTTCGATGCCAAAGATGTTTGGTGTGGAAGAAGAGCGCCCATACGCAGTAGAGAAAGACGGCAGACAGCTCATAGAGCCTATTGAGAAATATGGAGTGAAGCTGTTGTCTATCGGCTTCTTCGTAAACCCTGATACCGCAACCTTGTGGCGTGGAGGTATGGCAACAAGCGCATTGAAGCAGCTCATCGCAGATGCCGACTGGGGCGACCTCGACTATTTCATCCTCGACACTCCTCCAGGCACATCAGATATCCACCTCACACTTTTGCAGACCCTCTCTATAACAGGAGCTGTAATCGTGAGCACACCTCAGAAGGTGGCTTTGGCAGACGCCCGCAAGGGTATCGACATGTATATGAACGAGAAGGTGAATGTGCCAATCTTGGGCTTGGTAGAGAATATGGCATGGTTTACACCAGCCGAATTGCCTGAGAACAAATACTACATCTTTGGCAAAGAAGGATGCAAGGAACTGGCTAAGGAAATGAATTTGCCTTTGTTGGCACAGTTGCCTATGGTGCAGAGCGTTTGCAATAATGGCGACCAGGGTAAGCCTTCGGCAGTAGACACAGACACCATCATGGGACAGGCTTTCCTCTCGTTGGCACAAAGTGTGGTTACTATGGTGAACCGCAGAAACAAGGAGTTGCCAAAGACAAAGATTGTGGATGTGAAGAAATAAAACTACTACGATAATCCCATCACTTTCCCCTCACCAAAAGAGAGGAAAGTGATTATACTTATAAACTAAAAACCTATTTAACAAATGAAAAGATTTGGATTTAAGATGTATCTCAAGCCAGGCTGTGAGAAAGAGTATGCAAAACGTCATGCCGCTATTTGGCCAGAGTTGAAACAGATGATCAAGGATGCTGGTGTAAGCAACTACAGCATTTTCTGGGACAAGGAAACAAACCTATTGTTTGCCTACCAGGAATGCTCGAAAGATACCAACAGCCAAGATACTGAAAATGTAGACCCTATCACACAGAAATGGTGGGATATGATGGCAGATATCATGGAGGTAAATCCTGATAATTCTCCTGTCACCATTCCTATCGAAGAGGTATTCCACCTTGACTAAACATTATGCAGAATAATTGGACACCAGACGAGAGCCAGCAACGAGTATTAGCTGCTGGCTCTGGTTTTCATCTTGTGTTGGCTCCTCCAGGATGTGGCAAGACGCAGATGCTTGCAGAGAGAGTTGCCAAGGCAAGAAACGAGGGTATTGACTATAAGGATATGCTATGCCTTACGTTTACCAACCGTGCTGCTCGTGGTATGTACGAGCGTTTGCAGTCGCGATTGGGCAACGACGAGGGCATGGCATCTTTGTTTGTAGGCAACGTGCATCGCTTTTGCTCAAAATTTCTATATGAGCAAGGACTCTTGGCGGCAGAATGTGCCGTGATAGATGAAAATGATGCCGTGAGCATCCTTGCCAGATATCTTGGCGAAGACGAGCAGATGGTGGCTGCTAACGGTAATCGCAAGCGCGACTATACCACTATCATCAACCTTTCGCATTTCATGCATCAGATGGCTATGAAGCATCCACGCCATATCCGTATGCATGCCGACTGCCTGAACTCGGAAGACATCACGGCTTTGCGAAATATGCTCTCTATGATGGGCAAGGAGTTTAGTGCCGACCAGATGATGGAGGTCTACAATAATGCTCTTACCTACGAGGATGCTATGGCGGTTTCCAATCTCAACCTTGCCGACGGCCATATCATCAGCAATATGCTGAAGAAAATGAAGTTTGCCCATGCCTATGAGGCTTATAAGGAGCAAAACAACCTCGTTGACTTCGAAGACCTATTGCTAAAGGCTTATGACGCGCTGTCGCAATCTGACGAATATCATAAGTATAGCTGGATGCAAGTAGACGAGGTGCAAGACCTCAACTTCCTTCAGCTTTCTATCCTCGACCTTCTTCTTGCCCCCAAGGCTACGGTTGTTTATCTTGGCGATGAGCAACAGGCCATATTCTCGTTTATGGGAGCCAAGATGGAGATAATGAAAGAACTGAAAGAACGATGCTGTAGCAATATCTATCATCTCGACGTAAACCATCGTTCGCCATCCTATCTCCTCGAAGTCTACAACAAGTATGCCATGCAGGTTATGGATATCGATGGCGCTTTGTTGCCTAAGGCTGCCAATATCACAAAGGCTGAGGGCAACGAGCTTACGCTAATGGAATGTGCTACCGTGGATGAGGAGTATAAGGCTGTGGCGCTCAAAGTTAGAGATTTCTATAATGAACATCCCGACGAGACTACGGCTGTGATAGTAAACTCCAATCGCGATGCCGACTCCATAGGCTATGCCTTGGATGATATCGCCATGCCACACTTCAAGGTGTCGGGAACAGATATCTTTACTACCGATGGCGTAAAACTGCTCTTTGCCCACTATTCGGTAATAGCCAACGAATTCAACTTCATAGCTTGGGCACGACTGCTCAAGGGAATGGGCATTATGCAGACTAATGCTTCGGCAAGAGCCTTGGTGCGACAACTTCGCGTAAGAGGCATGGTGCCTACCGACCTTCTTGAGGCTGATGGCAAAACTTATGTGCAGCAGTTTGCTAAGGCTTTGGCTGAGAAAGAAATCGTGGTTTTCGATACCGAGACCACAGGACTGGATGTTTATAATGACGACATATTGCAGATTGCAGCATGCAAAATGCGAGAGGGAAGGGTGGTGGAAGGTTCTGAGCTCTCGCTATATATCACTACAGATAAGCCTATACCAGAGATGCTTGGCGATATAGTAAACCCAATTGTCGAAGAGCGAAAGCAGCATGAACTGCTATCGCCTGCCGAGGCTTTGCAACGATTCCTCGACTATGTTGGCGACGATATATTGCTCGGCCATAATGCCACTTACGACTATGATATCATGGACTTCAACCTTAAACGCTATCTGCCATCCGTAGACTGGCGCAAGGAGCATCCCGCATGTTTCGACTCTCTGAAGTTGGCGCGATTGCTATTCCCTGGTTTCGTGAAGTATAGGCTGAAGAACCTTATCGAATATCTGCATCTTGAAGGTGAAAACTCACATCTTGCCGATGCCGACGTCTTTGCCACTTGCAGTCTTGTGGCTCGTTGCTACGACAAAGCGCAAGAAATGATACCTGAGCAGGTGCGCTATCTGCAACAGGGCGATGTGCCTCATAAGGCTGAGTTGCTACGCCAACGATATGCAGAACTATGGTATTCCACTTTGGCGATGGCTCATAGGCGAACCAATGATGACGAAACTCCGACATTAGTTGCAGACATGCAGCGAGTGTGGGAATATCTGAAGCAAGAGCGCAGAGTTGTTGACAGCAAGAAGTTGCAATATGTGCTCAACTATATTCAGCTTGACTTGTTGCCAGCCAACGAGAATCTCACCCTAAAGCAGGCGCTCGACCGCTATGTGGTAGAAATGAATACCCTTCGCGAGGCCGACATCTGTGGCGGAACATCCATGAAAGAGCGCGTCTTCGTTAGCACCATCCACAAGGCTAAAGGTTTGGAGTTTGACAACGTGATAGTATTCGATGTCATCGATGGCCGTTATCCTAACTACTACAACCATGGCGTAAAACACTACGACGACGAAGATGCTCGCAAACTATATGTTGCCATGACCAGAGCACGCAAGCGCCTGTGCATCTCGGTATCTACGATGAAAAAACGATTTGATGGCACCTTCGTAAATATTCCTCATAGCAAATTCCTCCTGCCAATAGAATTGAGCTTGAAGAAGGAGTGAGAGAATATATCTAACAGCAATAAAACAAAAAAACATCCATAATGACAAATCGCATTATGGATGTTTTTTATTTAGTATTAGGCTATATTATAAGCCTTTGCTCGATACTTAGTTCTTGAATGTCAGACCATTGCTGGTGGCATCAATTACTATAGGCTTGTCGATAACGACAGAACCTGAAAGCAACTGCTTAGAGAGGTCGTTGAGCACATAGCGCTGGATGGCTCTCTTCACAGGACGTGCACCAAACTCAGGGTCGTAGCCAACGTTGGCAAGATAGTCGAGGGCTGCTGATGTCCAGCTGAGCTTGAAGCCTTGCTCTTCCACCATCTTCTTCACGCTGTTCATCTGGAGTTCTACCACGTCTCTGATTTCCTGCTTGTTCAAAGGCAAGAACATGATAGTCTCGTCGATACGGTTCAAGAACTCTGGGCGTATGGTCTGCTTAAGCATGTCGAAGAGCTTATGGCGCATTTCCTCCAACTTGTTTGCGCTAAGAGTGCCGCCCGCCTTCTCGGTTTCTTCGCGTATGAGCTGTGAACCAAGGTTTGAAGTCATGATGATGATAGTATTCTTGAAGTTTACGGTACGACCCTTGTTGTCGGTAAGTCTACCATCGTCGAGAACCTGCAACAAGATGTTGAAAACATCAGGATGAGCCTTCTCGATTTCATCAAACAATACTACGCTATATGGTTTTCTGCGAACAGCCTCTGTAAGCTGACCACCCTCATCATATCCTACATATCCTGGAGGCGCTCCGATAAGACGTGACACGCTGAACTTCTCTTGATATTCACTCATATCAATACGAGTCATCATGGTCTCATCGTTAAACAGATATTCTGCCAAAGCCTTGGCAAGTTCTGTTTTACCAACACCCGTGGTACCAAGGAATATGAATGATGCTATTGGGCGCTTAGGGTCTTGGAGACCAGCTCTTGAACGTCTTACCGCATCAGAAACAGCACTAATGGCTTCCTCCTGACCAATTACACGCTTGTGGAGCTCCTCTTCGAGGTGAAGAAGTTTCTCACGCTCGCTCTGCATCATACGAGTTACTGGTATTCCAGTCCAGCGACTTACCACCTCTGCAATATCGTCGGCAGTAACCTCTTCGCGAACCATAGCCTCTGCACCCTGTGCCGACTTCAGTTGCTGCTGTATGCTGTCGATATCGTTTTGCAGTTCCTTCAGCTTACCATATCTTATTTCAGCCACACGCTCGTAGTTGCCCTCACGCTCAGCACGCTCTGCCTCAAACTTCAATGTCTCCATGGCCTGCTTGTCTTGCTGAATCTTGTTCACCAAGGCACGTTCGCCTTCCCACTTAGCACGAAAGTCTTTCTCTTGATCTTTAAGCTCAGCAATCTCTTTGTCGAGCATAGCAATCTTGGCTTCATCGTTCTCGCGCTTAATAGCCTCGCGCTCTATCTCGAGTTGCTTCAAGTGACGAGTAATCTCATCAAGCTCCTCAGGCACAGAGTCGCGCTCCATGCGCAACTTTGCTGCAGCCTCGTCCATAAGGTCGATAGCCTTGTCAGGCAAGAAACGGTCGCTGATGTATCTCTCTGAGAGCTGAACGGCAGCTATGCAGGCATCATCCTGAATACGAACCTTGTGGTGGTTCTCATAGCGCTCTTTCAGTCCACGAAGGATGCTGATAGCGTCGGCCTCGTCAGGCTCCTCAATCATCACGGTCTGGAATCTACGCTCAAGAGCTTTATCCTTCTCGAAATACTTCTGGTATTCGTTGAGCGTTGTGGCACCAATAGCCCTCAACTCTCCACGAGCCAAAGCTGGCTTCAAGATGTTGGCAGCATCCATGGCTCCTTCGCCACCTCCAGCACCAACGAGAGTGTGAATCTCATCGATGAAGAGTATGATGTTGCCTTCGGCACTTGTCACCTCTTTGATAACGGCCTTCAGTCGTTCCTCAAACTCGCCCTTATATTTTGCACCAGCTACCAATGCACCCATATCGAGCGAATATAGCTGCTTGTCTTTAAGGTTCTCTGGCACATCGCCTCTAACGATTCGCTCAGCCAAACCCTCCACGATAGCAGTCTTACCAGTACCTGGCTCACCTATTAATATAGGGTTGTTCTTAGTACGACGGCTCAATATCTGAAGCACACGACGAATTTCTTCGTCACGACCTATTACAGGGTCGAGCTTGCCCTTGCGAGCATCGTCAACGAGGTTCTTGGCATATTTCGACAATGCCTGATAGTTCTCGTCGCCCGATTGCGACTTCACGTTCTGTCCTTGACGCAATTCTTTGATAGCCTTCGTCATCTCTTTCTCTGCACATCCTGCATCGTGGAGAATGCGACTTGCCGTAGAACTAACGTCGAGCAAAGCCAACAAGATAGGCTCTATAGATACGAACTCATCGCCCATCTTTGTGGCATATTCCTGAGCGCGAGTCAACACCTTGTTGGCGTCATTGCTCAAGTATACGTTGCCACCTTGTACGCGTGGCAAGTGCTGAATCTCAGATGCCACGAGAGTGTCTATCTGCTGAGCGTTGACTCCGAGCTTCTGGAATACGAAGTTCGTAACGTCCTTACCCTTTTCGATGACACCTTTCAGCAAGTGTACAGGCTCAATGCTTTGCTGACCGTTTTGCTGGGCGATGTTCACGGCAGCTTGCACAGCCTCTTGCGCCTTGATTGTGAATTTGTCTAATGTCATATTATGTCTCCTTTCTAAAATTTATTCGTTTCTGCCTACTCCTATTCAAACCCCGTGCCCATAATGAAAATCCCGACATTTTGACTGATTTACATGTCAAAATGTCGGGAAATCCTCATTTCAGCCTTCTTTACGCTTCCTGCTTTCAATATCAGTTGTCGCACTTCCTCATAATCCTTATATTCAGAATTGCGCTCCATGAATATTCTGCAAGCACGGTCTATGAGCTTATGGTTTATAAGTTTGGCGTTCACCATCTTGTTGCCTTCCACTCTGCCTTGCCTGATTTGTAGCGTGGTGCTTATCATATCGAGGATGAGTTTTTGCGATGTGCCAGCCTTCATGCGAGTGCTGCCAGTAACAAACTCCGGTCCTGTTATCACCTCTACCGCATAGTCTGCCCATTCGGCAATAGGAGAGTGGGGATTGTTCACTATGCAGCCCGTAGGTATTCCTTCTTTCCTGCAATGTTTCAATATTGATAGCACAAATGGCGTGGTGCCGCTTGCCGAGAATCCCACCACGATATCGTTCTTAGTGATGTGCTTATCGCAAAGTTGTTGCCATCCATTCTCCAAGTCGTCTTCTCTCGACTCCTTAGTCTGCGTCAAGCATCCTATACCGCCAGGGAATATCGCCTGTATCTGCGAACCGTCTATGCCATAGGTGTTTTGCACCTCTATGGTGTCGAGAGTAGCCAGTCGTCCGCCTGTTCCGCAACCAGCATAAAACAGTCGTCCGCCATTCTTCACTTGTCGTTCTATGGCTTCTATCAATATATTTATCTTTGGCAAAGCCTCCTCTACCGCCAATGCCACCTTCTTATTCTCGTTGTTGATGTTGGCAGTAAGTTCTGCCACACTCATCTTCTCTAGATGGTCGTATAGCGAGCTTTGCTCAGTTATTCTCTTTTCCTCGTTGTTTGCCATGGTGTGTGTTTCTGTTGTTTTGCTAAAGATTATAGCATAGCCTTGACTTCTTCAATGCTCTTGTTAATGGTTTGTGCTATAATATCTATACTTACACCATTCTTAAGCATTGCTTGTGCCATCGCTTTTATCTGCGCATTTTGCTCTGTAATTCTATCTTGCTGCTCTGTAATTCTATCTTGCTGCTCGGTAATTCTATCTTGCTGCTCCGTAATCTTATCCAGTTGCTCAGAAATTATTTTCTTTTGCTTCATCACTTGTGTGTCACGAGCTTCAATAACAGCAAAGAACTCATCCTCATCATTCATTTCTTGTCTTACTTCTGCGCTCATTGTAGCCAAACTCAAACGATGAATGATTTGCATCATTTCAGGGTCGTCCTTATATAAATTTTCTTCCAAATTGATAATCTGTTGGCTTTCTTCTGTTCTTTGAGATTGATCGAATACGCTAAGCACTTTGTCGAGTCTATTGTTTATCTTGCCATGGAGTAATGGTATCTGTACAATAATGCTGTCGTGTATTAAGCTGCTGATAAATGGATCTTTTTCTCCATTCTTCACCTCTTTGCCATCATAGTCTAAAGCCTTATGACCAACGTATACCACAGGCTTATCTATATCGCCAACGCGATGTCCCAACAGATACACAGCTACCATTGGTAATGCATATCCCTTATTTTCTCCTTGTTTTTGGATATTTTCCTCTGCGTTGTATTGTGCTGCGAGGTAACGGCGAAAACGCAAAGTCTCGGTGTCTACCCAAGTCTTTTGCAATTCTATTAATATCAACTGTATTGAGCCATCATCCTCTCTTACTCTCGCTGCGAAATCTATTCTAAACATGGATAGTTTATCGCGAGTGATATTAGGGTGTTCGTGCTTGCGCATTTCTACGCTAAGCACTTCCTTCTTTAGTAAAGCAGAAAGCACGGTCTTTGCTATGCGTTCGTCGTCCATCAAAAACTTGAACACAGAGTCGTAAATAGGATTTGCAACACTAATTTTCATATTTCGTTCCTCCTTATTTTATAGTTCGATACTAAGATTATTATATGATCTTCTGCAAAGATAGTGCCAGCGAGCGCAATGTGAGGTTCCTCACAAATTGCCGAGTGCCGCCTATCTTCTGCAAAGATAGTGATTATTTCTACAATTTACTATCATAGAATGATTTTTTTTACAGTACTCTCATTCCTTACATGTATCACAAGCAGATAATAGTGAAAACTTCTTGTTATAAATTTAGACTATATTTTATTATAGGTGTATGTGAAAAACAAAGAGTTTTGTTTTGAGATTTCACTCTTTATTACTATCTTTGCCATTGGATTTGGTATAAACCATTTCTAAGACATCGTTGGTAATCAAAAAAGCATTCGCTATTATTTCGCGTTCAGCCAAAAGCCTCGGAAACTTATTGGAAATAACGTAACAAGGAATAATTGTGATAAGGTATTCGGTATGGGATGCCTTAACTATTCGTGTATTAGCAATGCATCTACGTCATAGGCGTGGTGCATTCTTATGTGAATAGTTGAGGTTTCCATTCCGAGGCTGCCTCATAGCTGAACGCAATAAGAGCATCACGCCCTTATTGTGTCTTGGCGTGATTGATAGTTGTATGCAAATGTTGTATCCGTAAACTATCAATCATATTTATGGCAAACAAAAATCTCAATGCAGCTAAGGTTGCAAAGAAGGATGAATTCTATACACAACTTTCAGATATAGAGCGAGAATTGCAACACTATTGGCAACATTTTCGTGATAAAGTTGTGCTTTGTAATTGTGATGATCCATACGAAAGTAACTTCTTTAAATACTTCGCTCTTCGATTCAATCAGTTAGGATTGAAGAAACTTATCTGTACGTGTTATAACGGTTCTCCTGTTCAAGGACAAGAACTATTACTACATTTCGAGGGTTTCGATGATGAACCAACAAAGATTGCCTATAAGGTAGAGATAACTGAGGTTAAAGATATGAATGGAGATGGCGCAGTTGATTTGTCAGACGTACGCTACCTCTTACAAAATGATAAGAACGTTATGTCAACATTAAAAACTGGTGACTTTCGTTCTAAGGAGTGTATTGAGTTATTGAAAGAAGCTGATATTGTTGTGACCAATCCGCCGTTCTCTTTGTTTCGTGAGTATATTGGGCAATTGATGGAATATCAAAAGAAATTTGTGATAGTTGGACATCAGAATGCCATAACTTATAAAGAGGTGTTTCCTTTGTTGAGAAATAATGAGGTGTGGCTTGGCTATGGTTTTAAAGGTGCGGCTGCTCATTTTTATTCACCATATGATGATATAGCCTCTGCGGGAGACCATAAGGAGAACATGATTCGTGTGTCGGGAGTTAATTGGTTTACAAATCTTGAGATTCCTAAACGCAATGAAGAATTAGATTTGGTTTGTCGTTATTCTGAGGATGAGTATCCGAAGTATGATAATTATGATGCAATAAATGTTGGCAGAACCCAAGATATTCCTTGTGATTATGCTGGATTAATGGGGGTTCCTATAACATTCTTGGACAAATATAATCCAAATCAATTCGAGATAATTTGGCAAGCAAGTGGCAATACACGAGCTTCTGCTCCAAAAGAAGTATTGGAAAGAATGGGTTATGAAATACATCCTGAAGATAGAGGAGGATGTGGAGTAGTTCATGGTAAACGCCAATATAGTAGAATATTAATCCGTAACAAACATCCACAACCATCATGTTGAAGATAGAAGAAATGAAAATAACCGTTGGCGAAATCACCAAGGGTTATATTAATAATGACGAACAAGGAGTAAGAGGATATAATGGCCTCTTGGATATTCGTCCACCATATCAGCGTGAGTTCATCTACAACGAGCAAGAGCAATGTGCGGTTATTAATACCGTCTTGCATAATTATCCCCTCAATATCATGTATTGGGTAAAAAGAAGCAATGATGCAGAATGCCCATACGAGGTAATGGATGGTCAGCAGCGTACTTTGTCTCTTTGTGAGTATGTGGCAGGAAAGTTCTCTTTTGATTTCAAAAACTTCTTCAATCAACCTGCAGATATTCAGAAGAAGATTCTCGACTATAAATTGACCGTTTATGTCTGTGAGGGAGAAGAATCGGAAAAGTTGGAATGGTTCAAGACTATAAATATTGCCGGCAAACCATTGAATGAGCAAGAAATAAGGAATGCTGTCTATGCAGGCCCGTTTGTGAGCGATGCCAAGAAGCATTTCTCCAAGACCAATTGTGCAGCATATCGTTTGGGAAAAGACTTGGTGAATGGTTCGCCTATTCGCCAAGACTTTTTCAAGAAAGCCTTGGCGTGGATGGCAGACCACGAAACTCGCAATGGCAAGCCTCAGTCTGCCGTTGGTTATATGAGCCTACATCAGCATGACATCAATGCCATGCCTCTATGGACTTATTTCCAGAGCGTATTGCGTTGGGCTATGGATACCTTCAATATGAAAAAAATTAAGAAAATCATGAAGGGCTTGGATTGGGCGAAATTCTATGACGAATATCATGAGAAGGTACTCGATATCAAGGCGATGGAAAAGCAAATCATTGACTTGATAGGTGATGACGAAATTCAAAAACAGCAAGGAATTATTCCTTATGTGCTTACTGGTGATGAGCATTATCTTGACCTTAGAGCATTTCCTGATAAGATAAAGTTAGCTGTATGGGAAAAGCAACAACATAAATGTGCCGTTTGCGGAAATGAATTTGATATAGCATTAATGGAGGGTGATCATATAACTCCATGGAAAGATGGCGGAAGAACTACTATTGAAAATTGCCAAATGCTATGTAGAGAATGTAACCGCAGAAAGGGTAGTAAGTGATAATTGATAATTGAATATTCTTAATTATGAAGAGAAACTGAGGTTGTTTCTTGTTGTATAAGTTGTATTTGTTGTCTTATTTTATAGTGGTGATGAAGTATAAAGACAATAAATACAACTTATACATTCTATGATTCTACAGCAGCAACTCCAAGTCAACGACATCGAGCCAAGTATCAAACTTGAAGCCCACCTCCTTAAACTCCGAAACTTGCTTGAAGCCTAAACTCTCGTGCATTTTTATGCTTGCCTCGTTGCCTTGTGTGATACAAGCTATTAGCGCACGATACCCCTCGTTGCGGCAGAGGTCTATCAATAGTTTTACCATTATTCTGCCAAGGCCTTGACGTGTGGCATCCTTATCGATATAGATAGTTGTTTCGAGCGTCTTCGAATATGCAGCCCTCTCTTTCCATTGGTGCGCATAGCAGTAGCCCAATATTTTGCCATCTTTCTCATACACGAAATAAGGGAATTTACTCGAAATATCCTTTATTCTCTCAGCCATTTCGTTTACCGTTAGCGCTTCTGTTTCAAACGAAATTGCGGTATTCTCGACGTAATAATTATAGATGTCTACTATGGCTTTCGCGTCGGCAATCTCCACCTTGCGTATGTTCTCGGCAGCATCAATCATGCTGTCGCTGATAATGTTGTGTTGTGTGTTGTGTTCCATATACTTCTCATTTTTATTCTGTTACTCCTTTAACTCCTTTATTACCATATAATTTATTGCGAAGATACTATAATTCTTCGTAATATATGTCGAAACGTAATAAAAGTTGCGCTTTTTTAACTATCATCGTAGATGATATGAAAAAAAAATGTTACTTTTGCAATATAGATAACCATTAAACCAATAATAAGCATGAAAAAAGGCATTTTTACTATACTATTGTCGATGCTGTTGCCTATGACAATGCTTGCCCAAAGCTATTCTTCGCTTTGGAAGAGTGTGGATGTTGCCGACACTAAAGACTTACAGCAAGACAAACTAAAAGCTCTTGACAAGATAGCCAAAAAGGCTGAGGCTGAAAAAGAATATGGTCATTTGTTTAAGGCGTTGCTTTTGCAAACCACAGCCAAGGCTTGTCTTTCTCCCGACTCTTTGCAGCCTGAGATTGAAAGATTGGAGGCTCGCGAGGCTACTCTCAATGATGATGTTGCTAAGGCGGTGTTTAGTTCTGCCCTCGGCCATTTGTATAATCTCCGTGCCGATGGTTCAAGAGATGCAAAGCAGAAGACTGCGTTTGCCTCAAAGAGCAAGGTTTATTATGCCCAGTCGTTGCAGAATGTGGCAAAGCTTGCTGCCGTAAAGACTTCTGTCTACGAACCTTTTGTGGTTGAAGCCAACTATAGCAAGATTTTCAACGACGATATGCTCCATGTGCTTGGCTACGAGGCTAAGGCTTTCAAGGTTATGCACGATTATTATGCAGCTTCGGGCAATCGCAATGCAGCCTGCATCACAGCTCTCGAGATTATCCGCAGTCAGGAAAAGGCTGACGAAACGGAAGTCCGCAAGTCGCGCTATCTGCAGAGTGTCGATTCGCTGATAAATATCTATGGCGACCTCAAGGTGGCTGGCGAGCTGGCTTTAGAGCATTATAAATGTTTGGAGCAAATAGAGAATGCCACAGCTGCCGAGAAGGTGCAATATATCAACTATGCCGTTAGCAAATGGGGCGCATGGCCTCCGCTCAACTATCTTCGCAATGCCAAGATGGAACTTGAGCGTCCACGATTCGACATCAACGTTGGCGACATGATGCTATTGCCTAACATGGCTCGCAAGGTTCGTGTCAATTCCATTTGCAACATCTCGCAGTTGGATTTGGCAGTATATCGCCTGTCGCTTGCTGGCGATACCGAGCTCGATCCTAACAACGATAAAGACTATCAGAAGATAAAGAAGCATATCGTAGGCACCGTGGTGCATACCGACCAGCTACGCTATGTTGGCAAGGCTGCTTACGACGAGTATGCCGACTCTATGTCCATAGCTCCGCTGCCTGTAGGCGTATATCTCCTTGAGGTTACTACCGACAACAATAGCATCAAGCCTGAGCGTTGCCTGTTGCATGTCACCAACCTCTACACCATGTCTGAAAAGCTTCCTGACAATGCTTTGCGTATAGCCGTTGTCAATGCCACAACTGGCGCTCCTGTATCAGGCGCCAAGGTTAGATTGTGCTTTAATGAGCGTTGGACGGAACAGAAAATCGACGATATAACCGTCACCACAGGTGCTAATGGCGAGGTGGTTTACCAATGTCATAAGCAAAATCCTTATACTGCCTACACCTATACTGCCGACGATAATGCCTGCGCCAAGGTTGGGCTTTCAGGCTTCTATCATGGCAAATCTTACGGTGATAGCGAGCGAAGCGTTGTAAATACCGACCGCTCTATATATCGCCCTGGTCAGAAGGTTAACGTCTCTGTGGTTTATTGGAAACCAAATAGCAAGGCTCTTACCGCAGCCCCTGTAGTAGGCAAGGAGGTTACCTTGAAACTTCGCGATGCCAACTATCAAGACCTCGCTTCTCAGGTCGTCACTACCGACGAATATGGTCAAGCCTCGGCAGTCTTCGACCTCCCTGTCAGCGGCATTACTGGAAGCTATCGCATCTATGCCAATAGCAATTCCACAGCCTTTAGAGTTGAGAAATACAAGCGTCCAACGTTTACTGTCGACCTCGATAAGGTTACTACAGCGTATAGCGTTGGCGACACCCTAAAGCTCACCGGTACTGCCCGCTCCTATGCAGGCATGCCTATTCAGAAAGCCAAGGTTAAATATACCATCAAGCGCAACGTCAGCTCTTGGTGGCGAATGTGGTTTGATGGCAACGACCAGCAGCTTATCCTCAACGATACCGTCTTCACCGACGATCATGGTCGTTTCACTCTCCTCATGCCTATGCTGTTGCCTGAGCAGAAGTCTAAGTCGCGCCTGTATTTCAATATCGAGGCCACAGCCTTGGTTACCGATGCTGCAGGCGAAACCCAGCAAGGCTTCTTGTCGTTGCCTTTGAGCAATGTCAGCACAGTCTTCACATGCAATTTGCCTGATAAGAATCTCGTTGACAGTCTTCCTTCCCTTACCTTCAACTATTTGAATATCTCGGGCGAAAAGATTGCGGGCAACGTGGCTTACACCATCGATGGCAAACCATACCAGGCTCAAGCCAATACCGCCGTCGACCTCAAGCCTCTGAAACTTCATTCGGGCTTACATCAGCTCAAAGCCATTTGCGGCACCGACACCATCGCGCGCTCTTTCGTCGTCTTCTCGCTCAAGGACAAGAAGGCTCCTGTCGAAACCCACGACTGGTATTATCAGAGCTCTACCACATTCCCTGCCACTATCCAGATTGGCAATACCGACGACGAGCACCACATATATTATAATGTGTTCTCGAATGGCGAGTTTATGCAGAGTGGCATCTTAGAGGGTCACAACACTCTCCACAACCACACCTTCAACTATAAGCCTGAATATGGCGATGGCGTCACCGTCACCTATGCTTGGGTGCATCATGGTCATTTGTATACGCATACTGCCTGGATTCTTCGTCCACAACCCGACAAGCATCTCAATATGTCGTGGACCAGCTTCCGCGATAAGCTCACTCCAGGGCAAAACGAGCGTTGGACGTTGAAGATAACAACTCCTGACTCTAAGCCTGCCGATGCTCAGCTCATGGCTACTCTCTATGACAAGTCGCTCGATGCTTTGTCCGCCCATTCGTTTGATGTTATCAACAATGGCTTCTTCTTCAATCTCTATACCCCAAATGCCTCATGGCGTGGAGGTTCTAATCAAGCCACAGGCTTGCATGGCTACCAGTCTTTCAACTACCTGCCATACAAGTATATGCAGCTCAGCCATTTCTATTACGATTGCTTTAACATGGCAAACAATAAAATCGTTTATGTCAGAGGCTATGGCAACAACAGACTTTTGGCAAAGAGCGATAAGGTTATGGCTTGCGCCACCGAGTTGGCTGCCATGGCTCCTTTGAATGAAAGCGTGCGTGTGGGTGGCATCGCAGGACTTGGCCAAAAGGAGTCGGCACAAACTTCCGAGGCTGAGATTGCTGCCAATGCTTCCGTTCAGCTTCGCGAAAACTTCAGCGAGACGGCATTCTTTGCGCCATCCCTCACCACCAATGCTCAGGGCGAAGTTGCCATCTCGTTCACTCTTCCTGAGAGTGCCACCACATGGCGCTTCCTTGGTTTGGCTCACGACAAGCAGATGAACTCTGCCACTATCCAGGCTGAGGCTGTAGCAAGCAAGAAGGTGATGGTGCAGCCTAACATGCCTCGCTTCGTGCGCCATGGCGACAAGGCTGTCATCGCAGCTCGCATCAGCAACACCACTACCGATGCTCTCAAGGGTACTGCTCGCATCGAAATCCTGGAGGCTGAATCCGGCAAGGTTGTCTTCACTCAGCAGAAGTCGTTCTCGCTTCAGGGCGAGGAGACTCAGGCTGTCTCTTTCAATTTCTCAGCCACCGAGGGCTTCTATATCTGTCGCATCGTGGCTTCGGGCAAGGGATTCTCTGATGGCGAACAACACTATCTTCCTGTATTGTCCGACAAGCAGATGGTCACCACCACCATTCCTTTCACCCAGACCTCTGCTGCCACCCTCACTCTCTCGCTCGATAGTGTGTTGCCAGCCAAAGCCGATAAGCGCAAGCTCACAGTAGAATATACCAACACCCCTTCGTGGCTCATGATTCAGACTCTGCCTACAGTTTCTGAATATTGCAACCAGAGTTCTCTCTCGCTTGCTTCAGCTTATTATGCCACCACCATCTCGGCAAACATCCTTCAGTCTAACCCTGAGATAAAGCTGGCTATTGACAGTTGGACTACCGACGACACCTCGCTGCTCTCTAATCTTCAGCGCAACGACGAGCTGAAGTCTATCGTTCTCTCTGAGTCGCCATGGATGTTGGATGCTCAAGACGAAAGCGGACAGAAGGCTCTGCTTGCCACATATTATAATAAGAACAATCTCAGCTACAAGCTCTCTACCATAAATAAACTTTTGGCAGAAACTCAGAATGCCGACGGCTCTTTCAGCTGGTGGAAGGGCATGCGCAGCAGCACCTATGTCACCACCTCCGTAGCCACCCTCCTGTCGCGTCTTTCTGCCTATGGATATTCCAATTCCGATGTCGAGACCATGCTCTCTAAGGCTATGGCTTATCTCGATGCTGCAGCCACCTCTCGCATGCACGAGATGAAGAAGCAGAAACAGCCGTCTCTCTCTTCTGTCGACCTCGACTATCTCTACCTCTGCGCTCTCACCAAGGCTGGCGACACTCCAACCATCAAATACTTCAAGTCGTTGCTCCTCAAGGCTAATCGCAAGGTCGACATCCGCACCAAGGCTATTGCCGCCATTGCTCTTGGCAAAGACAATGCCACAGCTCGCGAGTATGTGGAGTCTATCAAGCAGTATACCGTCAGCAAGCCTGGCATGGGCAGATATTTCGACACTCCAAGGGCGCTATATAGCTGGCGCAACTATCGCATACCTACTCAGGTTGCTGCCATCGAGGCTATTGCTGCCATCACTCCTGCCGACCGTGCCACCATCGATGATATGCGCCTATGGCTCTTGCAGCAGAAGCGCACTCAGAGTTGGGACACTCCGCTCAATAGCGTAGATGCCATCCATGCCTTCTTGGTGGATAATGAAGAAGTGCTCAATCAGCCTTCTCTCACCACCATCGCCCTCGATGGCAAGGCTCTCCCTTTGCCTGAGGCTACAGCTGCCGTAGGCTATGTCAAGACCACCATCGACAATCCTAAGGCTTCCGAAATATCGTTTGCCAAAACCTCCGATGGTGCTTCGTGGGGTGCCGTCTATGGTCAGTCTTTGCAGCCTATCGCTGCCGTTAAGTCGGCTAATGCTGGCATTCGCGTAGAGCGCACTATCGATACTGCAGGCAAGTCATTAAGGGTGGGCGACAAAGTGAAAGTCACCATCACCATTGTTGCCGACCGCGACTACGACTTCGTTCAGCTCTGCGATAAGCGTGCTGCATGTCTCGAGCCTGTATCCCAGTTTAGCGGCTACCGCAATGGCTACTATCTTGCTCCACAAGACAACTGCACAAACTATTTCTTCGACCGTCTTTCCAAGGGAAAGCACGTAGTAGAAACAGAATACTTCGTTGATCGTCCAGGCTCTTACCTCTCGGGCGTTTGCACCGCCGAGTGTGCCTACAGTCCTGAGTTCTCGGGCAGAGCCGAGGCCGTTCAGATCGTTGTCAACGAATAATTACTCAAAATCATTTATCCATACGACTATGAATACAAAAAAGCATACCATCCTTGCTGCCTTGCTCATGGCGGCTTCTGGCGTAGCCTCGGCACAAACCATCGAGGCTACTCAGGAACTTGTTGACCTCGGACAGATTGAATTCCAGAAGCCAGTCACCGTAACCTTCAAGCTGAAGAACACCACAGGCAAATCATTTCATATCGACGACATCTATACTGACTGCGGATGCACCACTCTTAGTGCTCCTCAGGGCGTAGTTGAGCGCAACGCCTACTATACTGTCACCGCCACCTACGATGCTCGCACCATGGGACGTTTCACCAAGTGTGCCTACCTTACTCTCAACAACAATCTCGAACCTCTGCGCCTCACCATTCGTGGTGTCGTTGTCGAAGAGGTCACCGACTTCGTAGGTGGCTATCCTTACACCCTTGGTGCTTTGATGGTCGACAACAACGATATAGAGTTTGATGACGTAAATCGTGGCTCTCGTCCTTATCAGACCATCCACATCCTCAACACCAGCGACCAGCCTGCGCAGCCACAGGTCATGCACCTGCCTCCTTACCTCTCTGCCGAAGTGTCGCCAACCACCATCCGTCCTGGCCGTTCGGGCAAGGTTACCGTAACGCTCAATTCCAACAAGCTTCGCGACTTCGGACTCTCGCAAACCAACATCTACCTTGGCTTTGCCCAGGGCGACAAGGTTTCTGCCGACAAAGCCATCGAGGTTTCAGCCGTTCTCTTGCCCGACTTCGAGAAACTTAGCGACGACCAGTTGGCTGTAGCTCCACATATCCAGCTCTCTACCGACACCCTCGACCTCGGTTCTTTCGCAGGCAAGAAGAAGCTGCGTGGCGACATCACCATCGTCAATACCGGCAAGTCTACGCTCAACATCCGTTCGCTCCAAATGTTCACCATGGGCTTGCAGGTTTCGCTCAACAAGAGCAAGATTCAGCCTGGCGAGTCGGCTCGCCTTCGTGTCACCGCCGTAGCCTCCGACCTCAAGACAGCCAAGCGTATGCCTCGAATCCTCATGATTACCAACGACCCCGACCATCCAAAGCTCGTTGTGAGAGTAAAAACAAGCAAATAACCCTCCCAAATGCTCCAAATAGAAATAGATAATGGTAGTGGCTTTTGCTTCGGTGTAACCACCGCCATAAGCAAAGCCGAAGAAGAACTTGCCAAGGGCAAAACGCTATATTGCCTTGGCGATATCGTACACAACGGCATGGAAGTAGAACGCCTCCATGCCAAAGGGCTAGTCACCATCAACCATCAGCAGCTCTCCGAGCTCCACGATGTCAAAGTCCTGTTGCGAGCCCATGGCGAACCGCCTGAGACCTACGAGCTTGCCAAGCGCAACAACATCGAGATTATCGATGCCACCTGCCCTGTGGTGCTGGCTTTGCAGCGCCGCATCAGGCGACAGTACGATGCTGCCCCGGATGCCCAAATAGTGATATTTGGCAAAAACGGTCATGCCGAAGTCCTTGGCTTGGTGGGTCAAACTCGCCAGCAAGCTATCGTAATCGAGAAAATCGATGATGTCAAGAAGCTCGACTTCACCAAAGACATCTACCTCTATTCTCAGACCACCAAGGGACTCGACGATTTTCATCACATCATCGACTATATCCAGTCCCACATTTCTCCTTCAGCCACCTTCCAGAGCTTCGACACCATCTGTCGTCAGGTTGCCAACCGCATGCCAAACATCGCAGCCTTTGCCTCTCGCCACGACCTCATCCTCTTTGTCTGCGGTCATAAGAGCAGCAACGGCAAAGTCCTCTTCAAAGAGTGCTGCCGAGTCAATGCCAACAGCCATCTCATCGAGAGCGCCAACGAAATTGACATGGCATGGCTCCAGGGTGTAGAAACCATCGGCATCTGTGGTGCCACCAGCACTCCTAAATGGCTAATGGAAGAATGTAGAGACGAAATAATGAAGAAGGGTGGGGAGTAGGCTTCCTATTTCCCCTTCGTATTAAATTATATTTGATAGTAATCATATTGACATTTGATAGTAAGCAGATATAGATTTGCTAGAAAGCATAGATAGATTTGCTAGAAAGCAAAGATTGTCCGAGATATAGTTTCGATAACGAGTGAAGTCTGTTAAGTTGCTGAACGATAGTTGCTTACTATATTGGTATACCTATAATAATATAATTTAGCTTTTATGTCGCGTTTTTCTTTCGGTTATTAAGAAAATCTGTTACAGAAGCTTGATAAAATGAAAACGCCACGTCTCACGACGTGGCGTTTTCGCTAAAAAACAGTAATTAACTCAAAATTTATAATCTATGTGTCCTTTTTGCAAATGCGTATTTATACATTTATGGTGTTTTGTTTGCGCTTTAATTATTTTCTGTCACAAAGATATTGTAAAAGCTACAATAAAAGAAATTATTTCAGCAAAATCTTATATTTTATCGGTAAAAAACACGTTTTTATATGTATAGCGTGTGATTTTGATGTGATTTGCTTAGAAATTGTTAGTCGTTTCTTAGAAGTTAAAGAAGTTATAGAAGTAAAAGAAGTTAAAGCCAATAGTTTTTGCTTGAGTTTTAGCTACCTTTTCAGCTATAAAGCATATGGCTTTAACTTCTAGCGACCGCAGGGAGCGATAACTTCTTTTGTTCTCTAACTTCTTTCTCTAACGATATCCATGAGCCATTTGTCTTGCTCAGGGATTGTCATATGGCTATTGTCGAGCTCAACGGCATCGTCGGCTTTGCGCAGAGGGCTGACCTCACGATGGGTGTCGATATAGTCGCGCTCTTCTACATTCTTTAATATATCTTCGAGCTTCGCAGGCATGCCCTTGGCTTGAAGTTCGTCGTAGCGACGCTGCGCACGGACAGCTGCACTTGCGGTGACGAAAACTTTGAGCTCGGCATCAGGGAATACCGTTGTGCCGATGTCGCGACCATCCATGACGACGCCCTTGGCTGCACCCATTTGGCGCTGCAGGGCTACGAGAGCTTCGCGAACGAAAGGCAGGGCTGCGATAGGGCTAACATGATTGCTGACCTGGAGCGAGCGGATTTCTTTTTCCACAAGTTCGCCATTGAGATAGGTATCAGGAGTGCCTGTGGTGGCATTGAGTAGGAACGAGATGTGGATATTAGGCATTTCAGCCTGCAGGCGCTCGGTGTCGATGCTGCCGTCGGCATTGAAGATGCCATTGCGAAGAGCATAGAGAGTGACTGAGCGATACATGGCACCTGTGTCTACATAGATGTAGCCCAATTTGCGAGCAAGCTGCTTCGCCATGGTGCTTTTTCCACATGATGAATAGCCATCGATGGCTATAGTAATCTTTTTCATAGTTTATATGCTAAGTTAAGTATTATCGATGAACTTGATACGTGATATTTGCCATAGGCGATGTTTAGGCTAAAGCGGTCGAGATTGATTCCGCCACCCAATGATAGGCCTGCGCCGTGGCTGCTCTCCTCTTCGCCATTGATGATTTTCATTTCGTTGGCACGACGGAAGTTGTAGCCTGCTCCCACCCACATGGTTTGCGACAGCAATATTTCGGCACCCATCACCCAATGGTTGATGAATTTGTAGTCGGTATGGTTGAGGTCGACGAGGGTGGCAGAAAACTGCAACGGAGTGTTGACGAGACGCTTGGTGACGCCAAGCTGCAAGTCGAGAGGCATTTTCTCGTAGTCGTCGTTGTAGGCTTTGAGCTGTCCGCCAAGATTCTTGGCAACGGCAGATATGGACCATCCATTCTCGGAGTCGAAATAGTTGATGCCAAGGTCTACACCCATGGCAACGGAATTATAGTCGCCGATGTAGGAAGTGATGAATCGTGCAGCCACGCCACCAGCTATATGGTCGGTGAGCATATAGGAGAAATATCCCGTGAGAGCAATATCCTTGGCAGAGAACTCACCAAGCTGGATGTTGTTTTCGTCCATCTCCTTCATTTTGCCATAGTTGACGTACTGCCCGGAAACAGCCCAAGAGCCACGATCGTTGACAGCCTGATTGTATGAAGCGCTGGCTGTGGAAGAGCCCGACATATAGTTCATGTAGTTGAGACCCACGGTCTTGGTGGCAACCGACGAGAGGAGGGCAGGATTATGGAACATCAATGATGCGTCGTCGTCGATGATGGTGATATTGTCGCCACCCAACGCGGCAGCATGTGCGCTAACAGGCAGACGAAGAAAATTATAAGCATTCTGACTCACCTGCGCCACGGCAGTTGAGACAATAAACGTTAATGCGAATGCTGAAATTGCTCTTTTCATTGATTTTTTGTAAATTATCGGCAAAGTTACTCCTTTTTTTCAAATATATGGAGTACTTTTGCGTTAGAATTGCGATAGTATAACGTAAAAGAATCAATTTTAGTGTGGAAATTAAGAAAAGTAATAAAGCAGACATTGAAAAATATCGCCCGATAGCATTCCTGTTGGGCTTGATGGTGGCATTGTCGTTGGTGCTTGCATGCTTGGAATATTCCACACCCGCCGACGATAGTGGCGACATGCAAGAAGCTATGGACGATATGGCACAAGACATGGAACTTGCGCCAGCCATGGACCGTTCGGAGATGATGGCAGCAACGAACGCAGTATCGAAGTCGATAACGGAGAAGGTGAAGGCGGTGGACAATGCCGACGACAACACCGAGAAGATAGCTGCTCAGACAAGCGAGCTATTGGTGGGCAATGGCGAAGGACAGGCAGAAGACGCACATGTGACCGAGGCGCTGCCACAGACGCCAGCCAGCCTTGGCGACTCGCTGGTGTTGACGACAGTAGAGAAGATTCCGGAGTTTCCTGGTGGTATAGTGGAGTTTATGAAATGGCTCACGGCAAACCTGAAATATCCCGAGGCTGCACGCCGCGATAGGATAGAAGGCAAGGTGGTTGTGTCGTTTATAATAAACAAAGACGGAAGCATAGCCTCGCCAAAGATACAGAAATCGGTAAGTCCGATACTCGACAACGAGGCGCTGAGAGTGGTGAAGATGATGCCGCATTGGAAGCCAGGCATATCGAATGCCAAGCCATGTCGCACTATGTTTGCGATACCGATTGTTTTTAAAATATAAGCAATACCTATTATCTAAGAAAAATATAAATAGATATGAAGTCAGAAGAAATTTTGAAGTTGGTGAATTCTTTCCTTGAGAATCTACCTTACGATCGTAAGCCAGCATCGCTCTATGAGCCTGTGAAGTATGTTCTTTCTATAGGAGGAAAGCGTATCCGCCCTGTGCTGATGCTCTTGGGATATAACATTTTTAAGGATAATCCCGAAAGCATATTGATGCAGGCATGCGGTTTGGAGACCTATCATAACTACACCCTGCTGCACGACGACCTGATGGATAATGCCGATTTGCGTCGTGGACAGCAGACAGTACACCGCAAATGGGATGCCAATACAGCTATACTGTCGGGCGACTCGATGTTGGTGCTCGCCTATGAGCGTATGGCACAATGCAGCCCAGAGAAGTTGCCTGCTGTGATGGCGCTATTTACCGAGACAGCACTCGAGATTGGCGAGGGACAGCAGTATGATATGGAGTTTGAACACCGCAACGATGTTTCGGAAGACGAATATATAGAGATGATACGCTTGAAGACCAGCGTGTTGTTGGCTTGCGCCCTGAAGATGGGAGCATTGCTTGCAGATGCCTCAGCCGAAGATGCCGATAACCTATATAAGTTTGGCGAGCAGATAGGCTTGGCATTCCAGTTGCAAGACGACTTCCTGGATGTATATGGCGACACAAAGGTGTTTGGAAAGGCGATAGGAGGCGACATAGTGTCGAACAAAAAGACATATATGCTGATAAACGCTTTCAACCTTGCTACCGACGAGCAGCGCGAAGAGCTCACAAAATGGACAACAGCCAAGGAGTTTGACGCGAAGGAGAAGATAGCTGCCGTGACAGCCCTATATAATAAGATAGGTATAGACAAGTTGGCACAAAAGAAGATAGAATATTATTTTGAGCAGAGCCGTAAGTATCTGGATGCCGTGAACGCTCCTGCTGAGCGCAAGGCAGAACTATTTGCTTATGCCGACAAGATGATGCACAGAGTGAAGTAATGGAGATGTTAATAGATACACATGCACATATAGATGGCGAGGAGTTTAAGGACGATTTGCCTGAGGTGATAGAACGAGCCAAGGCTGCAGGCATAGGAAAAATCTTTGTGCCAGCCATCAACCTTGAGGGCATGGACAACCTCATGGCTGTTTGCCATCAATATCCTGGCTATGCATATCCGATGATAGGACTTCATCCTGAGGAGGTGAAGGACGACTATCAGGAGGTGATAGACAAGATGAAGGCGCTGATGACAGAAGAATATATCGCCATTGGCGAGGTGGGCTTAGACTTCTATTGGTCACGCGAATACCAGCAGCAACAGCTTGAGGCTTTCGAGGCTCAGGTGAAATGGGCTGTGGAATGCCAGTTGCCACTAATGATTCATTGCCGAAAGGCACAAAACGAGATGGTGGCAATATTGCGAAAGTATGCCGACAAGCTATGTGGAGGTGTGTTTCATTGTTTCACAGGCAACCAGAAAGAGGCTGCAGAACTATTGGCTTTCGACGGTTTTGTGCTTGGCATAGGTGGCGTGCTGACATTCAAGAGTAGCCATCTGCGCGAAGATTTGCCTGCAGTAGTGCCTTTAGACAGGATAGTGCTCGAAACCGACTGCCCATATATGGCTCCTGTGCCTAATCGTGGTAAGCGCAACGAGAGTTCGTATGTACCGCTGATATGCCAACAATTGGCTGAGAGCTATGGTGTGACAGCAGAAGAAGTGGCTGCAACAACCACGGCTACGGCATTGAGAGTGATGAAGGTGAAAGGGTGAAAAGGTGAAAAGGTAAAAGGGTAAAAGGGTAAAAAGGTAAAAAGGTAAAAAGGTAAAAAAGTAAAAGGGTAAAAAAGTAAAAAGTAGATATATACACATACATACTAAAGAAAGATGAAGAAGATTATCTTATTGATGATGTTTTTGGGCATGGTGGCTGTATGGCATACCGACAATGGCGTGATGGCTGCTCCGGCAGACAAGCAAGCCAAGGCTGCTGCCGTAGACACTACTGCCGTGGCAGACACTTCGGCAGTAGAAGCGTTGGATGAAGATAGCGCGATGGCTGCTGCCGACAGCTATATGAACAATAGCGGCGAGAGCATGACGGCAGAAGAAGATGGCGGAATGCAGCATGCCTTGAAACGAAAGTTTATTGAGGGCGACGCAGGCTTTATGTCGCTTGTGGCATTGGCGTTGGTATTGGGCTTGGCTTTCTGCATAGAGAGAATAATATACCTTAGTTTGTCGGAGATAAACGCCAAGAAGTTTATGGCAGATGTAGACAGCAAGATACAGGCCAAGGATATAGAAGGAGCCAAAGATTTGTGTCGCGACACCCGTGGTCCGGTAGCCTCGATATGCTATCAAGGACTGGTGAGAATAAACGAGAGTTTGGACAATATAGAGCGCTCGATATCAAGCTATGGCTCTGTGCAAGCAGCCAACTTGGAGAAGGGATGCTCGTGGATAACATTGTTTATCACTATGGCACCATCATTAGGATTCTTGGGAACGGTGATAGGTATGGTGATGGCTTTCGACAATATGCAACAGGCAGCCGACATCAGTCCTGCCATCGTGGCATCGGGTATGAAGGTGGCACTTATCACCACCATCTTTGGTATCATCGTGGCTGTGGTGTTGCAGCTGTTCTACAACTATATACTCTCAAAGATAGAACATCTGACAAGTCAGATGGAAGAGAGTGCGATAACACTCCTTGACTCAATAGCAAAATATAAGAACGACTAAAAGTGTTGAAAAAGATAAATATTCACAATCTGCAACTACCTTCGGGCAACGCTCCGAGTCGTAGGATGTTTGTGGCATTGTCGGTATTGACAATGGTGGTGTTTATGCTGTTTTGGTTTGTTGGCTATGACACCCCTTATGCCGAAGATTCCAACTTTGTGGCACCATTGTTCACCAATGTGCTGTTGGTGTTTATGGTGCTGGTGGTGGTGCTTGCGATAGGAACAACCGTATGGTCGATGGCGCGAGCACTATCTACGAGAGGCAAGGGCGAGCGAACCGTGAACAACATACCGGTGAAGAAGATTACCTATGGTGTGGCAGGACTGACTGCGATACTCTTGCTGGTGACCTTGGCTTTAGGATCGTCGGAAGCCATGATGGTGAATGGCGAAGAATATGCCGACAAATGGTGGCTGCATGTGGCAGATATGTTTGTCAACAGTTCGTTGGCGCTTGTGGTTGTTGCCGTAGTGGCAATAATAGTGTTTACAATAAAAAATAGTAGGAGAAGATGATAAAACGCAATAAGCGACGCTTGGTGCCAGGCCTAAACACCACGTCAACAGCCGACATATCGTTTATGCTGCTGATATTCTTCCTTGTCACAACCTCTATGGATCTTGACAAGGGTTTGCGTCGTGTGCTTCCTCCTGTAGACAATCAGCAGCAACAGCAAGAAACCAATATCGACAAAGATAAGCTTATGGCTATCACCATCACGGATGCCGACTCTGCATTTGTAGACGGGAAGCCATTAGAGATGAAAACTCTGAGAAAGCAAGTGCGCGACTTTGTGGCACGTGTGGGCAAATCGCATCTTATCACGATAAATGCGCAGCCTATGTCGTCGTACGACACCTACTTCAAAATACAAAACGAGATTGTTGCTGCCTATGCAGATATACGCAACGGCATAGCGTTGAAGAAATATTCGAAGCCATATTCTAAGCTCTCAGCCAAGGAACGAGAGAAGGTGAAGAATATGTGCCCACAGCGAATAAGCGAACAATATAATATGGTGGCAGAGGCACAAGGAGGTGAGAAATGAGCATGATAAGACGCAGCAAGAGAGAGATGCCTGGACTAAACACGGCATCGTTGCCCGACTTGATATTCACGGTGTTGTTTTTCTTCATGATAGTTACCCACATGCGTACCGACGTGATGAAGGTGAGATATCAAACTCCGCAAGGCACCGAGCTGTCGAAGGTGAAGAAGAAGTCGGCAACGATACATGTGTATATAGGTAGCAAGACTACCGCCGATGGCAAGGCCGTGGGACAGCCCGTGTGTGTGCAGGTGGCTGACAAGGTGGTGGCATTAGACGAGGTGGTGGACTATCTGATAAAAGCCAAGGCAGAGATAGCACCCGAAGACAAGCAGAAACTCATGATAGCCATTTATGCCGACAAGAAAGCACCTATGGGAGTGGTTACGGCGGTGAAACAAGCCGCAAGACAGGCAAAAATATATAATGTTTGTTATTCTGCGAGCGAAAAATAGTTTGATTTAGTTGCAATCTAAAATATAAATTGTAACTTTGCAAACAAATTATAAACAAATTGCCTATGTGAGGACTCATATGTAATTATTTGTAATCATGTAAGCAACCAATAAAACAAACTTCTATATTAAATGTCACATCGTTTAGACTCTCTCGACAAGAAGATTCTTGGAATGATAGCACAAGATGCACGCGTTCCTTTCCTTGAGGTGGCACGAGCATGCAACGTTAGTGGTGCTGCTATCCATCAGCGTATACAGAAACTTGTTAGCGCAGGTATTCTGCTTGGTTCGCAGTTTGTAATCAATCCTGAGAAGATAGGTTACGAAACATGTGCGTATGTTGGTCTTTATCTTAAAGACCCTTCACATTTTGATAGTGTGGTAGAGAAATTGAAGCAGATACCAGAGGTGGTGGAATGCCACTATACTACTGGTGGCTACGACATGTTTGTGAAAATCTATGCTCTCAACAACCACCATTTGCTCAACATCATCCACGATAAGCTACAGCCATTAGGTCTTTCTCGTAGCGAAACTATCGTATCGTTTAATGCTGTTATCGATCGTCAGATTCCTATTCCTGACTATCTTGCAGATGACGACGACGATGATGACGAAAATGAAGAGCCGGAGAATGTTTAGTGTGTAATGTTTAATGTGTAATGTGTAGTGTTTAATGTGTAATGTTTAATGTTTAGTGTTTAATGTTTAATGTTTAGTGTGTATTTTTATATACTATAACTCAAGACAGATGCACAAACAATAATATAGAAAGAGGGTGTATCAAAGCATGATGACTTTGGTACACCCTCTTTTTACTTTTTAGCCTTTTACCTTTTTACCTTTTTACCTTTTTACTTTTTTACCCTTTTACCTTTTTACCTTTTTACTTTTTTACTTTTTTACCCTTTCATAAACTCTGAAGGAATAGCCTTGGCGAGGAGAATCTTCTTTCAACAGCCAACCATCGAAGGGGGGAAACCATGCGTCGGCATGAGGTGCAGAGGCATCGATGATGGTGAGGTAGAGGCGATGGGCAAAGGCGATGGCCTGCTGATATATCTTTTCGCCACCTATTATATATATGTCATCTTCGTTGGCACATGCAGCCAAGGCTTCGGTGAGACTTGAGAATACCTCTATTCCCTGCTGCTTATGATAGGAGTAGCCATCTAATAGCTCCCTTTGTTTCATAGTAGTGCTAACCACAATATTGCGCCTATGGGGTAGGGCACCATTCGGTAACGACTCGAAGGTGCGACGACCCATCACTATGGTGTGACCCGTGGTGAGCTGCTTGAAATGCTTCATATCCTCATCGATATGAAACAGCAGCTTGTTTTGATAGCCTATAGCCCTATTGTTGTCGATGGCAGCTATGATATTTATCTTTACCATGATATGATATCGCTAAAGTCGGCAGGGATGTGAGTGCTCTTAATTCTCCATTCTTGAGGATAGAGGTTGTTTGCCCTGGTGCCTAAGTTTTTAGCAAAGCCAAGAGGCACATCCTTGTAGGTTAGCAACACTATGCCACGAGGAGCAGCAGCATCGAGCGTGATAGCCTCGTGACGAAGATATGCAATAGCCTGAGCATAGTCGATGTCTATAGCAGGATATTTAGCCTTATCCCTCATGATGCTCATAGCCTCGCTATGGTCAGGGATGATCTGCTTGCCCTTTATCTCAGGCGCTTTTATGCCGTTGGCAATAATCTTTAGTCGTTTCTCAGCCGCTTTCAGCAAATCCTTTTGGCTGTCAGCCTTGCCGGCGTCGCCATGTTTGCGAAGAATTGTCATGAAGAGACCCTCGCCCTTTGATATGCCTGGGATGAAGCGATAGGCAGGAAGGTTGCCACATAAAGCAGGAGTGATGTTCCATTCCTTAGCCGTTTCCACCTCGATAAAGTCGGCACCCAGCTCTTTAGCTATCCACTCCGCATTCTCCTCATCCTCGTGGGCATTGAATGTACAAGTGGAATACACCATGATGCCACCAGGCTTCAGACAACTCCATATATCAGTAACAATCTCACGCTGCAAGTTGCGGCATTTCTCCACATTGTCGGTACTCCATTCAGCTATCGCCCCCTCGTCTTTGCGAAACATTCCCTCGCCCGAGCATGGCACATCAGCAATGATGGCATCAAACACCATCTTTGCTTTCTTGTAGTCGGCAGGATAGTTGTTGGTGACCACCATATTGTCTTTGCCAAACTTAGTGATGTTTTCAGCCAACACCATGGCACGAGGGCGGATAGGCTCGTTGCTGAAAAGCATGCTTCCTTCAGGCAATGCCGACATGGCGCAAGTAGACTTGCCACCAGGAGCAGCACAGAGGTCGAGAACATTCATAGGCTCTGAGCCGAAGGTCTGACGGACGACATGGTCGATGAACATCGACGATGCCTCCTGCACATAGTAGGCACCAGAATGAAGCATAGGGTCGAAGGTGAACGGAGGACGACCGCTGAGATAATGACCATATTTGCACCATGGCACAAGCTCGTTGCCGTTGCCAATAATGATGTTGTCGGCATCAACCTTGAAAGGGTTTATGCGGATGCTTGTAGGAGCCTCTTCGGAAAGTCCTTGGTTGAAAGCCTCGTATAGCTTTTCACCCATCAGATTGCGGGTGTATAGTTCAAAGTCTTTTGGTAATGTCATGGTGCGTATATTAATTTGTATGCAAAAATAGTTTTTTTTTCGTATATTTGCAACTAAATGAGCATCCACTTCGTCAAACGTATAAAAAATAACTAAAACAACAGTATAGCAATGAAACATTCAATCATCATCACCGTTATTGCATCCCTGATGCTTTGTCTCTCTTTGCCTACCGATGCTCAGCGTCATCGCCATCATCCAGGAGCGACAACCACAACAACAAAAGTAGATAATAAGGCTACCCAGAAAGCAGACTCTGCAAATGCCATTGAAGCATTCTCGGATACTACCTCGGCAGTAGCAGATGTAGACACCACGTCGACCAACGCCACTTATACCTACGATATGGACGACGACGATTGGGAAGAGAACGTCAGAGATATTCCTTTTAAATTAATGTCACAGATTTTTAGTTTTGGCATATGGGGCATAGTGATAATTCTCTTGATCTTGGTGTTAGCTTTCGCAATTATGCTTTTGCCTCTTGTCTTGCTTGCCCTTATTGTGAGATGGTTTATAAAGCGACATAATGATGACGTAGCAAGAAATGAGACTGCTGACAATACTACAGATAACTCTGCAGTTAACTCTACAGCAATACCTCACTCTCAGCCAACAGCGGCTCCTGCGTCTAAAGCTCCTGCTCCTATCGACTATTGGGCAAAGGGTGTGAAGAATACTTCTATTGGCGTTGGCTTGGTAATTATGGGTATGCTAATAAAATCCACAGCCCTCGTAGGTATCGGTTTCCTCGTGGCTTGTTATGGCATAGGACAGATTGTTATTTCGCGTAAGCAGTCGAAAAACAACAATATAAACAACGACGAAAATTAAACATTAAACATTACACACTAAACACTAAACACTAAACACTACCATGTCTCTCGTCAATGATATAATGCTCGTTACGCGTGTGCGTATGCTTCACGACAATAAGGCTTTCGATAGCCTTGTCGTGAAGTATCAGCAGCCCATCCGACGGTTCTTCTTGAACCAGACGTTGGGCAACGAGCCATTGAGCGACGACTTGGCACAAGACACATTCATAAAGGCATACACTTGTTTGCACCAGTATCAGGCTCGTTCGCGATTCTCCACTTGGTTGTTTCGCATAGCCTATAATGTGTTCTACGACTACACAAGGCGGCAACATCCTGCCGCTGATGTGGATGGTGCGGAGGCTATGAGCAAGAGTGGTCCTATAGCCAACGACACCGAGCGTATGGATATCTATCATGCTTTGGCATTGCTCTCAGAAAATGAGCGTACATGTATAACACTTCAGATTATCGAAGGTGAGCCTATAGACAGAATAGTAGAGATAACGGGCATGGCGCAAGGAACCGTGAAATCTCACCTGTTTAGAGGCAAACAAAAACTCTCAACCTTTTTAAGACAAAATGGATATGAAAAATAAAGATGATATATTGTTGAAGCAATTCTTCGACCAGCATAAGCAACAGATAGCCGACAACGGGTTTTCTGAAAAGGTGATGCAGCGCATACCGCAGCAGCAGTCGGCACGCCCATATATCATCTGGCAGATAGTGTGCATATGCTTGGGCGTAGTGTTGTTCTTGACATGCGGCGGCATAGCCTCTCTTCGTGCTGTTTGGCAAAATATGTTTGCCAATATCATGTCGTATCTTATTTCTATCGACCTTAGTGGCGTGTCGCCATTGATGCTCTTGGCGACGATATGCGCCGTGCTCTATGGCTCGTTGTGGTTGATAAAGGAAAATCTTGACGCTTAAGTCTTTGTAGAAAGAATTATTTTGTTAACTTTGCAGAAGATAAGTTGCATCTCTGCATAACATTCAAGAAACAAAATAATTATATTATATAAAGACAATGAAAGAACAAAACGAAGGGCAGATGCAATTGCCCGAAAATGCATTCCGTGAGCTCTCGCCAGGCGAAGAGTACACTCCTATTATGAAGCCAGAGGTTTCATATCCTGAGGTAAACGCATGGTCGGTTACTTGGGGTATCGTGATGGCTATGTTATTCTCGGCAGCCGCAGCCTATTTAGGCTTGAAGGTGGGTCAGGTGTTTGAAGCTGCTATCCCTATTGCCATCATTGCAGTAGGTGTGAGCACAGCAACAAAACGTTCTAAGGCTCTTGGCGAGAATGTCATCATTCAGAGTATCGGTGCTTGTTCGGGTGCCGTGGTAGCAGGTGCTATCTTCACCTTGCCTGCCATCTATATTTTGCAGGCAAAATATCCTGAGATGACAACATCATTCTTCAAGATATTCATGGCTTCAGCCCTTGGTGGTGTTCTTGGTATCTTGTTTTTGATACCTTTCCGTAAGTATTTTGTTAGCGATATGCACGGCAAGTATCCTTTCCCTGAGGCTACTGCCACCACTCAGGTGCTGGTGTCGGGAGCTAAGGGTGGCGACCAAGCAAAACCTTTGCTTTTGGCAGGACTTGTGGGTGGTCTCTACGACTTCATAGTTAGCTCTGCAGGATGGTGGAACGAGAATTTCACATCGCGTGTGGTAGGATGGGGCGTTGACCTTGCTGACAAGGCAAAGCTCGTTTTCAAGATTAATACAGGCGCAGCCGTGCTTGGTCTTGGATATATCGTAGGCTTGAAGTATGCACTCTATATCACTCTCGGCTCTTTGGCTGTGTGGTGGCTCATTGTTCCTGGTATGGCTGTTATCTTTAGCGACCAGGTGCTCAACGCTTGGGATCCAACTATCGTCAAGACGGTAGGTGCCATGTCGCCAGAAGAAATCTTCCGCGCTTATGCTCGCAGCATCGGTATCGGCGGTATCGCTATGGCTGGTATCATCGGTATCATCAAGAGTTGGGGCATCATCAAGAGTGCTGTTTCTTTGGCAGCTACAGAGATTAAAGGCAAGAGTGCAGATGTAGAGAAACCTAAGCGCACTCAGCTCGACATCTCTTTCAAGCTCATCGCTATTGGTTCTGTAGTTACCATCCTCATCACCTTCTTGTTCTTCTGGTTTGGTGTTCTCGAGGGCAACTTGTTGTTTGCCGTTGTTGGCATTTTGCTCATCACGGTTATAGCATTCCTCTTCACTACTGTGGCTGCTAATGCCATCGCTATAGTTGGTTCAAACCCTGTATCTGGTATGACCCTTATGACCCTTATCCTTGCTTCGGTAGTGATGGTGGCAGTAGGCTTGAAGGGTACTGGCGGCATGCTTGCAGCTTTGATTATGGGTGGTGTAGTTTGTACTGCACTTTCTATGGCAGGAGCTTTCATCACAGACCTTAAGGTGGGCTATTGGCTTGGTACTACACCAAAGAAACAAGAGTCGTGGAAATTCCTTGGCACCCTCGTCAGCGCACTCACCGTTGGAGGTGTGATGATGCTATTGAACGAAACCTATGGTTTTGCTTCAGGCGCTCTTTCTGCACCACAGGCTAACGCTATGGCTGCAGTAATCGATCCTTTGATGAATGGCGTAGGCGCTCCTTGGATATTGTATGGCATCGGTGCTTTGCTTGCCATCATCCTTACATGGTTGAAGATTCCTGCTTTGGCATTTGCCTTGGGTATGTTTATTCCTTTAGAGTTGAATGTGCCATTGGTAGTAGGTGGTGCTGTAAACTGGTATGTGACCTCACGTAGCAAGGATGCAAAGGTTAACAACGAGCGTGGCGAAAAGGGTACACTCATCGCAAGCGGCTTTATTGCTGGTGGTGCTTTGATGGGAGTAGTTAGTGCATTGCTGAAGTTTGGTGGTGTGGAATTCTCTATTGCCGACACTTGGTGGGCAAATCCACTCTCAGAGGTATGCTCTCTCGTAGCCTACATCCTCTTGATAGCATATTTCATTCGTGCATCTAAGAAATAGATTGTAACTAAGAAATAGATTATACGGAAAAGATGGCGAAAAAAGTATTACGTGATACTTGCCCAAGTATTACGTATTACTTTGCAAAGTATCATTAGATGTGTCTAATTTCGACTTTACTAAAGTATAAATAACATAAAAGAGAGCATCCGTGATAGGATGCTCTCTTTTATTTTTTATAGCTGTATTTTCTTTGTTTTAGGTTCCTGATTCTTCTTAATCTTTCCGCTACGGCCTTCACGATGATAGCTACGATAGTCGTCATATTCAATTTCTACGTCAGGCTCTTTTAGAGTACCTTCCTTAGGAAGCTTGAACTTTATGTATTTGATGTTTAAACCACGCTCAAGCCACATTGACTCGTAGTAGGTTCTGATGCCCAATATGCTCTTTGTGCCCTCGTCGAGGTCGGTGGCATGATAAAGGTCGTCGGTACACATTTCTACTTCCAGCTTATTCTCTTTCACCATTTCCTTGGTGTAGGTGAACAAGAAGTTAGAGTCAGTTTTTAGGTGTATCAAGCCACCATCTACCAAGAATCGTCTGTATCTCTCCATGAAGTAAGTGGAAGTAAGACGTTTGCGCTCGTTCTTCATCTGTGGGTCACTGAATGTGAGCCATATTTCCTGCACCTCGCCATCTGCGAAGAAGCGATCAATAATCTCGATATTTGTTCTGAGGAAAGCCACATTAGGCAATCCCTCTTCGATAGCAGCCTTGGCACCTGTCCACATGCGTGCGCCCTTGATATCTACTCCGATGAAGTTGATATTAGGAAACATTCGTGCCATGCCTACAGCATATTCTCCTTTGCCGCAGCCAAGCTCAAGAACTATAGGATTATCGTTTTTGAAGAATTCTTCACGCCATTTACCTTTCATTTCGAAAGGCACGTTGTCTATAACTGAATATGGATATTGGAACACGTTGTTGAACGTTTCCATCTCTGCGAATTTAGCTAATTTTCCTTTTCCCATGCAATAAAATATATAGATAAGGTGTAAATCTCTTGTGGTCGGCAAAGTTACACCTTTATTTCTTCTTCGACAAATATTTTAAAAGAAAAGTTGTGTAGGCTTATTATACGCATGGATAATAGACTGTAATGATGTTATAACTAAATGTTTTTACAAGTGAACCATTATGGACTTGTTTGGTAATAAAATAAGCTATATCTTTGCGCCTGCAAATCGTTATTAAATGGGTTCAGTAAAGATATGAATAAAGTATTACTTGCGCTTTTAATAATGCTCACATGCTCTATTATAGCTCCATCTGCTAAAGATGATAGCGTAAGAGTAGGAAAAGTTTCAAACGTCATGAACGTTTCGAATGATAAGAGTGTTGAATCTGACTCCTTACTTTTAAAAGTTTATCAAAACTTCTAAAAAGGACTATACTCAGGTATCAGTAAAAAGAAACAAAGCCACCTTGCAATTATGCTTGGTGGCTTTGTTAGTTATTGTAGAAAACCTATTGATTATTCGATGACCACGGTAGTCCAACCATGCTTGTCTTCTACTGTGCCATACTGGATGCCACGGAGAGTTTCGTAGAGCTTGGTTGACCAAGGACCTGGCTTGTCGCCAAAGTTATAGACCTTGCCAGTGTCCATATCGTCGAGGTGTGAAATTGGCGAGATAACAGCAGCTGTACCACATGCTCCAGCCTCCTCGAATGTATCGAGTTCCTCTTCAGGAACAGGGCGACGCTCAACCTTCATGCCGAGGTCTTCTGCAATCTGCATAAGGCTCTTGTTGGTGATGGAAGGAAGTATAGAGGTTGACTTTGGAGTGACGTAAGTGTTGTTCTTGATACCGAAGAAGTTGGCAGCACCACACTCGTCAACGTATTTCTTTTCCTTAGAGTCGAGGTAGAACTCGCTTGCATAACCCTTAGCGTGAGCTATAGAGTTTGCCTTGAGGCTCGCAGCATAGTTACCACCTACCTTGTAGGTACCGGTGCCAAGAGGTGCTGCACGGTCGAAGTCGCGGATGATGACATAAGGATTGCTTGAGAAACCACCCTTGAAGTAAGGACCCACTGGAGTTACGAAGATGAGGAATAGATATTCGTTAGCTGGGTGAACGCCTACCTGTGCGCTTGTACCAATAAGCAATGGACGAACATATAGTGTAGCTCCGCTCTCATAAGTAGGGATGTACTCCTGGTTGAGACGTACCACTTTCTTTACCATTTCGCAGAAAAGTTCTGTAGGAACCTCAGGCATCATGATGCCACGGCAGGTGCTCTGCAAACGTGCAGCATTCTCTTCCATACGGAACACACGCACTTTGCCGTCTGGACAACGGTATGCCTTAAGACCCTCGAAAGCCTCCTGACCATAGTGGAGCGAGGTGGCAGCCATGTGCAGTTTGATGTACTCGTCGGAGCAAACTTCTATTTCGCCCCATTTGCCATCACGATAGTAGCAACGTACGTTGTAGTCGGTTGGCATATAGCCAAATGACAACTTTTCCCAATCCAAATTCTTCATAATAATATTATATTTAGATGATGTTATTTTATTATTATTTTTGCAAAAGTAGCAAATATTATTATGCTGTGCAACAAATAATGCTAAATTTTATTCTTTTACTGTCGATTTGATACTTCCGCTTGCTGTTGTGGTTACAATCTCGTCGCCTGGTTCTATATCATTTAAATCTCTGATGATATGCCCATTGTGGGTGGTTATGGTGTAGCCACGTTGTAGCATGAGCATAGGATCGAGAGGCTTAGTGCGCTGTTCCAGCATGTCGAGCTTGTGGGCTTGGTTTGTGAAATAGTTGCGCAGCGAATTCTCAAGTCGTGAGTATAGCGTGGCGATATATGCCTCGCGGTTGACCTTGACGGTTGAGAAGAGCAGCGGTATACGCTCGGCAAGTCGCTGAGTGCGCATGCGTTCGGTTTGTAGGCGATAGGTTATGATATTACTGATGCGCTGAGATGCTTGGTCGAGATAGTTGGCAACCAAAGCAAGATGGTCTATCAAGAAAGCCGCAGCGGCAGTAGGAGTCTTCACGTTGTGATGAGCTACGAGGTCGAGCACACTCTCGTCGCGCTCGTGGCCAATACCTGTGATGATAGGCAATGGGAAGTTGGCAACATTCTCTGCTAAGCGCAAGGTGTCGAAGCCACTAAGGTCGGCTGTGGCACCACCGCCACGAATGATGACAACGACATCGAAACTATCAGCCTCATCATTTATCTTGTTGAGAGCTTCTATCACCGAAGCCTCTACCTGCTCACCTTGCATGATGGCAGGGAATAGTTGGGTGCGGAATTTGAAGCCATATTCATTGTCGGCAAGCTGTTTGCAGAAGTCGCCATAGCCTGCAGCGTTGGCACTTGAGATAACAGCTATGCGCATAGCAAACATAGGCAACGAGAGTTGGCGTTGCATATCGAATACTCCCTGCGCCTTAAGTTCGTTGATGATGGCAAGACGTTTGCGAGCCATGTCGCCAAGGGTGTATGAAGGATCTATGTCGTCGACAATCCACGAAAAGCCGTAAGCCTCGTGGAAGTTGGCAGAAACAGAAAGCAACACCTTCATGCCAGGATGTGGCATTTCGCCTGTGGCTCTGATGAAAGCTGCTTTTATGCGTTGCCATTTAGAACTCCAGCATTTTGCCGAGGCACGAGCAATAGGAGTAGCCGAGCCTTCATCTTTTTCGATAAGCTCCATATAGCAATGACCGCGCACTTCGCGAGCCTCGGAGATTTCTGCCTGCACCCAGTAAGAGTCGGGCATGTAACATTCGAGGGTATCACGCACCATATTGTTGAGCTCAAAGAGCGACAAGATGGGGGAATGAGAAACGAGGTCGCTGGTGTCGGCAGAAAGGTTGCTTGAGGTGGCAGGCTCTATGTCGGCAGGTTGCGAGAAAAGAGAGAAGGTGCTCATTGCTGTAGCAGTTTGCTTATTTCTTCGTCGGTTTTTGTTAACTTGTCGCGGCAAAGCTTGATGAGCTGCTGTGCCTCTTTTAGTTTTTCTTCAAGCTGGTCGAGGTCAAGCTTGCCTGATTCCATCATTGAGACTATCGACTCAAGGTTCTTTATGGCTTCTTCGTATTTCATATTTTATTTTTTATTTTTTATTCCAAAGTTGGCAATGCCATAGCCGAAGATATTGTCGGGAGAGGCTGATTGCGAGGCGGAATTGCGGACTATTGAGATAATCTCGGTAGCGGTTTTTGTGGGGTAGGCTTGCCATAAGCATGCTACCATACCGCAGATGATAGGAGCTGCGAAGGAGGTTCCCATTTCTTCAGATATAGAACCCTTGCCTGTGATAACGGCAGCTGGAGCACCAGGAGCCATGACATCAGGTTTTATTCTTCCATCGGCGGTAGGGCCGATAGAGCTAAAGGCTGCATTCACGCTGTCAGGACGTATGGCACCAACAGAAATAATATCTGTGGCATCGGCAGGAAAATTAATCTTCTTCCATGTGCCTATACCCTCGTTGCCTGCACTATTTACAAGGATGATACCCTTGCGAGCCAATAGTGATGCCGACTGCGAGATAAAAGTAGTCTTGCCATCAAGTTGGCTATAGCGATAGGCTGTAGATGGAGTGTCGTTGTCGTAGTGATGGTAGCCAAGCGAGGAGTTTATGATGTCGACACCCATAGAGTCTGCATATTCGGCAGCCATAGTCCAATAGTCTTCTTCCACACGCGACTCGGTGTTATAGTCTTCGCTTCGTAGCAGTAAATAGCGAGCTGCGGGAGCGGTGCCTACGAAGACGTTTGGCTCGCAGGTTGCCATGGTTGACAGCACCTTTGTGCCATGGTCTATTTCATTGCAAACATCCGTGCAACCATCAGCCACGAAGTTGCGCTTACCGATGATGTTTGCATTCTTTAGTGATGGTATGCGGTCGACATTCATGAAACCGCCATCCAGAATAGCTATCGTCATTCCTTTTCCGCGGAAGCCTTTAGCATGCAGTTGCTTACCATTAATGGCTGAAATCTGCATGTCTGCAGCACCATAGAGAGTACTCTTGTTATTTACAAGAGGAGTAGGCAATAGGCTCTCGTGATATGTTTTGCGATGAGTAGGCAATATGGAATCGGGGGTGGTGAATACAAGTTCGGATTTTGTGATGAAGGGCAAGGAGGCTGTGATAGACTGTATATCGGCATCCTTGGTGCGAACCAAAACCGTGTTGTGCCATCGGCTTTTGCCTACAACCTGAAGTCCGCTATTAGCAATGGCATCGATATATTGTTTTACTACAGGAATATCTGTAGAGTCGATGCTTAGCTGCTGACGATTGCGGCGAGCTATGGCCTTGGGCGAAAGAAAATCGCTTGGATTGTCGAGAGAGTAGGGAGAATTATGCTTATCAGAAAGATACAAGCGGAAGAAGAAAGCCTTGCCGCCAGGATATGCTATCATCTTGTCGCCTTGGATATTGGTAGCGCCATTGCCTCCAACGATATGAGCAACCGCAGGCGTGAGGCAAAACAATATCAGCATGCCAAGGATAATGGAAATCTTGGTAAGTATATGGTTGGGGTGTGTGCTTAGATTTAATGTAGAAGATATAGGCATATTTTGTTTTATCTTATCTACTGCAAATTTAATGGTAAAAAGGATAATTACCAAATATACATTATAAAATATGGAATATTACTGCTGTTTTGTCGTTTTTTTCGTAACTTTGCAGAAAAAAGAAATGGATAACAAGCAAGCAACATTGGAATTAGGGACGAAGTCCGTGGGAAAACTGCTCATGCAGTATGCTATACCAGCAATCATTGCTATGACGGCATCGTCGCTGTATAATATGGTAGACTCCATCTTCATAGGACAGGGAGTGGGAGCTATGGCGATATCGGGATTGGCAATCACATTCCCGTTTATGAACCTTTCGGCAGCTTTCGGAGCAGCTATTGGAGTAGGTGCTTCGACATTGATGTCTGTGAAATTAGGACAGAAAGACTATCGCACGGCTGAGAACATATTGGGCAACACCATTACGCTGAATATAATAATAGGAGTAACGTTTGGTGCTATCTGCTTGATGTTTCTCGATTCCATACTTCGTTTCTTTGGAGCAAGCGATCAGACAATAGTATATGCTCGCGACTATATGGAGATAATATTGCTTGGCAATGCCATCACCCATCTATACTTCGGTATGAATGCTGTGTTGCGCTCTGCCAGCAAACCACGTCATGCCATGTATGCTACCATGTTTACCGTGGTGCTTAACACCATTCTCGACCCTTTGTTCATCTGGACATTCGGTCTTGGCATACGTGGAGCCGCCTATGCTACAGTATTGTCGCAGTTTGTGGCTCTGATATGGCAGTTCTGGATATTCTCAAATCCTAAAGAGCTAATCCACTTGAAGCGAGGAATATATTCCCTACGTGGCGATTTGGTGAAGAATATCATAGGTATAGGTATTTCGCCATTCTCAATGAATGTGTGTGCCTGTATGGTGGTGATATTCATCAACAACCAGTTGGTGAGATTTGGTGGCGATATGTCGGTGGGAGCCTTTGGTATTGCCAACCGTATAGTCTTTATCTTCGTTATGTTTGTGATGGGTATCAACCAAGGTATGCAGCCTATAGCAGGCTACAACTATGGCGCACAGAAGTTAGACAGAATGATGCAGGTGGTGAAGCTCTCTATAATTGCTGCTACTGCGATAATGATATTAGGATGGTTCTTGGCTATGTTGGCTCCACGCCAATGTGTTAGCCTTTTCACTACCGACCAACATCTCATTGATACCACCGTTCATGGTATGCAAAGAATGATGATGATGTTGCCAATAGTTGGCTATCAGATGGTGATAACCAATTTCTTCCAATGTATTGGCAAGGTGAAGATAAGCATATTCCTGTCGTTGTCGCGCCAGTTGCTATTCCTGTTGCCAGCCTTGGCATTGCTTCCAATGTGGTTTGGACTTGACGGAGTATGGTTGGCACAACCAGTATCCGACCTCATAGCATCTGTAGTAACGGCATGGATAATGATAGTATATATGCATAAGTTCAAACTTCAACATAAGGAGAATCAATATGGAAGACAAGAATAAAATTATAATAAACGTCGGCAGACAGATAGGAAGTGGCGGAGGAGAAATCGCACGCATCCTTGCCGACAAGTTTGGTTGCCGACTCTTGGATAAAGAGTTGCTGAACCTTGCAGCTAAGGAAAGTGGGTTCTCGGAGAAATTCTTTGAGCAAAACGATGAACAGCGAGGCTTCTTGAAGTCGCTCTTCCATATGCATGCCCCATTGGTTGGCGATAGCAATATGTATCGCAACAACTTTTCAGAAGAAAACCTCTTCTTGTTTCAGAGTGAGGCTATAAAGAAGGCAGCAAGCGAAGGCTCGTGTGTATTCGTGGGTCGTGCTGCCGACTATATATTGCGCGACGAACCAAATGCCATAAGCATATTTATTACTGCAGATATAGAAAGCCGTATAGAGAACGTAAGTAAGCGTATGGGTATAGATAAGAATGCGGCTCGCAAATTTATCGACGACAAAGAAGATGAGCGCTCTAAATACTACAACTACTATACAGGCAAGAAGTGGGGACATGCTTCGAGCTACGACCTCTGCGTAGACTCGTCGATACTCGGCATAGAGCAAACGGCTGAGTTTATTGCCAACTTCATCAAAGCTGCAAAATAATTCTGCACCATGAAGCGTATAGGAATAATTAGTGACACCCATGGCTATTGGGACGACAAGTATGCTCACTATTTCAAAGATTGCGATGAAATATGGCATGCTGGCGACATAGGCTCTATGGAGATTGCTGATAAGCTCAGAGAAATAGCACCTTTGAGAGCCGTGTATGGCAACTGCGATGGTGGCGACCTACGGAGAGTGTTTACCGAAACTCTGCGATGGAAGTGTGAGGATGTAGAAGTGCTGATGAAACATATCGGAGGATATCCAGGCAACTACGACCGGAGTATCGTAGGACAGATATACGCTTCGCCACCACAACTCTTCATCTCAGGTCATTCACACATCTTGAAGGTGAAGTTTGACAAAACTCTTAATTTGCTACATATAAACCCTGGTGCTGCAGGCATGCAGGGGTGGCATAAGGAAAGAACTTTGGTAAGACTTACCATCGAAGGCAATAAATTTACTGATTGTGAAGTTATTACATTAGGTGGACATAATATTTAAATCATATATCACAAATATTTAGTCTGCCGTAAACATAAAAATGATTATAAACTCGAATTAAAACATATAGCAATGAAAACTATCGTCATCACCGGTGGCGCAGGCTTTATAGGTAGCCATGTAGTACGCCTCTTTGTAAACAAGTATCCTGAGTACAGAATTATCAACCTTGATAAGCTTACTTACGCAGGAAATCTTGCTAACCTCAAGGATATTGAGGATAAGCCAAATTATAAGTTCGTGAAGATGGATATCTGCGACTTCGATGCCTTCTACAAACTTATGCAAGACGAAAAGGTTGATGGTATCATCCACCTCGCTGCCGAGAGCCATGTAGACCGTAGTATCAAGGATCCTTTCACATTCGCTAAAACAAACGTGATGGGAACTCTCACCTTGCTCCAGGCTGCTAAGTTGTATTGGGAATCGTTGCCAGAGAAGTATGAAGGCAAGAGATTCTATCATATCTCTACCGATGAGGTGTATGGCGCATTGACTATGACTCATCCAGAAGGCATCAAGCCTCCTTTCACCACTAAGGCTTCTTCGGCAGAACACCATGAGGCTTATGGTGAAGACTTCTTCCTTGAGACAACAAAATATAATCCACATTCACCATATTCTGCATCAAAGGCTGGTAGCGACCACTTCGTACGTGCTTTCCACGATACCTATGGCATGCCTACCATCGTTACCAACTGCTCTAACAACTATGGTCCTTACCAGTTCCCTGAGAAGTTGATACCTTTGTTTATCAACAACATTCGCCATCGCAAGCCATTGCCAGTATACGGCAAGGGTGAGAACGTGAGAGACTGGCTCTTCGTAGAAGACCATGCAAGAGCTATTGACCTTATCTTCCATAAAGGCAAGATTGCTGAGACATATAATATTGGTGGTTTCAATGAGTGGAAGAATATCGATATCATCAAGGTCGTGATAAAGACTGTAGACCGCTTGCTTGGCAGAAAGGAAGGCGAGGATATGGATCTTATCACATATGTTACCGACCGCTTGGGTCACGATGCTCGCTATGCTATCGACTCTACAAAGCTTCAGCGTGAGCTTGGATGGGAACCATCTTTGCAGTTTGAAGAGGGTATAGAGAAGACAGTACGTTGGTATCTCGACAACCAGGAGTGGCTCGACAATGTAACCTCTGGCGACTATCAGAAATATTACGATAACATGTATTCTAAACGATAAATCATGAAAAAGATATTGTTATTAGGCTCAGGAGAACTGGGCAAAGAGTTTGTCATTGCCGCAAAGCGTGCCGGTCAGTATGTGATAGCTTGCGACCGCTACGACAATGCACCAGCCATGCAGGTGGCTGACGAGAAAGAAGTTTTCTCTATGCTCGATGGTGATGCACTCGATAGAGTTGTGGCTAAGCACAATCCTGACATCATCGTACCAGAGATAGAGGCTATCCGCACCGAACGATTGTTCGACTACGAAGCACAGGGCATACAGGTGGTGCCAAGTGCTAAGGCGGTAAACTACACTATGAACCGTCGTGCCATCCGCGACCTTGCAGCTAAGGAGTTAGGACTTCGCACAGCAAAATATTTCTATGCCAAGACTTTCGAAGAGTTTAAGACAGCTGCCGACGAGATAGGCTTCCCATGTGTTGTTAAGCCTTTGATGTCGTCGTCGGGTCATGGTCAGAGCTATGTTCATAATGATGATGAACTACAGCAAGCTTTCAAGGATGCTATGGAAGGTAGCCGTGGCGATGTGAAAGAGGTGATAATCGAGGAGTTTATCGACTTCGATTCTGAGTTCACTCTTCTCACTATTACCCAGAAGGATGGTCCTACACTCTTCTGTCCTCCAATAGGACATGTACAAAAGGGTGGCGACTATCGTGAGAGCTGGCAACCATTTGCTATCTCTGATGAGGCTTTGGCTAAGGCACAGCATATAGCTGCTGAGGTTACAAAGGCATTGACAGGTGCAGGCTTGTGGGGTGTAGAATTCTTCTTGTCTAAGCAAGGCGAGGTGATATTCAGCGAACTTTCTCCACGTCCACACGACACAGGTATGGTAACTCTTGGCCACACTACAAACCTTTCAGAGTTTGAGTTGCATTTCCGTGCTGTTATGGGATTGCCTATTGCTGGCATCCATCTTGAGCATGCAGGAGCAAGTGCAGTAATCTTGTCGCCATCAGAAACCAACGAGCCTTTGCCTTACAACTTTGTTGATGCTTTGAAGGAAGACCGCACACGCATCCGTATCTTCGGCAAGGAAGAAGCACATGTTGGTCGTCGTATGGGTGTAGTATTATGCTATGGTGAAGTGGCTGATGGTACAGACCAACTACGCGAAAAGGCTAAGCGTCTTGCAGCAACAGTTCTCGGCACCGACCCTTATATGAAGAAATAATAATCTATACTAAAGAGGGTGTGTCTGAAAAGACGTGATGTTTGCGTCGTTTTGACACACCCTCATTATTATAATATGAAAACAAGATTTATAGATATTCCGCATTTCGGCGACCATCGTGGTGACCTCTCTGTGGTTGAAGCGATGAAGGATATTCCTTTTGAGGTGAAGCGTGTGTTCTGGAACTATAATGTGCCAGAAGGAAAGTCGCGTGGAGCCCATGCCCATAAGCAGCTTCGCCAGTTGCTTATTGCCATAGGTGGTAGTTTTACGGTAAATGTAGACGACGGAATAGAGAATAAATCTTTCTTGTTAGACAATCCTTACAAGGGATTGCTTGTAGAAGCTGGCGAATGGAGTTCGGAAGACTATTTCTCGCCAGGTGCTGTTTGTTTGGTGCTTTGCGACGACCATTACGACGAGAATGACTATATTCGCAATTATGATGACTTCTTGCAATGGGTGAAGAATCGCTAAACAAATAGCAATAACTGAGGCTTAAGAATACAGAATGGAAATCAGAAGATATAGACGAGAAGATAAGGAACTATGGAACTCATTTGTGAGCAAAGCTCGCAATGCCACCTTCCTCTTTGATCGCAACTACATGGACTATCATGCCGACCGCTTCGATGACAACTCCTTTATGTTTTATCATAAAGGTAAACTCAAGGCGGTGTTGCCTGCTAATGTATCTGGCGATACTCTCTATTCGCATCAGGGACTAACCTATGGCGGACTATTGCTTGATAAAAAGGCTACCGTAGAAGATGTCTTGGAATGCTTCGATAGTCTGAACTCTTGGCTTCGCGAAAATGGTATATCTAAAGTTGTTTATAAGGCTTTGCCATGGATATACCAACAATATCCATCTCAGGAAGACCTCTATGCTTTGACCTGGAAGTGCAAAGCGCAACTTATATCTCGTGATATAGCTTCAACTATAGTTGTTGATAATAAGCTGAAGTTTGCCGAATCCCGAAAGTCGGGCATACGCAAGGCTCTTTCGCTAAATATCGAAGTTGGCGAGAGTAATGATGTAGATGGTTTTTGGCATGTACTGGAGGATAACCTCGGTAATCGTTATAATGCAAAACCTGTACATACAGCCAGCGAGATGAAACTCCTGATGTCGCGTTTCCCAAACAACATCAAACTATATGTTGCAAAGATGAATGGCGAGATTGTGGGTGGTACCCTTATTTATGTCACATCACAAGTAGTGCATACTCAGTATATCTCAGCATCATTAGAAGGTAAAAAGCATGGCGCCTTAGACCTGCTGTTCGACTATATTATAAATAAGGTGTATGCCAACTGCCGCTATTTCGATTTCGGTAAGTCTACCGAGCAGGGTGGAGCATATCTCAACGAACCTCTGATATTCCAAAAGGAAGGCTTTGGAGGTAGAGGCGTATGCTACGATTGGTATCAATGGGAGCTATAAACATTTGACAAGTGGAATCTATATAAACATCCGATATAAACTATGAACATCAAATATCTTGAACTAAAGCGAATAACAGATATGCATGGCGAGGAAATTCGTCGTGCTGTAGATGACGTTGTTTGTAGCGGATGGTATCTGCAGGGAGCATCGGTAAAGGCGTTCGAAGAGCAGTATGCAGAATATATTGGCACACGCCATTGTGTGTCGTGTGGCAATGGTCTTGATGCCCTTCGACTCATGCTTCGTGGATATATAGAACTTGGCAAATTGAAAGAGGGTGACGAAGTAATTGTCCCTGCCAACACCTATATAGCAACAATTCTTGCTATCACCGATTGTCGTTTGGTTCCAGTATTGGTAGAGCCAAATATCGACACCTTGCAAATCGACGATTCGCTTATCGAACAGTATATCTCTGAGCGCACTAGGGCTGTGATGATCGTTCATCTCTATGGTCGTTGCGCTATGACAGAGCGTATTGCCGACATCTGTCGTCGCCATAATCTATTGTTGTTTGAAGATAATGCGCAAGCTCATGGTTGCACATTCCAAGGTCGTCATACAGGCTCGCTTGGCAATGCTGCTGCCCATAGCTTTTATCCAGGAAAGAATCTTGGAGCATTGGGCGATGCAGGAGCTGTTACGACAAACGATGACGAGCTTGCTGCCATTGTGCGTGCCATAGCCAACTATGGTTCGGCAAAGAAGTATGTCTTCGACTATCAAGGCTTAAACTCACGAATGGATGAGATTCATGCAGCTGTGCTGAGTGTAAAGCTAAAGTATCTTGACGAAGATAACAATCGACGCAAGCAGATTGCACATTATTATATTAATTATATCAATAACCCCGAAGTGAGAATGATGAAGGAAGATGATACTGACAATGTGCGCCATATCTTCCCAATCCTCTCTCCACACCGTGACACTCTTCAGCAACATCTTTTAGCCGAAGGCGTAGCCACGATGATACATTATCCTATACCTCCACATCGCCAAAAATGTTATCCACAGTTTGCTCATTTGCAACTGCCTATAACAGACATTATTCATCAGCAAGAGCTCAGTCTGCCATGCCATCAAGCCATGACCGACGAAGAAGTAGAGTGGGTAGTAAAGGCAATTAGCAGAAATTGCTAATTAGAAAAAGGCGTGTTTATAGAGTCTCTTAGTATCGATTTCGGTATCACTAAGGTGGTACTGCAGTTTCACCTTGCTGGTACTGGAGTTTCACCTTGCTGGTATTGCAGTAACACTATAATGGTACTGGCAATTCAATTACTTGTCTTTTTGTGCGTAAAAAGAAGGGTTTGTTAACGCATATAGCTTTTTACCTTCTTTTTTCACCTTATTCTCGGATTTTTTAATTACTTTTGCCATAAAATTATATAGACGATTTTATAGACGATGATAGTTTGCATAGCCGAGAAACCAAGTGTGGCAAAAGATATAGCCAGAATCCTTGGAGCAACAACCGACAAACGTACATACATGGAAGGCAATGGCTACCAGGTGACATGGACCTTCGGACACCTTTGTTGTCTGAAGGAGCCTGACGACTATACCCCTAACTGGCATCGCTGGAGCCTTGCTGCTCTGCCTATGATTCCTCCTCGCTTTGGTATTAAGCTGATAGAAGACAAGGGTATCAAGGAGCAGTTTGCTACCATCGAACGACTATACAGCCAAGCCGATGAGATTATAAACTGTGGTGACGCCGGACAAGAAGGTGAATTGATACAGCGTTGGGTTATGCAGAAAGCCAACGTGAAATGTCCTGTCAAGAGATTGTGGATATCGTCGATGACGGATGAGGCTATTCGCGAAGGTTTTCAGAATTTGAAAGACCAGCAGCAGTATCAAACTCTTTATCTTGCAGGATTGTCGCGAGCTATAGGCGACTGGATTCTCGGAATGAACGCCACACGACTATACACTTTGAAATATGGTCAAAATCGTCAGGTGCTCTCTATTGGCAGAGTGCAGACGCCTACGTTGGCGCTCATCGTAAACAGACAAAAGGAAATCGACTCTTTTGTGCCAGAACCTTATTGGGTGTTGGCAACAATATATCGTGATGTGGTGTTTACTGCAACACAGGGTAAGTTTACCACCAAGGAAGAGGGTGAGAAAGCTTTTGCCACTATTGCTGGCAAACCTTTCGAGGTTACCGATGTGCAGAAGAAGAAAGGCACAGAGGCTCCTCCACGACTCTATGACCTTACATCATTGCAGGTAGACTGCAACAAGAAATTCGGATATTCTGCAGAGATGACTCTTAACATCGTACAGTCGCTCTACGAAAAGAAGATAACAACTTATCCTCGTGTAGATACTCAGTATCTTTCTGATGATATTTACCCTAAGTGCCCACAGATATTGAATGGTGTTTACCAGTCTGTGATAGATGGACAGCAAGTGTATGCACAGCTTGTGAAACCTCTTGGCGGAAAGAGTCTACCAAAGAGCAAAAAGGTTTTCGATACTTCTAAAGTCACCGACCACCATGCTATTATCCCTACAGGAGTGCCAGCACGTGGACTTACCGATATAGAGAAAAATGTCTTCGACCTCGTGGTCCGTCGCTTCATTGCCGTATTCTATCCTGATTGCAAATTCTCTACCACTACAGTTATGGGACGAGTAGAGGATGTGAGCTTTAAGGTAAGCGGTAAGGAGATTCTTGAGCCAGGATGGCGCAAGGTGTATGATAAAGATGCACAGGCGCAGGTGATGGATGAAGAAGATGCTAAGAAGCAGGATGAGGAGCGCACGTTGCCTACTTTCACTAAAGGTGAGAGCGGTCCGCATGAGCCTACACTTACTGAAAAGAAGACTACTCCTCCTAAATACTATACCGAGGCTACCTTGCTTAGAGCTATGGAAACAGCAGGAAAGTTTGTTGACGACGACGAACTTCGTGCAGCTTTAAAGGAGAATGGTATTGGCCGTCCTTCTTCGCGTGCGGGCATCATAGAGACGTTGTTCAAACGTCATTACATTCGTCGTGAACGCAAGAATCTTGTGGCTACTCCTACTGGTATAGAACTCATCGATACCATTCGCGAAGAACTATTGAAGAGTTGCGAACTTACAGGTATCTGGGAGAAGAAACTCCGCGATATTGAGCATGGCACCTACGACCCTGCACAGTTCGTGGCAGAGCTGAAGACTCAGATTAATGATATTGTGATGGATGTATTGCGTGACAATTCGCCTCGCCATTTCACTATTGTTGACGACAGAAAACCAGTAACGGCAAAGGGCGCTGCCGCAAAGGGTGGTGCTGCAAAGGGCGATAAAGCTAAGGAACCTGCAAAGAAGCGTGCTCCAAGAAAGACTAAGGCTGCTAATGCTGCTACGCAAAATAGTGGAAATGCAGCTTCAAGCTTGAAGCCTTCTGATGACCTGATAGGCAAACCATGCCCTGTATGCGGCAAGGGCGTTATTATAAAAGGAAGAACAGCCTACGGATGTAGCAATTGGAAGAATGGTTGCACATTCAAGGTGCCGTTTGAATAATGACTTTCTATATTCTATGAAATCATGGAAATGATTAGAAACATAACTAAAGATACAACCTTCGATGCTGTGATACTTGCCGATGGAGACTTCCCAACAAATGCCATTCCGCTCGGTATTCTCAATAAAGCAAACTATCTGGTTTGTTGCGATGGGGCAGGGGCTAAGGCTATAGAGCATGGTATTATGCCCACGGCTGTAGTTGGCGATGGTGACTCGCTTCCTAAGGATATAAAGTCTATGCTTGGCGACAAGTTTCATTATGTGAGCGAACAAGACTACAACGACCTTACTAAAGCCACGCGATACGTATTGGAAACTATACCTACAGCCCGACGGATAGCATATATTGGAGCTACGGGCAAACGTGAAGACCATACGCTTGGAAATATATCTCTATTGCCATTCTATAAGGAAGAATTTGATATTATCCCAACTCTTGTTACAGACTATGGATACTTTGTTATGGCTGAAGGTAAGCAAATGTTTGAAACTTCGCCAGGTCAACAGGTGAGTATTTTCAATCTTACATGCTCACGCTTGACAGGAAACGGCTTTAAATGGAATGTCTATCCATATAAGATGATGTGGCAAGGTGGACTTAATGAGGCCATAGACAATTGTGTGTCTCTGGATGGTGATGGCATGTATATGGTTTTTCTAAACCATATTTAATGCTGCATGACAGATATTTATGGACAGATGCCATTGCAAAGTATAGAGTCCGCACCTTTGCTTACATGGCAATTTGTTAATCATTTGAACACTAATTATAATGGAGCAGAATTATTCAATGAAACGAGATATAGTATTGTTATTTTTCTCATTATTAGTTATTTTTTGTGCAGAAAGTTCAAATGTGCATGTTAGCAGACACATGGAACCATATATGGATATCTCGCAAATATGCATATCAGGAGAGCCCAAAATATCTTCAGAATACGCTTATGTAGAAAAACATGACAAGTTGGATTCCTTAGAACAAATCTTATGCAACAAGCCACAAATACAGGAAAGTGTATATATGCATATAGATAATACAGGGTATTTTCTTGGTGACACATTGTGGTATAAGGCATATGTTATGAGAAGTGACAATTTTAAACCGACAAACATTAGCCGTATACTATACGTTGAACTATTAACTTCTGATGGTTATCTTGTAGAGAGACAACAATTGGCTCTTGACGAGAACAGTACAGCATACGGACAGTTTGCTATAAAGGATAGTTTGTATTCTGGGTATTATGAACTTCGTGCCTACACAAAATGGATGCTTAATTTTAATGTGACAGAAAAACAACACAATTTTTTCTACCATCATCATTTTTACAACAAGCAATGTGAAAAAGATTATTTTAGATTATTCAATGGGCTATATTCACGTGTCATTCCCATATATGAAAAGAATAAGAATTCAGAAAACTATGAAAATAAATGGATGCAGCAGCGTCCAAAGCAACGAATTTATACAGACAGAACAAAATTAAATGTCTGCTTTTTCCCAGAAGGAGGACAACTTGTTTCTGGAATAAATAGTAGAGTGGCTTTTGAAGCGACAAACGAAGAAGGTAAAGCAGTTAGTTTGGAAGGGGTGTTAACAAATGGAGACAGTATCAAGACTGAATACATGGGGCGAGGTTCGTTTCTATATACACCAACCAATGAAAAGGCAAAAGCTATATTTAACTATATGGGGAAAACTTATAGTTTCAATTTGCCAAAAGCTGAAGCAAAAGGGGCTGTTCTTAATTATGATTACACAAATAACGAAATAAAGATAGGAACAAATATTCCACTTGGAGCAATATCTATCAGCTGTCGAGGGGTATGTACATTTTTTAAGCGGTTTTCTGAAAAACCTACAAGTCTACAGTTGTCAGAAATGCCACTAAGGACAGGTGTTAATGACATCGTGCTATATGATACTTTAGCTATTCCTATAGCCACACGCCAAATATTTGTCAACAATAAAAACATTGGCAAGAAACTGGATGTTAGCGTTTCGCAAGACATACAAGCTTACGAACTGTCTAAATTTGAAATAAATACAGATACTACTAATTCTTTAAAAACAGTAAGTGTCTCAATTAAAGATATGTCATATGAAGAATCTACATATAACAGCTACAATATACTTACAGATTTGCTCTTGTGTGGGGATTTAAAGGGCTTTGTGGCATCTCCTGATTATTATTTCAAGAATAATGAAATTCTACATCCAAAAGAACTGGATCTTTTAATGTTAGTACAGGGGTGGAGAAAATACAAACGTATAGATAAAGGTCGCTATGCACCAGAGAAATCACTTACTTATGAGGGGCAAGTACTTCCTATAGACAAGAACATATCTGACGATAGTGAACCTTATGAGTTTGTCTACGAATCTGCAAATGATGATATAAAAAGTGAAAATGTTAATTATGAAGACACTCAAATACAAGAAGAAACAAATGAATTTATAGAAAAGAAATATGAAGAAACAATTGGTGAGATGGATAAAAGTTCAATTTCTGATAAGAAAAGGTATTATAAAAATATTGAAGAAGACGCCACATATCTACATAAAAAGAATATAAAATCCAACATAGCGATAGAAGCGGAATTGGTAATAGGTTCCGAGGTGTTTGGTCAAACTTACACTTTGCAAAACAAAGGTTATTTTAGATTTAACTTACCGGAGTTCTATGGGAAGGGCATTTTATTTCTTACAGCATACAACAAGAAAGACTCTATCAAGAAAAGTCTTGCTGCAAAAAATGATGTTACATTTATGCGTGGAGGATATCCGGAATTCTATATTAAACGAGATGTTTTCTTTCCACAGTTCTCAAATCCTTTCTCATGGTACCAAGTTAATACCCCTGACCCTTTAGACTCGTTGTATAAAAGAGATGAACACTTTGGTATCAGTTTAAATGACACACAGATTTTGCCTACAGTTGTTGTCAAAAAGAAACGCAGACATAAACGTAGTCTGAAAAAGGACAAGCCTGCACTTGTATGGGATGCGTATTGCCTGTTCAATGAAGTCGTAGATTATGGCTTATGTCAAGGGATATATAATCCACAAAGTTTTCCTCTACAAGCTTCTATATTTTTATTTGGATATATGAACATGACAAATGATCCAAAGATACAAGCTATTGTAAATGGTTCAACATATATGAGAAATTTCGATATGAATCCTTATTCATATAATAGATTTGTAACTAATAGTTATTTGGAGAAAGTGACAAAATTTAAACACACAGAAAGTTTTCGTATATATACAGATTATGATAAGCGAAAAGATACAAATTTAGAGCGTGACGGAGATGCAGACGTAACATTCGAGCTAATCCCGATTCCAGACGATGGAAGCAGATACATATATAGGGATAGGAGATATATTTATCAAGGTTATAATTATCCTATGGAATTTTATCATCCAGATTATTCCCAATCTGTTCCGAAAGTTCCAAATGACTATCGACGGACTTTATATTGGAATCCAAATGCTGAAATCTGCGATGATGGGACTTTTACGGATACTTTTTTCGGTAACTCTCATTCATGCAAAATAGCAATTTCTGTATGTGGAGCCGATAAGAATGGACAATTGTATTATTATGAATAAAGGAAAAGGTGTTCAAAAGTAACCAACTTTTGAACACCTTTTTTATTATATAGCCTTTAGCTTTTTCTGATACTTTTTAGTTTTGCTCTGTAGCTAAGTTTTGCTCTTTAGCTAAACCTTCTTCTAAAGCCTTTTTCTTCAACATCTCAACTTCATGCTTTTTTATTCGCTTTATGATGCAAGTGCCTACGAAATATACGAATGCCTGTATCCAAAGAGCTATGTACTCCGGCTGTATATCGTTGAGAGTTGCTCCCATAGTATTCATGCGCACAAATCCACGCACACCGAAGGTTGAAGGGAAGAGCATCGCTACACCTTGCCAAGCTCCTGGCATTGCACTCTGTGGCCATGAGATACCCGAAAGGAAGAGCAGAGGTACTGATGTGAACACTACCAACAGCATCACATTCTCACGATAGCGAACCAAGCACGACAGCATCATTGCAAAGAATATTGATGCCAAGAGGAATGGTATTAAGAATGCCATTAGCTCTCCGAAATGAACAAGCTGTACTATACCAAAGAGTTCTGGCACAAACATGGTGACATAGGATGCCATGAAGAGGTATATGATGAAGAAGCACATAGCCTTGCCTATGACAATGCGTACGGTACCATTGGCATATGACGACAGATGCTGCATAACATTCTGCATACGCTTTTCACGCTCTGTTCCTGCGCTAAGTCCTATACCAAGCAACAATGTTTGATGCAAGATAAGTATTAGCACACCAGGAATGATGAAGTCGGCATAGCCACCCGAAGGATTGAATATAGCCACTTCGTCAAAGTCGAGAGGTTTGGTGCTTATCTCTTCGTCGCGTTTAGTGAAATTCTTGGAACCCTCGAGTTGGATATGAGTATTCATATCGCTCGTAACAGCTGTCAGGGCTTGGAATATCGCCTTATAGTGCAACATGATGCTCATATCGCAGAACAAAGATACTGTAGACTGCTCATTGCGCATTATGTTTTTGCTGAAGTCGGAAGGTATATAAACTATTCCCCATGCCTCTTGTCTGCCTATCATCTCTTTGGCATCCTCCATATTGATGCAACGGCTTGCCACATTTACGTCAGACGAAGCATCAAGCATGCGAATAAGTTTTCGGCTTTCGTTGCTGTTGCAGTTGTCGACAACAGCTACAGGCACTTCTCTTGCATATTGTGTGCTGTATATCCAGGCGTAGAGCAAAGGATAGAACAGTGGTACAAGGATGAAGAACATCAGCATTCCCTCATCCTTGAACGTATGCCTAAATTCCTTTACGCATACCTTGCAAGTGTCTTGTATTATCTGTTTTATCATTTTTCTTTCTTTATATATCTCGCCTTATGGCATATACACCCATTCGTTCATAGCCTTCTTTATGCGTGGCATAAAAGCTATAGGCAATGATGCAAATATTATCAACGCCCATATATGTCCCCATACCATAGAGAATGGGTAGCCACCAAAGATGCTCGTTTGGTAGATAACGAAATAGTGGCGCATAGGGAATAGTGCAGACAATGATTGTATGGCTGGCGACATGGCTGTTACAGGGAATGTAGAGCCCATTACTGAGAAGCTGAGCGCTGCCCACAGACTACACATACTCATTGACATACGCAATGATGGTGTCAAGCCAAAGAATGTGAGTCCCAATCCTTGTGATGCCAATACTGTGAGGAAAGCCAATGCGAAAATCTTGGCAAAGCCTGCAGAGTGGGGGAAGCCGAGATAACCATATATATATATAAGGTATAGCGACATCATCACAAAGAATATGATGAACTGTGGCAACATCTTGCCTACGATAGCAACAAAGATGTTGTTGTCTGCCATAGCGAGCCATTCCTTCTGACGACCAAACTTCATCTCTGTACCCACAGAATAAGCTGTGATAAGGAATATAAACAGAGTGATACATGCTGGCACCATCGAAGTAGACAGATAAACATTATAGTTTATTGTAGGATTGCCTATAGTGTGCATATCTATGGTGATAGGCTGCAGAAATGTCTTTATCTCGTCAGATGTTTTGCCTATTGCCGATAGTTTTGCCATGCCTATGGCTGCTGAGCCCAGCGTTGATATGGTCTTCAAGTCTTTGAAGATAAGCGAGCCCGAAGTGATACAAGCGTTGCTATAATAGAACGATATCTTTGGCTGCTTTGATGCCATGAGGTCGGCTGTGGTATTCTTAGGGAAATATATGAAGGCATATATCTCGTTAGACTGCATAGCCTTTCGTGCCTCCTCAAAGCTGGCATAATGCTTCTTCACCTTTGATGTTTGGAAAGCATCAAGGCGACGAATCAAGGTGCGAGTGGTAGTCGTGTTGTCAAGGTCGACAACACCAATAGGCATCTCTTGTGGCTGACCGGCATCCATAAGGGATGTGAAGAAAACTGTGACGAGGATAGGAAACAATATCATGCAAAACCAATAGATGGGATTGTGGATTATCAACCCTACCTCTCGTCGTGAAATATTAAATATCTTTGTAAGCATCTATAATTTGCTTAAACATCTTGTTATTTGCGGATAATGAGAGTCATGCCTGGACGCAATCCCTCTACAGGTTTGCTTGGACGAGCCTTAACCTCGAAAGTCTTGATATCATACTGACCATTGGTCTTGGTAGCCTTCCATACTGCAAACGAGCCTTGGTCTTTGATATGGTAAACCTTCATCTCTATCTCCTTGTCGAAAGCAGGGCAATAAGCCTTGAAGGTGTCGCCAACCTTCATACCATTGAGCTGGTCTTCACGAATGTTGAAAGTTCCCCACATGTCGTTCATCTCTGAAATGCTCATGATAGGAGAGCCCAAACCAACAAGCTCGCCAACCTTAGGGAATATCTCGCTCACCTCGCCATCGGCAGTAGCAATCTGAACAGTTTCTCTAAGAAGTGACTTCACTACGTCGGTAGCATTCTTTGCAGCATTTGCCTGGTCAGAAGCTGCTTTGCGCTCCTCGTTGCGAGCACCACTCTTAGCCATATCATACTGGCTCTTTGCTGCCAACACCTGTGCCTGAGTAGCCTTGTAAGCAGCAAAAGCCTCGTCGCGCTTCTGAGCACTTATCACACCCTCGTTGTATAGGTTCTGCAAGCGCTTATATGTCTTTTCTGCGATATCGCTTGCTGCTACAGCCTGTTGCCATAGCTGATAAGCTGCCTGAATCTGCTCTTTGCGAGCACCATTGTCTGCCATATCGCTAACAGCCTTAGCTGCATCTTGTGTAGCTTCGGCAGCACGCTTCTGAGCTTCTACCTCCGGCACATCGAGGATGGCAAGAGTGTCGCCCTTGTGAACGAAGTCGCCCTCGGTAACGCATATTTCAGCTATACGACCAGGGAGTTTGCTCGAAACTCGGTATTCGCTAACCTCTACTTCGCCCTGAATAACGTTGTCGTCATTGTTGCCGAAGCAGACGAAGCCTATTACGGCAACGACGATTACTACTATAGTGAAAGCCGATATGGCAAGTAGTATGTTCTTATGTTGTGTTTTCTCTGACATGATTTTGTCGTGTTTATAGTTCGTGTATTTATTGTGTATCTTCTGTAATTGTTATTGGAGAGTTCCCATCACCTTCTTCATATTGGTATTTGAAAGTGCAACATCTATTTCTGCGTCAATCTTGCGCGACTGTGCCTCAAGCCAGGCTGTCTGTGCGGTCATCACGTCTGTAGTGCTCATTATTCCTTCCTTGAAACCGATGTTCGCACATCTTAAGTTTTCCTTTGCGCTCTCTATATTCTTTTCTGCCATTGACAGGCGCTTACGAGCTTCGCGAGTTTGGAATGATGTTTGGTTGATTTGTAATTCTATCTTTTCCTGGGCATCGTTGAGTTCCATCTGTGCTATGTTTGTGGCTGCCTTTGTGGCGTTCATCTTATAGCGTCCCTCAAACCATGACCAAACAGGTACCTGTACTACTACTCCTACATGGAACATACCAGAGAATTTCCTTTCGAAGCCATTATACAGACAAGGGTTCGACATCATATATCCACCCATAGCTGCAACTTTTGGCAAGTAGGCTGCACGTACGAGCTTTGTATTCTCCTTGCTAATGTCGATAGTGGTTTGGAGCATCTTCAGTTCTGTACGATTCTCAAAAGCTTCCTCCTTGTTGATATCGCTGACAGCTGTTGTTGCAGCAATATCTTCATTGTCTTCGTCGGCAAGGGTGATATCGCCGTTGATGTCGATACCGCAAATCTGGCATAACAACATCTTTGCGAGAGTCAGTCCGTCGTCAACTTTCAGCTTTGCCATCTCTGCCTCGTTCACTTTCACAGCCACTTTCAGTCCGTCGGCTTTTGTAGCAATACCGTCGTTCACCATCTTTTCTACATCAGAATGTAGCTTTTTTACAAGGTCGAGATAGCTATCGGCAAGACGCTGCTTCTGCTTTAGCGATACTACGAGCCAGTAGGCTTTGTCAGTTTCATAGATAGTGCTCTGGCGACTATTCTCTATGCTGTTGTCTGCCAACTGCTCACTTAGCTCAGCCATTCTGTTGGCTGCTGTGATGGCTCCACCCATAAAGATTGGTTGGGTGATAAGGATGTCAGCAGTAAACAGGTTGCGAGTATCGGTATCGAAAGCATCGCGAATGTGCTGACCTATCTGGTTGAGCGAAGAACCGATGGTTGAACCTGCTTGATTAAGAATCTTACCAAATAGCTGAGCTTGCTCACCGCTGATAATGCCTTGCTGTGTCAGCTGACCAATCACGTTAGATGCGCTATTGCCAATCTGTCCGCTGGTAGTAGTACCGAGGTTGCTCAGCGTATTCTTGTCCTCATTATTAAGAATAGAAATCTCTCTTGATGTAAACTGATACATACCATTTGCGCTCACCTTAGGCAAGTATTTGGTATGTGCCGCCTTGCGGGTATTCGTTGCAACTTCCTTTTTCAGTTTTGAAATGTTCAGTTGCTTGTTATTTCGTAGAGCCAGATTTCTGCAGCTATCGAGGTTGAGCACCGATTGTGCGTTAGCCGACAGCATACAACAGAGAAGGCACAGCACAATTGCCATGCCTCTCTCTTTGGCTGATATTTCGCTATTTCTTATCTTCATAGTCGATTATAGATTAAAACTCTTGCTACCTATCATGTTGCCATCAACAAAGATGCTAACCTTATAGTTGCCCTGTACCATAGCCTGGTTGATATTCCAATAAAGGGTGATAGGAGTCTCGTTGCCATTATATTCAAATGTTCTCTTCATAGAGCATTCCAAGTTGCGGTTCTCATAACTGAAGCTACCACCACCAGCGAGGGTCGCACCAGTAGGAGATGTGATGCGCACATAGACTGTCTTCATACCGCTTTGTGCTGTAACATTTCTTGCGATAGCGAAGTTGAGCTGAAGAGTCTTCGCTTTCTTCAATTTCTCTGTGGTCTTAGAGCGCTTATCCTTCATCTGGAGGTTGATGCCAATGGCATCGAGCTGAGCTGCGATGGCAACCTTCTCTGACAATGAAGCCTTTTCTGTGTTCAAGCCTTCTATCTGGCGAGTAGCCTCGGCATACTGTCCCTTCATGCGGTTATTCTCATTTGTAAGGTTTTGGTTCAGTCTGTTAAGCGAGTCAATCTCGAGCACATAGCTACGCAATACGGCTCTAACTGTTGCCAACTCCTTCTTCAAACGAGAAATCTCGCGAGCATCGTTGCTCTTTGTGCGCTTCAATTCTTCGAGAAGCTGTTGTGTCTTTTCTTGCTCGGCAGTAAGCTGTGCAACGATAGAGTCGTTGTTGATTTGAGTCTTCATCTCGCTATATTGCATAGCAAACTGCTGATATTCGTTTTCCATTTCCTTCTTGTCCAATTCGGCAAGTTCCTGCATGGCTTTGTTCTCTTCTTTCTGCATGTTGAGGCTATAAGCAAGATATGCAATACCGCCTACCAATAGTAATCCAACAATGATAATTGGAATCAAAACTTTCTTGTTCATATATCTTTCTTTTTTATTATTTTCGGTTTATATGAAAATAGGGTATAAAAATCTATGCAAAATTATAGTTTTTATCTTAATTAGCAAAGTTTTTAAGTTGTTCAAGTCTTTAATATATTAAATTTTAGCATTTTTGTGGATAAAAGGAACAATATTAAATAATATTTTGTATATTTGAGGCGTCTTATTTCATATAATAGACAATGAGAAAACTGATTTTAAACATATATAGGTTGTATGCCGACGGTTTTAGGAATATGACAGTCGGCAAGACCCTATGGACTATCATCATCATAAAACTGGTGTTGATATTCTTGGTGTTGAAGTTATTTTTCTTTCATGATTATATTGGCGACAACACAAATAAGGGAGAGGAACCTGATTTCGTTTCCACTCAATTGCAACAAAGAGTTGCCGACGATAGTCACATTAAACACTAAACATTAAACACTAAACACTAAACATTATATGATGCACAACCTTTTACTTGACATTACTACCGGAACCATTGACTGGTCGAGAGCGCAGTTTGCTCTTACCGCTATCTATCATTGGTTGTTTGTTCCGCTCACTTTAGGCTTAGCGCTTATCATGGGCATTATAGAGACATGCTATTATCGCACTCGCAAACGTTTTTGGAAAGATGCTGCTAAGTTTTGGCAACGTCTCTTTGGTGTTAACTTTGCCATGGGTGTGGCTACAGGTATCATTCTTGAATTTGAGTTTGGTACTAACTGGAGCAACTATTCTTGGTTTGTTGGCGACATCTTCGGAGCTCCGTTGGCTATCGAGGGTATAGTGGCTTTCTTTATGGAGTCTACCTTCGTTGCTGTGATGTTCTTTGGATGGAATAAGGTGTCGGCAGGATTCCATCTTGCTTCTACATGGCTCACAGGCTTGGGTGCAACAATCTCTGCATGGTGGATTCTTGTGGCTAATGCTTGGATGCAATGTCCTGTGGGCTGCGAGTTTAATGCTGATACTATGCGCAACGAGATGGTGTCGTTTGCCGATGTTGCCTTGTCGCCATTTGCAGTAGATAAATTCTGCCATACTGTCACCTCGTCGTGGATAGTGGGTGCTGTGTTTGTCGTGGCTGTTAGCTGTTGGTATCTATACAAAGATCGTGAACATAAGTTGGCTGTAGAGAGTATCAAGATTGGTGCATGCGTAGGTCTTGTTGCCTCGTTGCTCGCTGCTTTTACGGGCGATGGCTCTGCCTACAAGGTGGCTCAGTCTCAGCCTATGAAGCTTGCTGCTATGGAGGCTTTGTATAAAGGTGGAAATGAGCAGGGACTAACAGCCGTAGCTTGGGTTTCGCCATTCGAACAACCTGACTATATGAACGAGCAAGAACCTCCATATCGTTTGGCTATACCTTATGGACTCTCTGTTCTTGCCACTCGCGATATGCATGGCTATGTTCCTGGCATACAGGATATAATGAATGGATATACTCGTAGCGACGGAACTAAGGAGCTGTCGGTAGAGGAGAAGATGAAACGAGGACGCACAGCCGTTAATGCTTTGATGTCGTATCGCAACGCCAAGAAGGCAAAGTCGGAAGAAACTGCTGCGCAGCATCTTGCCACTCTGAAAGCTAATATGCCTTACTTCGGTTATGGATATCTGAAGTCTGCCGACCAGGTGGTACCTTCTGTTCCTCTCTGTTTCTGGGCTTTCCGTGTCATGGTGGGATTAGGTTGTGCCTTCATCCTTTTCTTCCTCTTGATTCTCCATATCCTTTATCACAACGATATTCGTAAATTCAAGTGGGTACACCTTATTGCTATAGCTCTATTGCCAATGGCATATATAGCAAGCGAGTGTGGATGGATAGTGGCAGAGATGGGACGTCAGCCTTGGACTATTCAGGACATGCTTCCTACATGGGCGGCAGTTTCTGATATCAGTTCGGCAAGCGTAGCCACAACATTCTTTATCTTCCTCGTGCTCTTTACCGTACTCTTTGCTGTTGAGATTTCGATCATGCTCAAGCAGATAAAGAGAGGTATGCTTTAAGTAGGTATTTTATGGTTTAACTTATTGAAAACAGAAGATTATGACATATTCGTTTTTGCAACATTATTGGTGGTTCTTAGTATCGCTACTTGGAGCATTGTTGGTATTCTTGATGTTTGTTCAAGGAGCTAACTCTATGTTGTTCTCGCTCGGACGCACAGAGGCTGAGCGTAGGTTGCTTGTCAACTCCACAGGTCGCAAGTGGGAGTTTACCTTCACCACATTGGTAACATTTGGTGGAGCATTCTTCGCTTCTTTCCCTTTGTTCTATAGCACAAGCTTTGGTGGAGCTTATTGGGTTTGGATGATAATATTGTTCTCGTTTGTGGTTCAGGCTGTGAGCTATGAATTTCAAAATAAGTTGGGCAACCTGCTTGGTGCACGAACCTTCCAGACTATGCTTGTCGTCAATGGCGTAGTTGGTCCGTTGCTCCTTGGCATGGCTGTGGCTACATTCTTTAATGGTGCCAACTTCGTGGTCGACAAGATGAACCTCACGGTATTCTTGCAGCCTGTAATCAGCCATTGGGCAAACGCTTCGGGTGGCTTGGATGCTGTTGCCGACCCTTGGAATGTGGTATTAGGCTTGGCGGTGTTCTTCTTGTCGAGAGTGCTTGGCTTGTTGTATACCAAAAACAATATCAACGACGAAGTGCTTTCTCTGCGAATATCTCGCCGACTAATTGTCGAGGCTGCCTGCTTCCTCGTATTCTTCTTGTTGTTCCTTGTTCGCACATTGTTGAAGGATGGCTTTGCTTATAATCCTTCTACTGGCGACATCTTCATCGAACCTCAGAAATATCTCAATAATCTTATCGATATGTGGTATGTTGCCTTGACTCTTGTTGTGGGAGTAGTGCTGGTTCTATATGGCATCGTGCGTACTATATATAATAAGGTGTATATTTTTGGCATATGGTTTGCTGGTATAGGTGTAGTTATGGTGGTATTGTCGTTACTCCTATGCGCAGGTTGGAACAATACGGCTTACTATCCATCTATAGCTAATCTTCAGAGTTCGCTCACCATCGCCAACAGTTGCAGTAGCGAGTTCACGTTGCATACAATGGCTGTAGTGTCTTTGCTCATACCATTTGTACTTGCCTATATCGTTTATGCTTGGAGATGTATCGACAAGAAGAAACTCGACCACGACGAGATATCGCGTGGCGAAGCATATTAAGAAAATAACAATATATGATATAATGATGAAATCGTTTTTATTTTCTCTCTTTGCAGCATTGGTATTCCCATTAGCTGCTTTAGCTCAACAAGACACCGTTAGACATGAGGTGTTGTTGGAAACTGACAAGGGTAACATTCGTGTGGTGTTATACAACGAAACACCACGCCATAGGGATAACTTCTTGAAATTAGTGAAGGAAGGCTACTATGATGGCAATCTGTTTCATCGTGTCATTGCCGACTTCATGATTCAGACGGGCGACTCTACAACTCGTCATGCTAAGCCTGGCGATACTGTCGGACAACATCAGCCTGACTATACAATTCCTGCAGAGATTGTGTATCCACAATATTTCCACAAGCGTGGTGCTTTGGCTGCTGCTCGCGAGGCTGATGCTGATAACCCTGAGCGTGCTTCGTCGTCGGCACAATTCTATATAGTATATGGCACCAACTATAGCGAACTAACGCTCAATCGCATTCAAGAGCGTATTGATGCTGCTACCGATGGCAAGGTGAAACTCACCGACGACATTCGCGACTATTATCGTAAATATGGTGGCGCTCCTCATCTCGACGGACAGTATACCGTATTTGGCGAAGTTGTTGAAGGAATGAATGTTGTTCGCGATATTGACTATGTTCGTACCGATGATTACGATCGTCCTATTGATGATGTACGTATCATCAAGGCTACTGTGGTGAAGTAAACAGTTGGAAACTTCCCTTTAATTACTCTTTAATAACTTATGCGTATAAAGAAAATACTTTTTATATTGTCGATGCTTTTGGTCTTTGTCTTCTCGGCAAAGGCTACGGTCTGGTCGGCTGACAATATTAAGATGGTGCATCTGCAAGACCGCACCAAGTATGTCTGCGACCCTGATGGCTTACTGTCGGCTGAAGCTATAAGTCAGGCTGACAGATTTCTCGATTCTCTACGTCGTGGATGCAAGGTGCAGGTGGCATTCGTTGTAGCCCGCCGAGTTGAGAATGGCGATACTTATCGTATGGCTCAAGACTTGGGTAATAAATATGGAGTGGGCGACAAGGATACCCGACGTGGACTGGTGGTTGTCATCGCAGTCGACGACAAACGCTATACCATAGCTCCTGGTCAAGGTCTCGAAGGCGAACTTACTGATGTTGATTGCAACCATATCGCACAAGCTTTCATCATTCCAAATATGAAAAGCGGAAACACCGATTTGGCTGTGGTGCAGACTTCGCAAGGATTGCTAACGAAGATAAAGACCGGTAAGCTAACACTCCAGGAAGATACTGAGGGCGAAGATATGACAGCCGAAGACTGGTTCTTGATAGCTGTGATGCTAATTGTAATTTTTGGCATTCCGTTTGCATATCTTCTTGAGTGGATACTCTTATCCCTGCATATCATCAAGAAACCGTGGTTTAAGAAACCGAAGAATAATAATCGTAGAAACAACAAAGACGACAATTTTCCACCTTTCATCTTCTTCGGAGGTGGCGGCGGCTCACATTCTGGTGGCGGCTCTATCGGAGGAAGCTTCGGTGGCGGTAGCTTCGGAGGTGGCGGCTCAAGTGGTGGCTGGTAGAATTATTAACAACTAAATTATATTTTATTTTATTATGAAGAAATCAACAATGATTGTCATTGGCGTTATCGTCGTGGCTATATTATGGGCTGTTTCTGCCTATAATGGAATGGTAGGTAAACAGGAGTCGGCAACAACAGCTCTTGCTAATGTGCAGGCAACATATCAGCGCCGTGCGGACTTACTTCCTAACCTTACAAAGACCGTAAAGGCATACGCCAAACATGAAAAGGAAACTTTCGAGGCTGTTACTAAGGCAAGAACTGAGGCTACTCAGATAAAGCTCGATGCAGAGTCGTTGACTCCAGAAAAGCTTGCTGCCTTCCAAAAGGCACAGGGCGATGTTGCTGCTGCTTTTGGTCGACTCATGGCTATTGCTGAAAACTATCCTGAGCTGAAAGCAAGCGACAACTTCAAAGACTTGCAGGTGCAACTTGAGGGTACAGAAAACCGTATCAACGAGGCGCGTCAGAAATATAATGCTGCCGTCCAGGCATACAACCAGTCTGTCCGCACCATGCCTAATGTGCTTGTAGCAGGCATCTTCGGTTTTGAAAAGATGAGCAAGTTCGAGGCTGCAGAAGGTTCTGAAAAAGCTCCAGATTTGGATATTTAATCCTTACGCTATTCTTTTTAGCAAATTTATAACCAAAATATGGCACGATTATGATGTAAAAGTTGTCTTTTCATCATAGTCGTGCCTTTTGTTTGTTATAATCTGTATGGTATTTTCTTAATAATCGCAAGAAAAAAGCTATATTATAGTCAAATTTGATAATTATGGTTGCGACGATGTTGTAAGTCGCTTTCATTCAATAACTTAACAGACTTAGTTCGTTGTCGAAGCTATGCTTCGAGCAATCTATGCTTTCTATCAAACGAATCTATGCTTTCTGGCAAACGTATTTTTGCTTTCTCTCAAATGTCAATATGATTGCAATCAAATATAATTTAATATAAAGGTTCGTTATATATTATGTTTCTTACATCAATAGGTAAGCTTTCTATATCAATTGATGCGAATTCTTAAGTTTATAAAAGTATCAATTATAAAATGTTTAAGTTTTCTTGGTATTTCAATAACTTTTATTTAATTTTGTCGAGTCTTATCATAGGATATAGGCATTAGCGATGCCTATGTTAGTCCATGATTCGGCACTATCATATTAAGAAAGACGTTCTCTACGTTTTCTTCTGTTCAATTGAAACCTCGGAAATTTCAAAAGGGAAGCAGATGAAGACAGCGGTGGGCGTCTACCCACTGTGTATATACACATGGCATAGGTGTGCCTTCTCCTTTCGTGGAGAAGGTACATCCTGTGCTATTATATATATACTGAATTGGCGTAGGCTTCTGTTGCTTCTTATTCTTGTTCCCAAGGTCGTCCGAGGACCTCAATTGACAAGGATAATGTTAGCAGCATGATTCCTGCGCCTTTTCTTTTGGTGGTTCATTTATAGCTTTGTAAACTATGCGGGATAGTGGTAGGCTAACGTACTAATAATCTAAAAACATTCTAATCAAATTTATGGTGGTTTCTGCTTAAGGAATCGGTGGAGTAATAGTTTTGCAAGATATTGCTATGCTTCCATCTGTCCTTAGAGCTATGGCAAAGAAACTACAACTAAGCTATAAAGATATAGAATCTCATCTATTGTTGCTAAAGGCTAAAACTATGCCAGCCAGTGAGGTTGGCTATGAGATACTGATGGCTTTTGGAAAGAGTGCGAGAGATATAGAGCGATATAAAGAAGGCAAGGGTGTGCTCAAAAACTTTGATGGTTTGCTTATCAAAGGCTTGTTTTGCTATAAGCATACCGACAAATACCATCTTACCGAACTATTGGAGGCTCTGAAAAAAGATGTACAAGTGATTAAGGCTGCACCAAAGATTATTGCCGTTAGCGATGGCACTACGGTTTTGGCATACGATACTCGCGAGAATGATACCTACGAGCAGCAACTTGCCAAGATGCATAGCGACTTTGGATTCTTCTATCCTTTGATGAATGTAGAGCGTGTGCACAACATAGATGAAAATCCTGCCGATGTGAAGGCTGCCGAGAAACTTGCTAAGTTGCACGACGAGATTCGTGCATACAATGAATATAATAGCGACGACGACCTCCACGACCTCAATATCTTTATCTCTCGTTTGCTCTTTTGCTTCTTTGCCGAAGACACAGGCATATTTGAAGAAAACCTCTTTACTAATTTTATTCGTCGTTTTACTAAGGATGACGGTTCTGACCTCAGCGAGATGTTGGAGCAGGCATTCTGCGTAATGAATGTGCCTATGAACGAACGCTCGGCAGATATCACTAAAGAAATCAACGATTTTCCATACGTTAATGGCGGATTGTTTGCCCATGATATTCCAATACCAAAAATGGGGTACAAGGCAAGAAAGATAATTATCGAGAGTGGCGAGCTGAATTGGAAAGATATCAATCCAGATATTTTCGGTAGTATGATTCAGGCTGTGGTAAACCCTGATGTACGAGCTAAAGAAGGTATGCACTATACCAGCGTGCCTAACATCATGAAGGTTATCAATCCTTTGTTTATGGACGATTTGCGAGCAGAATATAAGAAACTCGTAGAGGCGTACAACCAAAAGCGAAACTTGTATGATATGAGTGTACTGTCTATAAATCAGTTTGTGGCTGAGTGTAAGCCTATCGCTAAGGATTGCAATCGCTTGATGTTGCGCATGAGTAAGATGAAGTTCTTTGACCCAGCTTGCGGAAGTGGCAACTTCTTGATTATCACATATAAGCAACTACGTCTGCTCGAAATGGATATTCTGCATCTTCGTAAGAAGTGTATACCAGAACAGATGCTCGACTTTATAGATGGCTCCTGCATTCGTCTAGACCAATTTTATGGAATAGAAATTCTCGACTTCCCTCACGAGGTTGCCATGCTTTCGCTTTGGCTTGCCGAGCATCAGATGAACAACAAGTTTCACGCCGATTTCGGTGTGAATGTTGCTGCCTTGCCTTTGCATAATATCAACCAGATAAAATGTGGCAATGCCTGTAGAATGGATTGGGAGGTAGTGTGCCCGCATACCAAGGATGAAGAAGTGTTTGTATTTGGTAATCCGCCGTATTTGGGGAGCAAATTGCAAACCAAGGAGCAGAAAGAAGATATAAGTTATGTCTTTGGTAAATTAAAGAATAGTAAGATACTGGATTATATCTCAATTTGGTTCTATTTGGGAGCAAAATATATTCATGAATCTAAAGCCAAGTACGCTTATGTGAGTACAAACTCTATATGCCAAGGGGAACAGGTTTCTGTGCTTTGGCCTCAAATTTTGAAAATGAATGAAGAAATAGCTTTTGCTTATACTTCTTTCAAATGGACCAATAATGCAAAATATAATGCCGGTGTTACTGTTGTGATTGTTGGGGTGTTCAATAAGAGTAATAATAAGAAACTATTGTTTACCTCCGACAAACAAATAGAATCTTCTGTGATAAATCCTTATTTATCTGTAGGAACAGAAACGATAGTACATAAGGATGTTCATACACCTGATGGCTATCCGAAATTATGCTTTGGCTGCATGCCTTATGATAATGGTAACTTGTTGTTCAACAAAGTTGAATATGAAGATTTTATAGCCAAATATTCATCATTCTCTAAGTATTTGCGAATGATGTATGGTTCTGAAGAATTTATAAATGGGAAGCCTAGATACTGTTTGTGGATAGACGAACAGGATGCTGATGAGGCATTGAAAAATGAAGAGATTGCTAGGCGTGTAGAAAGAACTAAAGAACTTCGGTTGGATAGTACTGATGCTGCTTGTTTGAAATTGGCAGAAAAACCTTATCAGTTTAGAGAGCATCCGATATTAGATAGAGACAAGATTATCATTCCTCGTGTATCATCCGAAAGGCGAAAGTACATTCCTATGGGGTTCTTGGACAAAGAAACTGTTATTTCAGATTCAGCCTTCGCCATCTATGACGCATCATTATGGCTCTTTGGCATCCTTACCAGCGAGATGCACATGGTATGGGTTCGTACTGTAGGAGGTAGATTAAAAACTGATTACAGATATTCCGCAGGTCTCTGCTACAACACTTTCCCTTTCCCATCCATCTCCGACACAAAGAAGTCTGAGATAGAAGAGGCGGCAACGAATGTGCTTCTGGCTCGTGAAAACTATCCCGAGAAGACGCTTGCAGATCTTTACGACCCGGAAAAGATGCCGGAGGATTTGCGTGAAGCACATGAGGAACTGGATGCCATCGTAGAAAGCTGCTATCCTGGCGCTCCGTTCCCAAATGATGAGGCTCGATTGGAATGCCTCTTCAAACTATATGAGAAAATGACAGCTAACAAGAAATAATAACCTTTAAAATATTAAACTAATGAAAGTATTATCGGTACAACAGCCTTGGGCAACAATGATTTGTTCTGGTATCAAAGATGTAGAGAATAGAACATGGAAACCGCAAGAAAATCCTGGTAGAATACTAATACATGCCAGTAAGAAGTTTAGCATGAATATGCTGAGTGAGATGCCGTTGGAATGGTCGTCAACTATAAACAATGATATTCTCTTTGGCAATTTGCCACAAGCAAATGAGTTTCCTAATGGTGCTATAATTGGATATGTGGCGTTAGACAGAATAGAAACAGAGTCTGGTTCTCTTTGGGCTTCGCCAGATGATTCGCAATATAAGTGGGTGTTCAAAGATGCTTATATGTTTGATAAACCTATAGAAGGCGTTAAGGGTAAACTGCATTTGTTTGATTATCCTATTGATGAAAATAATCTTCCTGCTGCCCATAAGGTTGAAATCCGTATGCCTAAGCGTGAAGGCGATGAGCTGGTTGTGCCTTTGGCAAAGGCTAATTGGGATGAATATGCAAAGACAAAAGATAATAGCGATGAGCTTTATTTGACTTTTGATATTACTCCAAACTTGGCAGATGTATTGTGTAAGCCTGATGTCTACGATTTGCTCCCTGTTCAATCTATTCGTTTGGAATGTGAGGGTAAAAGTCTACGATACGAAGTTGATGGAAACTCATCTGCTTCTTATTATGATGTAGATAAAGATATGAAACATTTGCTCTATGGTTCTATATTTACTGATGAGCCAATAAAAAGAGTACTATGTGCTTATTTCTTTGGTAAGAAATTGGCTGATGGCGAGCCTGCAACAATAAGAGAATGGCCTGTATATGATGATAAGAAGGAAGATGCAGCAACTGAACAATCTACAGAAAAAGAAGAAAAATTAACTCCTCGCTTTAAGGTCGGCGATAAGGTTTATGCTACAGCTGATGGTTGTTTCGTTAATTATATTCCAAATGAATATTCCATTCGCAACGTTAATATAGAACTCGATGAAGAAGGGAAGCAGGTTGTTATGTATTCCTTGAAGGGAAGACGTGGCTTGGTGGAAGAAAATTATTTGTTTAATACCGAGCAAGAAGCACAGCAAGATTTGATAATGCAATGCTTAGACCATATGGTGCAGAACTTTGGTATCTTAGAGAATCGCTCAAAGCATTTGAATATGGAATATGATAGTGATAAATTGATAGAAATGTTAAAGGAAAAACTAAAAGCTCATGGACAAGATAAATGATAATATCGTTGATATAAAATATCAATGTAAAGGAACATCAAGCAATACCAACGAATTGGGTATGCGAGAAATGCAAGCGAAGGCTTATGAGGCTCGCAACCATCGCTTTTTGCTTATTAAGGCACCACCAGCTTCGGGCAAGAGCCGTGCTCTGATGTTTATAGCTTTGGATAAGTTGGAGAATCAAGGATTGAAGAAAGTTGTGGTGGCTGTACCTGAGAAGAGTATCGGACGCTCGTTTCAGAATACAGAACTAAAAAAGTTTGGCTTCTTTGCCGACTGGCGTGTGGCTCCTTACTTTAATCTTTGTGACACAAGCAACGAAAGCGATAAGTGTAAGCGATTTGTAGAATTCTTCAAGCAAAACAATGTGAAGATATTAGTTTGCGCTCATGCCACACTTCGTAATGGTATGAAAGAACTGCAGGATGAGGAATTCAACGATTGCTTGTTGGCTATCGATGAGTTTCATCATACAAGTGCTGATGTGAATAGTGGTCTGGGCGATATTGTGCGTCGAGTGATGAATAATTCTACTGGTCATATTGTTGCTATGACGGGTAGCTATTTCCGTGGCGATGGTGTGCCTGTGCTTAGAGCTGATGATGAGGCTCGCTTCTTCCCCGTTACCTACAACTATTATCAGCAACTAAATGGTTATCGATATCTCAAAAACTTGGTGCTTGGTTACCATTTCTATCATGGTAGCTATCTCGACCATATTGCCGAGGTGCTGGATACAAAGAAGAAAACTATCATCCATATTCCGAGTGTCAACTCTCGAGCATCAAGCGGATTGGGAAAATATACCGAGACAGACGAAATAATAAAGGTGATAGGAACGGTAGAGGAACGTGACTATAATAATGGTGGTATATATCATGTTAGAACAAAGGATGGCAGACTCCTGAAGGTGGCAGACTTGGTGGAAGATGATGCTGAGACTCGCAACTTGGTGCAAGGATATTTGCAGCGCATGAAGAAACCTGAGGATATGGATATTATCATAGCCTTAGGTACAGCGAAGGAAGGCTTCGACTGGCAATGGTGTGAGGAATGTCTAACTATAGGTGTACGTGGCTCGTTGACAGAAGTGGTGCAGATAATAGGTCGTTGCACCAGAGATTGCGAAGGCAAAACTATGGCAAAGTTCGTAAATATGATAGGAATGCCTGATGCTGAACAGCCAGAAGTAAAGGTGGCGGTAAATGACTTTTTGAAAGCTATCACAGCATCGCTATTGATGGAACAGGTGATGGCACCAAGTTGGAGTTTCAAAACCGTGAAGGATGTTGACGATGATGCTACAAGTCCTATGGATCCGCGAACTTTGGTAATAGAGGGATTGAAACCTTTATCAAGCGAGAAAACTAAGATGATAGTTGAAGAACAACTCGATGACCTTAAGGCTTCGGTGTTGCAAGATGAACTTGTGGTAAAGGCTATTAGCGGAAGTACTACGGCTGAAACTATCACTCAGACTTTGATACCAAAGGTTATTAGAGAGAAATATCCAGATTTGACAGATGGAGAGGTAGAGGAGGTGCGCCAACGCCTGCTGCTTGATACGCTGATTAAGGGTAATGATATTGTTGACGATAAGGGCGATCCTATAGATTTTGATAGCTCAAATGGAGAGGAAAAAGAATCGGAAGGCAACAGATTGTTGAAACTTGCTAATCGCATGATAAATATCGATAATCTGAGTATCAACCTCATAGATACTATAAATCCTTTCCAACGTGCTTACGAGGTCTTATCAAAACAGGTGGATGCACCAACATTGAAGATTATTCAAGACACTATGGCGGAACTGAAGTTTGATATGACTTTGGAACAGGCTATAACACTATTCCATGGACCTTATAAGGAATGGGTGGAAGCTCATGGCGGTAAACGACCTGACATAAAAGACCCAGACCCAAAGGTTAGGGAACTCGCTGCTGCTTATCAAAAGCTTAAAAACTTGAAACTTCGTAAGATGACAGGTTTGGAATATGAACCGGAAGATAAGTAAAAAGTGAATAGTTTTAGTGAAGAGTGAAGAATTATTATGCTTTAAGACATAGACTTCGTAATTCATTTTAATAATAAAATGATGGAATGGCCAAAAGAATTATTAGAAATCTTTGATGATCCTTTGATGGCAGATGTGCGACCTAAGCCTAAGGCTCCAACACCAGATGACCGTTTGGCTCAGAAACTGCTCAATATAAACGCTTGGTATGCTTCCAATGGTAGAGAGCCGCAAGCTGATGGATCTTTGAAGGAAAAGCTACTTGCACGATCGCTCAAGAATTTGAGAGATAAGGCTAATGACAGCCTTCGCCAATATGATGAGTATCACCTATTATAAATGTATATAGCACTATGGATATAGATAAAGAACTTGAAGATATATTCAACGACCCTTTGATGGATGTTTCTTATAAAGAAGCTAAACTTTTTGATATCCCTACTGATATGAAAGAAGTGATAGCTTTGAAGAAAGAAAAGCCTGACTATGTGGCGCAGAGAAAACTATGTGATGACTTCGCACAGTTTAAACCTCTGTTTGAACAAGTGAATAACGATTTGAAAACTGGCAAACGTCAGCTTAAACGTGTGTCGAAGACAACGAGCCTTACTGAAGGTCATTATTATGTTGTTGATGGTCAGATATTATTGCTTCAGGCTGTGCTTGATAAGAAAAAAAGTTCTAATGGTATGCCTGATGGCAGAACTCGATGTATATATGAAAATGGTACTGAATCGGACATATATCTGCAAACTCTTCGTAAGAATGTGGTATCAAATGGATATGGTATAACCGAAACAAGTGAGGAAACACAAAGTGGTTTCTTCTCTTCGGATGATGTAAAACAAGAGGACAAGGTTACAGGTTATATATATGTACTTCGTTCAAAGTCGGAGAATCCTGAGGTTAGAAATATAGAGAATCTTTATAAAATAGGATTTTCTACTAATAGAGTAGAGGAGCGTGTGGCTAATGCTGAGCATGAGCCTACTTATCTGATGGCACCAGTGGAAATAGTAAGCACATATAAAATTGTGAATATGAATTCGCAGAAGTTTGAAGATTTGGTACATCAAGTGCTTAGTCATGTAAACTTCCGCTTCAAGGTGGCTGATGATAAAGGCGAAATGCATGAAGCAACAGAATGGTATGTTGCACCATTGACAATTATAGATAGTATCATACAGAAGATAATGAATGGTACTATCGTATATTTCTCTTACAATAAAGAGCTACAATGCCTAGAGCAAATAGTACAGAAGACGCAATCTAAGTTGGATCTTTCAGGAATGAAGGTGTTAACCCTTATTCTTGAGAAAGTGTATTTCGAGAGTATCATCACAGGACAGAAGACTGAGGAGTATCGTGCATTGAAGCAAACAACTCTAAATAAATATACCTATATAGATGAGGCTGATGGCAAACGCTATCTAAAACGTTTCGACGCTATCCGCTTTTATGTGGGCTATCATTCAAATAGAGATAGTGCTGTGGTGCAAGTCTTGGATACTACCTACAATGATGGTATGATAACATTCTCTTTAGGAAAAGTGTTGGAGGTAGTGAGAGGACATAAGTAGTGAACTTTTGAACCCTATATATATAATAATGTGTATAAGTTCTAACCCCTTCCTTCTCCTTCCTTTCTCGCTTTTTAATCGAATAAGCCCTCTTGATTTCTCTTTTGTTTACCATTTGATTGATTTGAATCAAAGATAACCTATAAAATGCATATTTTTCGCAAAAAACTCTCAGAAAGATTTGGTGGAATGAAATATTCGCAGTACTTTTGCATCCGCTTTCGAGAACACCGCTACGGTGGTTGTTTAAGAGACAGCAAAAGATAGAGATCTTTGAAAGGTTTACATAGACAGAGAAGTAGTACAAGAGCA